>NZ_CP149933.1:300000-545000 GCF_037949795.1 Thioclava sp. GXIMD2076
AATAGCTGTCCCCTATTGGAGTTTTGTAATGAAGAAAGTACTCGCGGCTCTCGCCCTGATCACTGCTGCTTCCGCAGCAAACGCACAAGCACCCGGCCCGACCAGCCTTCCTGGCCCGCTTGCTGGTGCAGGCACCGGCATCATCGTTGCCGGCACCATGGTGACCATCGTTGCAATCAGCATCGCAGTGGCTGCTAACGACGATTCGTCGGACACCACCACCACCCCGGGTACCTGATCCGGACTTGCCGCATCGGGCTCCCCGATCGCAGGCATATCGATACAGAAAACCCGGCCTCGCGGCCGGGTTTTTGCGTTCAGCCGTCCGGCGTTGTTCTACCACGACCCGCAGGGAATATCCCTGACCGGACCATCACGAAACTGTCAAAGGCGCCGCTGCACCGAGCCGCCAGCGACGCAATGCGGCGGCGGCGTGGTGGAGCCATGCCCTGCGGCACCCGAATATTGCATTTTGAAAGAAAATGCGCAGCCCCCTCAAATCATAGGATAAACCATTGGCAATCCGGCGCGCGATACGCATGGATCGCATGCGGAGAGGTCAGGGCTGCGGTTTTGCACCGCCAGTTGATGCCGGACAGGCGGCATGATCTACATTGGGCAGGAGGCCGCGCCATCGCGCGGAAGAGCCGAGAAAGAGGAGAGGAACATGACGAATTTGCAGCACAAGCCCTTCGGAACCCGCGGGAAGGTACATGAAATTACCCCTGCGCTGGCCGGTTGGCGCTATGTGGGATTTTCGCTCTATAAACTGAAAGCGGGCGACACGGCGGCAGAGGCCACCGGGTCGAACGAGGTCATTCTCGTGATGGTCGAGGGCAAGGCCGCGATCAAGGGCGCGGGCAAGGATTGGGGTGTGCTGGGCGAGCGGATGAATGTCTTCGAGAAGACCCCGCCGCATTGCCTCTATTTGCCGAACGGCACCGATTGGGAGGCTGTCGCCGAGACCGACTGTACCATCGCGGTCTGCCTTGCCCCCGGCAAGGGCGGCCACGAGGCGCGCAAGATCGGCCCCGACAATATTACCCTGACCCAGCGCGGCGAGGGCTCGAACGAGCGCCATATCAACAATATCGCCATGGAAGCCGAGGATTACTGCGACAGCCTGCTGGTGACCGAGGTCTTCACCCCCGCAGGTAACTGGTCGTCCTTCCCGAGCCACCGCCATGACGAGGATGATTTCCCGCGTGTGACCTATCTCGAAGAGACCTATTACCACCGCATCAACCCCGGTCAGGGCTGGGGCATCCAGCGCGTCTATACCGATGATGGCTCGCTCGACGAGGTGATGGCGGTCAAGGATGGCGATGTCGTTTGCGTGCCGCGCGGACACCATCCTTGTGGCGCACCGCACGGGTTCGAAATGTATTATCTCAACGTGATGGCCGGCCCGCGCCGCGCTTGGCGTTTTGTGCCCGCCCCCGAGGTGGAACACTTGTTCTGACAGGAAAATAAGCCTAGTTAGCTTGTAACGTCAGGCCGCCATCCGGCAACGGGTGGCGGCCTTTTCCTGTCTCGAGGCCTTCATAATGTCTTCCCCCTCTCCGGTTTCAGGCGCTGCTGCGGGCAAGCTGGGTCCGGCGGCCTGCATGCTCGCCATGTTCTCGGCGCTTCTGGGCAGCACCGCTCCAAGCCCGCTCTATCCGTTCTATATCGCGCATCTGGACCTGCCGCAGGTCATGGGCACGGCGATTTTCGCCACCTATGCCGTCGGCACGCTCTGCGCGCTGTTTCTGGCGGGCGCGATCGGTTCGGGCATCCGCGATCTGCGCTTCGTTCTGTGGCCGGGGCTGCTGATCACGGCATTGGGGGCGGCGATCTTCAGCCATCCCGACAGCCTGTGGACGCTGCTGACGGGGCGGTTCCTCAACGGCTTCGGCACGGGGCTGATCACTGGCACCGCCTCGACGGCGCTGTTCGAGCTGTCCCACCCCGACAAACGTGGCCGCGCGGCGATGTTTGCCACGCTGGCTTTCACGCTGGGCGCTGCGGGCGGACCGCTCCTGACGGCCACCTGCCTCGAACTGGGCCTCGCCGCCACCTCCCTGCCCTTCGTGATCATCGTGGGCCTTGCGGTCTTGGCGATGGTCGGGCTGAAACTGGCCGCATGGCCCCCGCGCGAGCCCCGCACGGGCGCAGGCGCGAAAGCCGCGTCGGGAGCGTCGCAGGGCGGACAACTCGGGCTCTATCTTCTGGCCTGTCTCGGCCTGACGGTCGCGTGGATGCTCGGCTCGCTCCTGATGGCGATCGGCACCGATCTGGGCCAGCGCGCCTACGCGATCCGCTCCGTCGGCCTGGCGGGCATGGTTCCGGCGCTGTTCCAGCTGTTTGGTGGTGTGGGTCAGGTATTCTGGGGCCGTTCACTGCCCCTGCGGACCCTGATCATCGGCATGATCGGGCTGGCGCTGGCGCAAAGCATCCTTCTTCTGGCGCTCCCCGGAGAACATGGCTGGATCATGCTCGCGATGATGCCGGTCTGCGGCTTTTTCTATGGCGCCGCCTTTGTCTCCGCGCTCGGCATCGCCACACAGGCCGCCCCGCCCGAAACCCGCGCGAACTGGATCTCGCGTTTCTATGTAGTGGGCTATCTGTCGAATGCCGTGCCAACCGTCGTGATGGGCGGGCTCATCGACCTGATCGGACTGTCACCGGCCTTCTTCTGGTTCGGGCTGGTTGTTATCGGGCTCGCCTGTCTGGGCGCGGCGCTGGCCCTGCAGTCCCGACGCGCGGCCCTCGCCGTTTGACCTCCCCTACTCCCGCGCCACATCACCTCCGAAACACCACCAGTCAGGACAGGCCCCGCATGCAGGCAAGACGGATCGTATCATGGCTCGCCATCGTTATCAGCGGCATCGCAGCGGGCGGAGTGCTGTCCTATTTCGGGGTGCCGGCAGGCTTGCTGATCGGGCCGATCGTCGCGGGGATGTGTTTCGGTCTGGCCGGATACAAAATGGCTTTCAACCGCGATTTGCGGGCTCTCGCACAAGGCGCGACGGGGGTTCTCATCGCCTCGAGCTACCGACCCGACACACTCGCGCGTCTGGGCGAGTTCTGGCCCGAGGCGCTGGCCAGCCTCTTTGCCACGATGGTCATCGCGATTGCGGCGGGGGTCGTTGTCGGACGGATGGGCCGCATCGCGAAAGAGGAGGCGATCTGGGGTTTCCTGCCCGGCATGGCAAGCGCCGTGATCGCCATTAGCGAGGAGCGCAACATGGATGCGCGGGCAGTGGCCATCATCCAGATCATCCGGATTCTGGTGGTGATCCTGTCGATGTCCGCTTTGGCGGCGGTCCTCCATATGACGGGGCTTGCCGATCCTGCACAAGCAGGGGCGGCGAAGGTCAGCCCGCATGGGCCCATCTGGATCCCCTGTATGCTGATCCTGCTGGCTCCACTGTCGCAGAGGTTCATGCGCTTTGTTCCGGCGGGCGGATTGATGGTGCCGATGATCACCGCGATTGCGCTGAAATCTGCAGGCGTCAACGTGGTCATGCCGCATGAGTTTCTGGTGGCGGCCTATCTCGTGATCGGCGCGCATGTGGGTCTGCGCTTCGACCGCCCGCTCCTGCGTCAGGCAGGCGCTGCCCTGCCCGCAATCATCGGGGCGGCCATCGTCATGGTGTTGTTGGGCGGCGGGGTCGGCTTCGCGCTTGCATGGGCGGTGGATGTCGACACGCTCAGTGGCGTGCTGGCTGCCGTTCCGGGCAGTATCGATGCCGTGGCCGCCCTGTCCTATTCCAGCGGCTCGGACATGTCCTTTGTAATGACCTTGCAGATCCTGCGGCTGTTTGTCGTGCTGATTGCGGGGCCACCTATGGCGTCATGGGCGGCCCGCCGCTTTGCGGTAAAACGCTAAACCCTTCAGTTCCAGGGGCTGTTCCGGTCACGGTGGCGGCCCACTTTGGGAAGCGAGCTGCCGCTGACATCATCGTCCTGCGACGGGGTTTGGAAAGGCTGGGCATGGACGGGCCGGCGGGACGCTGCGGGACGCATCGTCCCATTATCGCCCATCTGCGCGGCAAGTTCGCGCAGCGCCGCCACGCGGTTCTCGGTTGCGGGGTGCGTCGAGAACAGCTTGTCGCGCCCGCCCCCGTGCAGCGGGTTGATGATGAACATATGCGCCGTGGCAGGGTTGCGCTCGGCGGCAATATTATCGACCTGCGCCGCACCCTGCTGGATGCGCTCCAGCGCCGAGGCCAGCCAGAGCGGATGGCCGCAGATCTGCGCCCCCTGCTTGTCGGCGGCATATTCGCGCGTGCGCGAGATCGCCATCTGCACCAGAGAGGCCGCGAGAGGCGCGAGGAACATCATGGCCAATGTGCCCACGATACCCAGCCGGTTCTCCTCGCGATTGCCGCCGAAGAACAGCGCGAAATTCGCCAGCATCGAGATCGCACCGGCAAAGGTCGCGGTGATCGTCATGATCAGGATATCGCGGTTCTTGATATGCGCCAGTTCGTGGGCCACCACCCCCGCCAGCTCCTCGCGCGAGAGCACCTGCATGAGGCCCGAGCTGACAGCCACGGCCGCATTCTCGGGGTTGCGCCCCGTGGCAAACGCATTGGGCTGGGGGGTGTCGATGATATAGAGCGCGGGCATCGGCAGATCGGCGTTGCGCGCAAGCTCTGCCACCATCTCGTTCAGGCCGGACGGATCGCGCGGACCGATGGGCTGGGCGTTATGCATCCGCAGCACCATCTTGTCGGAATTCCAGTAGCTGAAGATGTTCATCGCCGCAGCAATCACGAAGGCGATAACCATCCCCGTGCTGCCACCCAAGAGATAGCCAAGCCCCAGAAACAGCGCCGTGACGGCAGCCATCAGCATAGCGGTTTTTACATATCCCATCGTCTCTTTCCTATTCCGGTTCTCATGCGAACGGTCCAACTGGATATAGGCAGCAAAATGCGATGTGCAATGTAGGCCGGGCCCGCCAGAAGACGGAAATGACACGGCAGTTTATAAGTCAGCTGTTGAATAAACCGCTAATTCAGGGTGGGTTTTCAAGCTGCTTAGACAGTAGGCAAAATTGGAAGAAGGGCAATCCGGACTCGGATCACCCTTCCTCACTGGAGATGCACATCAGTGATGTGCAACGGTCATGACAGAGCCGGAATTAGCGGCCCGTGCCAAGATAGGGGCGTGCGATCGGCGCGACGGTATTGCGCGAAGTGCCGGTTTCGATGAAGCGGGCTTCTTTCGCGTCATCCGCGCTCGAGAGCGAAACGAGTTCTGCCATCGAGTATTTCGATGCATCAACGCCGAGCTGCTCTGCCAGCTGGGCTTTACCTTGAGAAACCGAGGTATTTTCTTTTGCACGGTTCTCGTGGTTCAGGAAGTATTTTGCTTCCTGAACGTCACCGTTGATTTTTGCATCACGGATATTGGTCAGTTCCGCAGTGGTGAAATCGGCACCGTTCAGGCCCAGCTGAGCGGCGAGTTGCGCGTGGCCTGCGCCTTCGGCAGAAGCGAAACCTGCGGAAGCGGCAAGAACGATAGCGGCAGCAACGAGAGTGGTTTTCATAGTCATCTCCAAGTGAATACGGCTAACCAGCAGTGAACAAGGTTAGCCGCCTAATTGATGACGTCCCTCTACGCCTGTGTGTTTCATCCGTAAATGACAGAAACACAGCATGCTAATGTTTATATTTGCACATTCACAATTTCGTCACAAAGCGAGCGATTCGAAATATATTAAGCGCCAATGATCGCGAGGCTTTTGGAGGCGCCGATCCGGCTGGCTCCCGCCGCGATCATCGCCAGCGCATCCTCCGTCGTCGAGACACCGCCCGAAGCCTTCACACCCATCTCCGGACCGACCGTCTTGCGCATGATCGAGATCGCCTCGATTGTCGCGCCGCCCGACGAGAAACCGGTAGAGGTCTTCACGAAATCCGCCCCTGCCTCCTTGGCCAGATGACAGCCCGTGGCGATCTGGCTTCCGGTCAGGAGGCATGTCTCGAGAATGACCTTGAGGCAAAGATCGCCACAGGCGGCCTTGACTGCGGCGATATCGGCACGCACCGCGTCCAGATGCCCGTCGATCAGATCGCCTACGGAGATCATCATATCGATCTCGGTCGCGCCCTGCGCGATTGCCCATTCCGTTTCGGCCACTTTCACAACGCTCGGAGAGGCTCCGAGCGGGAACCCCACAACGGTGCAGACCAGAACCCCGCTGCCTGCAAGCGCCTTGGCCGCGCGCGGGACATGGATGGAATTCACACAGACCGATTTGAACCCATGGCTGGCGGCCTCTGCGCAGAGCGCATCGATCTGGGCGGTGGTGACATCGGGCTTCAACGCGGTGTGATCGATATAGGCGGCGAGTTCGGCAGGCGTCATCATGTGTCTCCGTGATAGGATGGTCGCACAAGCCATGGCAGGCCGGAATGAAGGGGTCAACTCTGTGCAGGCACCGCATCAGCGTCCATCGGCGCATGACGCGGGAAGACCGGCCTGGCGTCGCAATCGATTTCGCGCGCCTTTGCCAGCAGCGCCTCACGCACCTCGTTGGCCGTCACAAGACCGGTATTCGGGTCGTCGCTCGGCACGAGGAACAGAACCTCCTGTCCCCAAATATCGTGGTTGGACACATAGACGCCGCGGCTATCGGGATCATCGCGTAGGCCATATTCGTCGAGAAGGCGGTGATAATATTCCCGGAGCGGCGTGACATCCGTCCGGTGATCAAGCCGCAGGATAACCTCGAACAGGGTAAAATGCTCCTGCATCGTCCAGTTCTCGAACGGCTCGGCCACGAAATCGACCACCGGCACCACGAGCCGTTTCCCCGTCCAGATGCGCAGCTGGACATAGGTGAAATTGATCCGCTCGACCGAGCATATATAATCGCGGAACAGGATCTTGTCGCCGATCCGCGCCGACTGGTTCATCGAGATTTGGAGCGAGGCCAGAATATTGGACAGGATATTGCGTGCGGCGAAGGCCAGAAGCAGACCGATCGTCCCCGCCGATGCCAGAAGCGAGATCCCGAGCGATTGCATGACGGAGGCCTCGTTGAGAACGATCCCCACGCCCACCATTGCGATCAGCACGATCCCCCCGCGCCTGAGCGCCGAGACCCGGGTGGCCATTGCGCGACGCAGTTCCTGCCCCTCGCCGATCGCACTGAGCTCGCCCCCATCGAAGGAGACCAGCCTCTCGATGATCACGTCGGCGATATTGACGATGAGCCACAGCACCGCCGCCACGATCCCGAAGACGGTCAGAGGCGACAAAATCGTGTCGATACGGCCCGAGAAGATAAAGAGCTTGTTGGAAATCAGCCCCATCGTCGCCGTCATGACCAGAAGGGTCATGGGGCCGCGTATCGCCACGAGGAAGGAACCGGGGGCGGCACGGCGGTCACGATGCATGCCGCGCGACAGGATCTTTTTGGTGACCCAGCCCATAAGGGCCGTGATCGCGATCGCCAGAGGCAAACCGATCGCCTCCCACCATTGCAGACCCCAGATCGCTTCCTGCCGCAAAACCGTAGGCAGGGCCTTCTCGAGCGCGGAGGGCGCGAACGCATCGCCGAGCGCGGGCAGATTATCCACCGTCTGGCGCGAGACTACCCAGACCGGCTCGCTGTTTTTCGGCTTGATCCGATTGATGCGGATCGGCACCGGCCGGTCGCCCAGATCGACATACCATAGCAGGATCGACCGGCGCGACTTGCCCGCCATCGGCGTCTCGGCCCCGCCGCGCTCGTTCATGCCATCGGGGCGGTCATAGAGCGCATACCAGTCGATGATGATCTTACGGTCCAGAAGAGTCTTGAAATCCCTTGCAAGCTCGGGGCCTCTGGTGCGCTGTTCCATCTCGTCGATATCCGACAGATCCAGCATATGCGCGGCGGCCAGCCAGTCGCCGTTATTGGCCTGAATGATGAAACTCTCCAGAGCCGAGCGCGGCGTAGTGCGGTCGATCTTGTCGGGTGTCGTGCCCAGCCCGCGATTGAGCGCATCGACCTGATACCATTCCTCGGAGGCCGCAGCTTCCTCTGCCTGCGCGCCGGGCGGTATGACCGCCAGACACCAGAACAGAAGAAGGGACAGCAGGGACGGGGCGCGGAGCGTGGCACGGATCATGCAAGGCAAACCGCCTGGATGACGCAGGGTTCCGGACGCCGTGTAAAAATCTCCACGGCTGGCATTTTGCCGCCGCCGGAGCTAGGCCTAGGCCGGAGCAAGGCAGGGGAGCTTTTACCGATGACACCCGAAACAACTGGCTGGATTGATAAATTCGAAGGCCTGAAGCAGCTGCCCGATGACATCCGCACGGCGCTGGTCGCGGGTAGCAAGGTGCTGACAGTCCCCGAAGGCACCGAGATTTTCGCTCCCGGTCAATCGGCGGACAATCTTCTGCTGCTGATCGAGGGGACGGTGCGGGTCCAGCAGAAATCCGATACGGGGCGCGAGGTGATCCTTTACCGCGTGAATGCAGGCGAGAGCTGTGTGCTGACCACCGCCTGCATGCTGGCTTTCGAGGATTATGCCGCCGATGGTGTCGCCGAGACCGAGGTCACAGCGGTGGCCATTCCGCGCGCGACCTTTGATGATCTGGCGGGCCGCTCGCCCCTTTTCCGCGAATTCGTCTTTAAGGCCTATTCGCGCCGGATCACCGATCTCTTCACACTGATCAACGATATCGTCTTCCAGCGCATGGATGTGCGGCTTGCGCAGCGGCTTCTGGAACTGGCCGATGAGCGCGACACCATCCGCGCCACCCATCAGGCGCTGGCCAACGAACTGGGCACCGCTCGCGAGGTGATCTCGCGCACCCTCTCGGAATTCCACCGTCGCGGCTGGATAGAGCAGGCGCGCGGCGAGGTCCGGCTGACCGGCAAGACCGGGCTCGAGCGCCTTGTAAAAGCCGCAGGCCTGCTCTGAGTGCGAAACCAACCATAGCCCGTATGTGACGAAGTCACCGTGCATCTCCCTCCATCCGGTATAAACCTTTCTCACGACCCATCGGGAGACCAGAATGCCGAACGATACAGGACGCTGTGGTATTGATGCCTTTCTGCGGTTCCCGCCTTCACCGGCCTGCGGCCTGCTGGTATCGTGCAGAGGCGCGCCCTCCCCGTCGCACCGGTCTTAGGTGTGACACCAGCCACCGGGTTCTGCCCGGTCCATATATTCATCGGCATCCGCCCCTCCCGCGGAAAGCCCCCAGTCCTTCGCTCAAGGAGTTCCGAGCATGATCTACACGACCGACATGTCCGTCCAGCCTGTGGTCAAAGGGTTCTTCGACCCTGCGACCAACACGATCAGCTATATCGTCAAAGATCCGGGCAGCATGGCCTGCGCGATCATCGATAGCGTGATGGATATCGACTATGCGGCAGGACGGATCAGCTATGACCATGCCGACGAGCTGATCGCCTATATCGAGGCCGAAGGACTGCTGCTCGAATGGCTGATCGAGACCCATGTCCATGCCGACCACCTGTCGGCCGCCCCCTATATCCAGAAGAAACTGGGCGGCAAGCTGGGCATCGGACGTCAGATCACCGTGGTGCAGGATACGTTCGGCAAGGTCTTCAATGAAGGCACCGAGTTCCAGCGCGACGGCTCGCAATTCGACAGGCTGTTCGATGACGGCGATGTCTATCATGTCGGCGGCATGCGCTGTTTCGCCATGCATACGCCGGGCCATACGCCCGCCTGCATGGTGCATGTAATGGGGAACGCGGCCTTCGTGGGGGATACGCTCTTCATGCCCGATGGCGGCTCGGCGCGTGCCGATTTTCCGGGTGGGGATGCGGGCATCCTTTATGACAGTATCCAGAAGGTTCTCTCCCTGCCCGCAGAGATGCGTCTGTTCATGTGCCACGATTACGGCCCGAATGGCCGCGAGATCCGCTGGGAAACCACCGTGGCCGAGGAGAGGGCGCATAACATCCATGTCGGGGAGGGACGGACGAAGGAGGAGTTCGTCAAATTCCGCACCGAGCGCGACGCACAGTTGGCCATGCCCAAGCTCATCATCCCTTCCCTGCAGGTCAATATGCGCGGCGGCGACCTGCCGCCCGCCGATACCGACGGCAAGCGCTACCTGAAAGTGCCCCTGAACGGGCTCTGAGCAGGTCCGCAGTCAGGGGGCGGGCACCGACCCGCCCCTAAAGACCATCTCCCAGGAGGAAGAGCTTTGGAAAAGCATGAACTGGCCACGGGTCTGTCCGTCGGTCCGCAGATCACCATATCCGATGTGCAGACGCTCGCGGCGGCAGGCTTCCGTTCGATCATCTGCAACCGCCCCGATGCCGAGGGCGCGGACCAGCCGGGCCATGAGGAGATCGCCCGCGCGGCACAGGAGCAGGAGATGGAGTTCCGCTATCTGCCGGTCACCCCCGGCATGGTGACGCAGGAGGATGCCAGTGCCTTTGCCGCAGCACTGACCGCCCTGCCCGGTCCCGTCTTCGCCTATTGCCGCACCGGCACACGGTCGACCACGCTCTGGTCACTGTCGCAGGCCAAGGACCGCTCGCTGACCGATATTCTCGCCCGTGCCAAGGCCGCAGGCTACGACATGAATGGCGTCGCTCGCCGGATTGCCAATGGCGGCAAGACGCCCACCGATACGGGCGATGCGAAATATCAGGTGGTGATCGTGGGCGCGGGAGCCGGCGGCCTTTCGGTTGCGGCAAGCCTGAAGGCGCGGCGCAGCGACCTTGAGGTCGCCATCATCGACCCCGCCGATATCCATTACTATCAGCCCGGTTGGACGATGGTCGGCGGTGGTATCTTTGAACCTTCGAAAACCGCCAAAACCATGGGGAGCCTGATCCCCAAAGGCGTCACATGGATCAAGGCCGCCGTGGCCGCTTTCGAGCCCGAGAAGAACGCCGTGATTCTCGATGGTTGCCGCGTTGTGAAATATGACCGCCTTGTGGTCTGCCCCGGACTGAAGCTCGACTGGGCGGGGATCGAGGGGCTCGAAGAGACCCTTGGCCGCAATGGCGTGACCTCGAATTACCGCTATGATCTGGCACCCTATACATGGCAGCTGGTATCCTCGACGACCGAGGGGCGCGCGCTTTTCACCCAGCCCCCGATGCCCATCAAATGCGCCGGAGCGCCGCAAAAGGCGATGTATCTTTCGGGCGATGCGTGGTTCAAACGCGGCGTTCTGAAAAATATCGACATCCAGTTCATGAATGCCGGCGGCGTGCTTTTCGGGGTGAAGGACTATGTCCCTGCCCTGATGGAATATGTCGAGAAATATGACGCCACGCTGAATTTCTTCCATAAACTGGTCTCTATCGACGGCTCCGCCAAAACGGCCACCTTCGAGGTCATCAGACCCGACAGCGAAAAACAGATCCTCACCACCGATTTCGACATGATCCATGTGGTGCCGCCACAAACCGCGCCGGATTTCATCCGCGTCTCGCCTCTGGCGGATGCGGCGGGCTGGGTCGATGTGGATCAGGCCACGCTGCGCCATAAGACCTATGACAATATCTGGTCCTTGGGCGATGTGATGAACGCCCCCAACGCCAAGACGGCGGCGGCCGCGCGCAAACAGGCGCCGACCGTGGCCGAGAACATCATGGCCGATATCGCGGGCCAATCGGCACGGGCGCAATATGACGGCTATGGCTCCTGCCCGCTGACGGTCGAGCGTGGCCGGATCGTGCTGGCCGAATTCGGATATGGCGGCGTGCTCAAACCCTCCTTCCCGAAATGGCTGCTCGATGGCACGCAACCCACACGTGCGGCCTGGCTTCTGAAGGAACGCCTGCTGCCGCCGATCTACTGGAAAGCAATGCTGCGCGGCCATGAATGGATGGCCAAACCCGAAGCGGCCTCCGCCAAGGCCGATTGACCCTTGCCCAGATCACGGGCCGCAAGACGGCCCGTGGCCCCTTTCAGGATAGGCCCGCACATGCCCTCTCTCTCCCGTTATCTGCCGATTTTGGACTGGGGTCGCCGCTATGACCGCGACGCATTTTCCAATGACCTGATCGCCGCGCTCATCGTGACCATCATGCTGATCCCGCAATCGCTGGCCTATGCGATGCTGGCGGGGCTGCCACCCGAGGCGGGGATCTATGCCTCCATCGCGCCGATCCTCCTCTATGCGATCTTCGGCACCAGCCGCGCGCTGGCGGTGGGGCCCGTGGCCGTGGTCTCGCTGATGACGGCAGCGGCCATCGGCCAGATCGTGCAGACAGGCACGGCGGGCTATGCGGCGGCGGCCCTCACCCTCGCCCTCCTGTCGGGACTGATGCTGCTGGCGCTCGGCCTGTTCCGGTTGGGCTTTATCGCCAATTTTCTCAGCCATCCGGTCATTGCGGGCTTCATCACCGCCTCCGGTCTCCTGATTGCCACAAGCCAGCTGAAACATATTCTGGGTATCAAGGCGGGCGGAGCGACCCTGCCGGAAATGGTGGTTTCGATCATCGGGCATCTGGGGCAGATCAATCCGGTCACTCTGGCGATCGGCGTGCTGACCACGGCCTTCCTGTTCTGGGTCCGCAAGGGGCTGAAGCCCATGCTCCGGCGCCTAGGCCTCGGGCCCCGCATGGCCGATATCCTGACCAAAGCCGGTCCGGTCGCGGCCGTGGTGGTGACAACGGGGCTCACATGGGGGCTCGGGCTGAATGCGCATGGGGTGGCCATCGTCGGCTCTGTCCCGCAAAGCCTGCCGCCGCTGACCCTGCCCGACCTCGCGCCCGAGCTGATCGGGCAGCTCCTCCTGCCCGCGCTGCTGATCTCGATCATCGGCTTTGTGGAATCGGTCTCGGTCGCGCAGACGTTGGCTGCCAAAAAACGCCAGCGCATCAGCCCCGATCAGGAGCTTATCGGCCTTGGCGCGGCCAATATCGGCGCCGCCTTTACGGGCGGCTATCCGGTCACGGGCGGCTTCGCGCGTTCGGTGGTGAATTTCGATGCCGGTGCCGAAACTCCCGCCGCAGGGGCCTTTACCGCCATCGGCCTCGGGATCGCGGCCATCGCCTTGACGCCACTTGTCTATTTTCTGCCCGATGCCACCCTTGCCGCTACGATCATCGTTGCCGTGCTCGGCCTCGTGGACATTTCTATCCTCAAAAAGACATGGGCCTATTCCCGCAAGGATTTCGCCGCTGTGCTGGTCACCATCGTGCTCACACTGGCCGCGGGCGTCGAGATCGGCGTCGCGACAGGCGTCATCCTGTCGATTGTCATGCATCTTCTCCATACATCCAGACCGCATATCGCCGAGGTGGGGCTGGTCCCCGGCACCGAGCATTTCCGCAATATCCATCGTCACGAGGTCATCACCCATCCCGATCTGCTGACATTGCGCATCGACGAAAGCCTCTATTTCGTGAATGCCCGTTTCCTCGAGGATTATATCCAGGACCGGCTGACGCGCGCGCCCCGGATCCGCAATGTCGTTCTGATGTTCTCGGCGGTCAACAGCGTTGATTTCTTGGCGCTCGAAAGCCTCGAAGCGATCAACCACCTGCTGAAAGACCGCAATATCGGCCTGCATCTGAGCGAGGTGAAAGGCCCCGTGATGGACCGGTTGAAAACGGCGCATTTCCTGTCGGAGCTGAACGGGCAGGTTTTCCTCTCGCAATATCACGCTTGGCAGATGCTGACGCGGCAGAACATGGAGCGGATTTGCCCGACAGGGAGCTGAAAGCGGAAATCGTTCCTGGGCAACCCACTCAAAAACATGATGATATTTCATCCGGCTTTAACGGCATGTTTATCGAAAATATCTCTTGCAGCTTCGCAAACCTGCCGCTAGAAGCAGCGCATGGCGGGCGGTTAGCTCAGTTGGTAGAGCGCTTCGTTTACACCGAAGATGTCGGGGGTTCGAGTCCCTCACCGCCCACCATATAAATCAATCCCTTACATCGTGAATTGCCTGCCCTTACGAAGAGCGCTCAGGTTCCGTGAACCCGGTTTTCGGCCGATCCTCTCTTGCCGAACCAGCGGTGACCAAAGACACCGTCTCGGGGATGTGGTCTGCCATGTCACTTGCATGGTCCGTTTTGACCGTTCATCACGCGTCAGCCGTCAGCCGTCAGCCGTCGGTCTACCGGCACGCGGCTCTCGGGTGCTGGTGGGCCATATTCCGGCGAGCTGTGTGGGCGCATTGTGTTGCCGTATTGGCATGTAAGGGATCGCCAGCCTCCATGGTGGCGGAGCGCAGAACGCGATCCCGCGCCAGCCATCGCTCGACCAATGCGGCCAAAGCTATGATAAAATCTAGAAGGATGGCTGAAATTGTGGCGCTCGGTCCATGGCGGTGCAAGCACGGAGTCTAGTCAATCTCCTTGCTATGACCGGCATCAGGTTCTCATTTAAGAAGCTGGACGGTCTCATGCGCGAGCGGGTCACGCGTGATGGCAGCGAATGTAAGCCCTAGATTGATACTGCGCAGCAGAACTGCAGAGCCGCATCGCGTCTGTTGCAAAATTATGAACACCATTGATCCGAAAAAAACTTTTCGGATCTGGCTGCAGATCCAGACTCTCCGCAGAGATTTGCAAATGCACTCGAGATAAAAGGCTGGCGCAGTCAGAGCGCGAGCCTTTCATTTATGTCCCACGGCTCCGGATATGTCACCGCCAACCGGAGGCTCTAGCGGGACGGGGGTCACTCGCTCAGGAATTTGCCGCGGAAGAAGATCAGCGGTGCGCCCTCGCCTGCGGCCCGCACACCCTGCACATTGCCGATGATAATGGAGATATCGCCATGCTCGACGACCTTTTCGACCGAGCAGTCGAATACCCCGAGCGCCGATATTAGCGTGGGCGCTCCGGTCGAGAGCGTGTCCCATGCCTCCGGATCGAAGGTTTTCTCCCCCTTGCCGCCGAACATATTTGCCAGATGGGCGGTGCCCTCGGGCAGGAAATTCACCGCGAAATGGCCCTTGTCCAGAATGCCTTGCAGCGCGGAGGTCTTCTTGTCGACCGAGACGATCATCGTGGGTGGATTGGCGCAGACATGGCTGGCCGAGAGGCCCAGAAAGCCCTTGGGACCCTCGGCGCTGTCGGTGGTCACGACGGTCGCGCCGATTGCGCGCTCGCCCAGAGTTTTCCAGAAACTGCCGATATCCATATCGGTGCCGATGGCTTCCATTTTCATCATATGTCCTTTCATGGAAACGGGCCCGCAGCGGGGCGGGCCCGAGGGAGGAGAAATGCTCAGAAATCCTGTGCACTGCGTTTGCGCACCAGTTGCGACAGGGCCACTGCCAGCACCAGCGCGCCGCCATAGAACAGGTTCTGCACGAAGGATTGCATGCCCATCATCGTAAGGCCGGTGATCCCCGTCACGAGGAAATAGACCGCCACCAGCGAGCCTATCGGGTTGAACCGCCCGGGCGTGATGGCCGTGGCGCCAAGGAAGGCTGCGGCAAAGGCCGGCAGCAGGAAGCTGTTGCCCGAATTGGGATCCGCCGCGCCGATGGTGCCCGCATAGATCACCCCCGCAATGGCCGCCATTACCGACGAGCACATAAGCGCGCCGAAACGCACACGGTCCACCGCGATTCCCGAAAGCCGCGCCACCTCGCGCCCGCGCCCCACAAACAAGAGCCTGCGCCCCAGCGTGGTGAACCCGAACACATACCAGATGACCAGACACATGATCAGCGCATAGTAGAAGGCCAGCGGAATGCCGAAGAGCCGCACCGCCACTACCCAGTTCACCAGCGCGAAATCGATCCCGCCGATCGTGGCCGAATTGCTCATCCACAGGACGATCCCGTTGATAAATGTGCCGGTCCCGAGCGTGACGATCAGCGAGGGAATGCGGAAAGTCAGGATGAAGAAGGCGTTGATGACGCCTGCCACAGCCCCCACCAGCAGGGCTGCCGGAATGGCCAGCCCCAGTGAAAGCCCCATCCGCGCATTCAGCACCGCCACAGTCATCGCGGCAAGCGTCAGAACGGCGGCCGCCGACAGGTCGAAATCGCCCGCCGTCAGCGGGATGATCAGCGCCAGTGTCAGGAAGACGAGGATGGATTGCGAGCCGAGCATCGTGGACACATTGGCCCATGAGAAGAAGCTCTGCGGCTCGAGGGCTGCAAAGATCAGGAACAGCACCACCAGCGAGGCGACAAGCGCGTAGCTTTCGGCAATGCGGCCCCACTGGATTTGCCGGCGGGCCGCGTTTTCTGTTTCAGGCGCGTGGTCACTTGTGCTCAGGGTCATGCGACCTCCGGAATTGGCGCGGCGCCATGCGCCCGCAGGGTTTCTTGGGTGATGCTGTCCTTGGTCAGAGCGCTCCCCGACAGCTCGGACACGATCCGGCCTTTGGCAAAGACCAGCACGCGGTGGCAGATCTGCGCCAGCTGCTCGGCATCGGTCGAGGCCACCAACACCGCAGTGCCGCCGCCCGCCGCCCGCGACAGCTCGACAAAAAGCTTCTGGCGCGCGCCCACATCGATACCCTGCGTGGGCTCGTCCAGCATCAGCACCTTGGGTTTTGTCTGGAGCCACTTGGCCATCAGCACCTTCTGCGCATTGCCGCCCGAAAGCGCGCCCAGCGTCAGATCGGGGCGGTTGGGCCGCACGTCGAACCGCCGCCCCAAAGCCTCGCAATTCTCGCGCAGGCCCGCCCAGTCGATTCCGAACCAGTTACGGAAAGCCCCCATCACCGGCAGCGAGATATTCTCGGTCAGCGTGAGCGAGCCCACCCCCGCCCGTCCCAAGCGGTCGGCGGGCAGATAGGCCATGCCCTGCGCCATCGCCTTCGCGGGGGTCAGCTGCGCGGCAGGCAGGGTCTTGCCACCCGTCTCCAGCTGGCCCGTGGCAGGCCGCACGCCAAACAGCGCCTCGGGGACCGCATCGAAGCCCGATCCGATGAGCCCTGTCAGCCCGAGGATCTCGCCCTCGCGCAGGTCGAACCCCACATCGGTGATCTGCTCTGCCGTCAGGCCGCGCACCTTGGCCACAACGGGGGCTGCGGGCGGGAGCGCCTGCGTGTTCTGGAACAGATCCACGCTCTCGCCCACGATATGGCGGATGAAGTCGTCGTGGCTCGCCTCGCCGGACACCACGGTGCCCGCCAGTTTCCCGTCGCGCAGGATGGTCGCGCGGTCGGTGATCTCGCGGATCTCGTCGATATCATGGGCCACAAAGATCACCGCCGCGCCATCGGCGACAATGGCGCGCATAAGCCCGAAAAGCTGATCCACACCGGATTTCGGCAGGAAGGGCGTGGGCTCGTCAAGGATCAGGATCCCCTGCCCTTGTCCCGCATGGGTCTGCACCTCGTCAAAGGCCCGCGCGATCGCCAGAAGCGCACGATCGGGCTGGCTGAGATCGGCCACACGGGCGGCCGGGTCGATCTTCAGATCGAACCTCTCGAAGATCTCCTCCACATGGCGCCGCGCCGCGCGCCAATTGATGCGCAGGCGCGTCTCGACCGACAGATCGTTGAGCATCATGTTTTCCAGCACCGACAGCGTCGGGATCAGCGCCAGATGCTGGTGCACGAAAGAAATTCCGTTGGCCCTTGCGCCCCCTGCGGGCATCGGCAGCCGCGCCTCCCGCCCGTGCAGGATCAGTTCGGCTCCGGCTTCGGGCGCATGCAGCCCCGCAAGGCATTTGATCAGTGTCGATTTGCCCGAGCCATTGGCCCCTAAAAGCCCGTGCACCTCACCGGGCATCACGGTCAGTTCCACATCATCCAGAACCCTGGTCGTGCCGAAGACTTTGGACATATGGCGCGCCAGAAGGGCTGGCGCCTGCCCCGGATAGCTCCGTGGCAGGCGGTCGGGGGTGGCGGGGCTCATTCGAGCCCCCAGAGCTTGCGATAGCCTGCAAGCTGTGCATCGCCATAACCCGCATCATAGGTCGCAGGCACGCCAGCTTCGGCCGCATTGTCCTTATCGAAGATATAGAAAGGCACATAGAGATTGGCCGGCACATCGCCCACATCACACAGATCGCGCATATAGGCATCCATCGACGACCGCGCGATCCAGCCAAGGCTCTCGCCCACATCCATCTTCACATCGCCATTGCGGATCATATCTAGCACGAAGGGCGTGCCGTTGAAGGTGGCGATCGGCATGCCGCGCTTGCCGGTGATCGCCAGCGCCGGCAGCACGAATTGCGACATGGAATCGTAGATCGGGATGATGAAATTGATCGACGGATCCTTCAGCAGCGCCGATTGCGTCGAGGTCTGGATCCGCGTCGCCCAATCGGCCAGAGCGACATTCACATAGGTCGCCTTGCAATCGGGGCACAGCTCGGCCAGCGTCTTCTCGATGGATGTCCAATAGGGCTGCGAGGGCAGGATATCATCCGAGCCGATCACCAGCACATTGGCCTTGCCTTGAGTTTCCGTCACCGCATAGGCCGCGAGGATCTTGCCCACATCGGTAAAGGACACCGGCAGCGAGATATCGGCATTGGGATCTTTCTCCTGCGTCACATCCATATAATGCGAGGCATAGACGCGGATGCCCTTCTTGCGCGCCTCGGCCAGCTGCGGCGCAAGCGAGGCGGGGATCAGTCCGCCCATCAGGTCGATGGCGGTGAAATTGTTGGAGATCGCATATTCGACGCCCTGCACCCATTGGGTCGGGTTGCCCTGATTCTGCCAGATTTCGTGTTTGAAGCCCACCTCTTTGGCAATCTGGGCCTCGCTCTCGACAATGCCCTGATTGAACGGGATCGAGGAGGTGGTGGGGATGGTCAGGATGCTTTTGCCCGCCATGCAGGATTTGGCATCGAACGGCTTGCCGGGTGCCTCGAAACCGGGTTTCTGGCTATGCGCGCTCAGGATCTCCTCGGCGGCAGCCAGATTGGCCTCGGCATGGGCCGGAAGGGCGGACCATGCAAGCCCCGCCCCCAGAAGCCCCGCGCGGATCATCGAAATCGGTTTGGTCATGTGAATAGCCCCGTTGGTGACAGTTTCCGCATCCGCCGGTGGCCGCTTTCATGAGCGATCTCTTCCGGCGCGCGTGGCTCAAGAAGGCGTGAGATGGGGGGCAATGGTCAACTTTAAGTTTGTACATATACATATGAGAAAAATTAGAGCGGGCCGGAATTGACAGGATTGCGCCGGAAATGGTGTGGTCCGGGGCTATATTCACACCTGATCCCCCTCGGTTCCGCAAAACGGGACGCATCCATAAAGAACGGACATATGACGGATACCTCCTTGCAAAGCGATCTCGCGCATCCCGATCTGGCGCAGAGGGAGAGCGGGCTGGGCGCGGCGCTTGCGCTGACCACCGCCTCGCAGGTGGCTGCGACCTCCTCCGTGCTGGCGCTCACCACGATCCCCACGCTGGTGGCCAATACGCTCGGAATCGGGCCGCATATGATCGGCTATCAGGTCAGTCTGATCTATGCCTCGGGGGTGATATTCTCGATGATGGCGGGGGCGCTGGTGAAACGCTGGGGACCGGCGCGTGTGGGCCAACTTGCGCTGCTTGGCGCCTTTGCCGGCTTTGCGGGTATGGCTACGGGGCATCTGTGGACAATCGCGCTGGCCTCGGTGCTGATCGGCGTGGGCTACGCTCTGAACAACCCGTCGTCGTCGCATGTCCTGTCACGGCTTGCCCCGCCCGCGCGGCGCAATCTGATCTTCTCGGTCAAACAGGCTGGCGTGCCTCTGGGCGGTGCGCTGGCGGCATTGGCCATTCCGCCGCTGGCTCAAAGGTTTGGCTGGCAGCCTGTCCTGCTGGGGTTCTCGCTGATCCCACTGGTGCTGGCGCTCGTCTACCAGTTGAAACGCGGTGCATGGGATAACGAGCGCGCGCCCGATATCGCCATCGGACGCGGCATCTGGCAGGGCCAGCGCACGGTGCTCTCCAACCCCGATCTCAGGGCATTGGCCTTTTTGGGCTTCTTCTATTCGGCGGTGCAGCTCTCCATATCCACCTTCACCGTGGCGATGCTGATCGAGGAATTCGGCTGGAGCCCCGTCTCCGCCGCAGGGATCGCCGCCATCGTGCAGATCGCCGGTGCGGGCGGGCGGATTTTCTGGGGGCTGGTCGCCGACCGGTTGCGCAACGGGTTTGCGGTTCTGGCCATCGTGGGCTTTATCACAGGCGCCGCGATCCTCGGTTTCTCGCTGATCGGCAACCTGCCCGCACTGGGGCTCGCCCTGATCGGACTGGCAGGCTTTACCGGCAATGGCTGGAACGGGGTGCTTCTGGCCGAGACCGCCCACTCCAGCCCCGGCAAAGGCACGCTGACCGGCGAGGTTCTGACCTATACCTTCATCGGCGTGATGGTCGGTCCCGCCACCTTCTCGCTGGCCTTCAACCTGATCGGCAGTTTTAGCGGCACGTTCCGCCTCTTGGCAATTGTGGCCTTTGCCGGAAGCCTGTGGGCGCTCGTGCGCGCATGCAAGGCGCGCCTCTAGAGCCTAGCCCGCACGCTGATCTGCGGGAGCAAACACGCGTTGAAGCAGCGCGAAACAGGCCTCGAGCTGCACGATCTCGATGGATTCATCGGGCTGATGGCCATCCTCCATCGTGCCGGGTCCGCAAATGACGGTGGGGATGCCGAGCGCCGCGAAATATCCGGCCTCCGTGCCGAAGGCCACTTTGATCGGTTGCGGGTCGTCCAGACACTCGCAGAACCACGCGATCTCGGGGGTGGCAGGCGTGCTATCGAGCCCCGGATAGCGACCCGTTTCAGTAATGGTGACATGGTCCGGACAGCCGAGCCGCCCGATCAGGGCCGAGGGGTCATCCTGCGGCAGATGGCGGATTTCGAAGCGCATCTCGGCATGATCGGGCACAATATTGAGTGCCGTTCCCCCGTGCAGCGTGCCGATATGTAATGTGGAATAGGCCGGATCGAGCATCGCGTCGCGCGCACCCCGAGACGCCATCTCGTCCTGCATCTTCCGCAGGCTGTGCCCCAGATCCATCAACGGATGCAGCGCATTCCGGAATTGCGGCGCCATTGCCGAATGTCCCGCCTCGCCTCTGGCCACCGCCAGATAGCTGGCCTTGCCTTTATGTCCGATGCACGGGCGCAGGAGCGTGGGCTCGCCTACGATGCACAGATCGGGGCGCCCGAGCGTCGGGATCAGATGATCGATCATCTCCGGAATGCCACGGCAGCCCAGTTCCTCATCCCAGCTGAGCGCAATCATAACAGGTCGTGCAGGCGGATGGGCCGCAAGCGTCTCGGCATAGGCCAGAACGCAGGCAATGAAGCCCTTCATATCGGTGACGCCGCGCCCCGTCACCCGCGAGCCCTGCCGGCCCATTTCAAAGGGGGCGCTCTGCCAGTCCTGCCCCTCGACCGGCACCACATCGCTATGCGCCGACAACACGATGCCACCGCTCTGGCCTGCGGCTCCGAAGCGCGCCAGAAGCCCCTCCTTCATCCCGTCCGCCGACGGGATGCGGTGGACAGAAAATCCTGCCCTTTCAAGATGTTCCGTGACATAATTTATCAACGCCCTGTTGTCCCGCCCCGCAATCGTGGGAAAGGCCACCAGATCGGACAGGATCTGCAGAAGACGCGCGCGATTCATTCTGCCGCCCCGCAAAACCGTGCCTCGGGAAGCCGCACGACATTGGGCTCCAGCTCCTGCGAAACAAGGGCTTTGGCATGATCGAGAAAGGCCGAAACCGTGCGCTGCGCCTTTGCCCCCTGCGAGGTCAGAAGCCCCAGCCGCAAGGCACGCGGCCCGCCTGCCAGTGGCACGAAACACAGGCGCCGCCCGTCGGGGGAGCGGTCGGAATGCGGGCGGATATTGGCCAGCGAATAGCCGAACCCGTTGCCCACGAGCGAGCGCATCACCGCAATATCACGGGTGCGCTCGACCACATTGGGGCGCAGCCCGTGCCGGCTGAAACAGGACAGGAAATACTCGCTGCTCAGTGGCAGATCCAGCAGCACCATCGGATGATCGTTCAGCTCCTCGGGCGTAACGGCAGGCGCTCGGGCCAGCGGATGGTCTTCGGCAAATAGCGCGAAAAGCGGCAGATCGATCAGCGGCATGAAGTCCAGATCGGACGGAATGTCGAGATCATAGCTCAGTGCCACATCGAAACGCGCAGTGCGCAAACCGTCGAAGATCTCGGCCTGATCGCGCTCGAACTGGTGGAATTCGATCTCGGGATAGGTTTCGATGAAACTGCGCCGCAGCTTCGGCAAGATAATCTGCGCGAAGGTCAGCAGGCAGCCGACCCGCAAGGGCCCGCGCACCTTTCCCGACAGGTCATTGGCCAGATCATTGAGCCCCTGCACCTGCCGCAGGATCACGCGCACCCGCTCGCCAAAAACCTCGCCCGCTTGGGAGAGCGTCAAACCCTGCGCATGGCGACGCACGAAGAGTTTGAGCCCCAGTTCGGTCTCGAGCTGGGAAATCGCCGCCGAGATCGAGGGCGAGGAAACGTTACAATGCTGGGCTGCCTGGGCGATGGAGCCGAAATCGCAGACGCTCAGGAAATATTCCAGTTGGCGTATCGTAATGCGTGAGGGCATGTGGCTGAGGACATCATCGCGGAGAGTTCTTTGCCCAGCCATGCGCATATCTTTCACCTTCGTCAATAAAAGCAACGGGATATGGTGCTGAGGAAATCTCAGCACCCTCGGGTTCCAAGGGGTTATTCGTCTCCCGGCACCCCATAGGACGGGGCCGCGACAGGGTTCAGCGCGCGGGTCACATAATCGCGCGCCTGCGGCTCGTAGACCGCCCATGCGCGTTTCATCGCGGCCACGGGGCAACCCTCGTCCAGCCAGTCGATGCGCAGCTCTGCCCATGGCCATGCCTGCGCGTCCACGATCAGCATACCGGCCGAATGGACAGGCCCCGCCTCGCCGCCAAGCGCCAGAGCCGCCTCCATCGCGGCGATCAGCCGGTCTCCCAAAGCGGCATCGCTTGCCTCGAACGCGTCAACCATAGCCTGCGGAACCGCCGCATCGGCCAGAAGATTTCCGCCCGAAGCACATCCTGCCCCTGTAGCCGACCCGAAGATCCCCAGCGCCTGATCGCCCGAATGCACCGCGCCCGCGCCCTCGGCCCCTATCGCCAGAAGCTGGCGATAGGCTGCATGCGGGTCGGATGCGGCGGCCAGTTGCACCGCCTCAACCGCCGGGCGCCCCTGCGCAAGCGCCTCCAGCATCAACGGCCCGAGCGCCGGATTGGTGACGTTTTGCGTGGTCACCGCCCCAACGCCCGCGCGCGCGAAGGCGCAGCGCGCCGCCACCGCCGGAGAGGAGGACGAAATCGCCAGCCCGAACTGCCCCGTCCGGTCACAGCGTCCTACGATCGCAAAAGTCATCGGCTCAATCCGGAATGACGGCGGTCGCGTCGATCTCGACCAGCCAGCCCGGCCGGGCGAGGCAGGTCACCACGACACCGGTCGAGACGGGATGCACGCCTTTGATATATTCGCCCATCGTGCGGTAGACCGCCTCGCGATGCCTGACATCGGTCAGGTAAACCACGACCTTGCACAGATGCTCCATCTTGCCGCCCGATTCCTCGATCAGCTGGCGGATATTCTGCATAACCTTATGCGTCTGCTCGACCGGATCGGGGCTGCCGATATCGACCGAGGTATCCAGATCCTGCGGGCACTGGCCGCGCAGGAAAATGGTCGTGCCACGCGCGACCACCGCCTGACAGAGGTCATTGTCGAGGTTCTGCTCGGGATAGGTGTCTTTGGTATTGAAGGGACGGATGCGCTTATGCGCCATGATCTTAATCCTTAATGATAAGTTTACGCGCTAAGGGACTGTTGATGCTGCATTTCGCTGCCTTCATAGGCATCATATTGCCGCTGGATCATCATGTGATCGGCAATATGGGCCGCATCATGCCAGACGCCCCAGATAAAGCTCGATCCGCGTCCCGAGAGCCATGGCAGACCGAGGAAATAGATCCCGCGCTCGGGGGCCACGCCCTGTTTATGCACGGGACGCCCCGAGGCGTCGAAACAATCGACCTCCATCCAGCTGTAATCGGTTCGGAAGCCCGTGGCCCAGATGATGGTGGTGATCCCGGCCTCAGCCAGATCGAGTTTACGCAGCGGGTTGGTCACGCAATCGGGGTCAGGCAGGATCCGCCGCGCCTGCGGTTCCTCGGGCAGATCAAGCCCCATCCGCGCAATATAGGCGTCGGCCTCATCCAGCAGCCCGTGATGGTTGGCATCGCCTCGGTCAAGATTGCGGCGCAGGTCATCGGCCAGCGTCACAGCGCCGTCGGCGTAGCCCTCGGTGCGGCCCAGAAGGGTGATCCCCTGCGCACCAAGTTCGCGGAAATCGATGGTCCGCCCACCATGTGCACCGCTGACCGCGATGGTCACATGGCCCGCCCCCGGTGCGGGGGCCGGTGCATCCCATTTTCCGAGCACACCCAGCCACCAGACAAAATCGCGCCCGCGATAGCTGCGCGGCGGGCGATCATGCGGACCGACCGAGAGATAGGTCTTGCGGCCCGCGCGGTTCAACTCGTCGGCGATCTGCACGCCGGAGGAGCCCGCGCCCACCACCAGCACCGCGCCTTGGGCCAGTTGGGCCGGATTACGATAGGCGCTGGAATGGATCTGGGTCAGGCCTGCGGTTTCGGGCACGATCTCGGGGATCACCGGCACCTGGAACGGACCGGTCGCCGCCACCACATTCCGCGCCTCGATCGCCCCTTGCGAGGTCTCCACGCGAAAGCCCGGACGGCCCTCGAGCCGCGTCAGCCCCGTGACCGACACACCACAGCGGATCGGTGCCTCGATCTGGCGGGTATAATCCTCGAAATACTTCGCCACGCCGTCTTTGGGCACGAAAGCATCACCATCGCCATCGAAATCACGGTTGGGAAAACGGTCATGCCATGCGGGGCCGTTGGCCACGAGGCTATCCCAGCGGCGTGTGCGCCAGCTTTCCGCGATACGGTCCTTTTCCAGCACCAGATGCGAGATGCCGACGCGGCTCAGATGCTCGCTCATCGCGATCCCTGCCTGACCTGCGCCCACAACCAGCGTGTCGATGACCTCGGCCACGCCCTTCTTCTCGACTGCCATGATAGCCGTCCTCTTCTTGCTGCCGGATCTGTTGCCAGAACTCCGGCCCTTGTCAGTTACGATAATCGGGGCATTCCTCGTCGAGGATCAGCTTCATCTCCTCGAAATGCCGGATCTGGAAATCCACGATGCTTTCCCAATCCTGTGCGGTCTGCTCGGCCGCCTCATCCGAAAGCACCTTCAGGGGGCGCCCCGTCGACATGGCCGCGACCACGATCCGGGCGGCCCGCTCGAATGTGTAGATATCGTCCCATGCCTCGCCCATGGTCTGGGCAGTGATCATGACGCCATGATTGCCCATCATGAGACGCGAATGCTTGCCCATCAGCCCCGCCAGACGCGCGCCCTCGGCATCGGAATTGGCCATACCACCGAAATCGAGATCATAGGCCAGACGGTTGAAATACCGCGCCGAGTTCTGGTCGATCGGCGGCAGCTGCGGCGGATCCAGCGAGGCCAGTGCGGTGGCCGCAACCGGATGCAGATGCATGATCACCCGCGCCTGCGGGCAGAGCTTATGCACCTGCCCGTGGATCGCGCGGGCCGTCTGGTCGAGGCGCGCATCCGTCATGGTGGATGGATCATCAAGATCGATCAGGATCAGATCGGACGCTTTGACACGGGCGAAATGCATCCATTTGGGGTTGATCAGGAAGCGCCGCCCGTCGGGCTGAAGCGAGATGGAATAATGGTTGGCCACGGCCTCGTGCATATTGGCACGCGCGGTCATGCGCAGGGCAGCGGCCAGATCGATGCGCGCCTGCGCTTCGGTCAGGAAGTCTGTGGTATCGAGCGACATTGGCACTCCTTTCCTAATGTTTCTTGGAGCGACGCGATTGCGACAGCTCGAGCAACCCGAAGAAAACCATCACGATCAGCAGCATCACCACGGAGGCACAGGCGATGATCGGGGTTGCTTGCAGAAGGATGCTGTCCCACATCTGCCGGGGCAGCGTCGTTTTGAGCCCGCCGCCGATGAACAGCGCCACGGTCAGTTCCTCGAAGCTCTGCAGGAAGCCGGTGACAAAGCCTGCCGCCAGACCGCCTTGCAGGATCGGAAGCGCCACCTTGCGCCAGACCTGCGCCCGGCTCGCGCCCAACGTCAGCGCCGCATCATTGAGCCGCCAGTCATAGCCTTTGACCGTGGTCAGCAGGATGACGAAGACGATGGGCAGCGCGATCACGCTATGACCGATGATGATCCCCAGATTGCTGGCGATCAAGCCGATCTTGGCAAAGAGGTAGAACATCGACACGGCAAGCGCGATGGGCGGGATGATCATCGGCGAGAGGATCAGCAGAAAGACCGGCGTGCCCGCTTTGGATTTGCTGCGCGCAAGCGCCACGGCGGCCAGCGTCCCGATCACCACAGTCAGCGCGGCGGTCGCAAAGCCGATCAGCATCGAGCGGGTGATCGCCCCGAGCCAGATCTGTGAGGTGAACAGCTCGTGGAACCATTGCAGCGAGAACCCTTGCGGCGGGAAGCGCAGCTCCGGCGTGGCCGAGAAGGCCATCGGCACGAAGGCGATGATCGGCAGCATCAGCACAAAGATCATCACGCTGGCGAAGGTGTTCAGTGCGGGCCGTCCCAACCCTGCGGGCAGACGGTCGGCCAATGCCCCTACCCCGTCCGAGATCCAAAGACCGAAGCGCCGAATGCGGCTGTCATGCGGGCGCGCCGAAGCATCCGCCACCGAGGAAATCCCGAAGATCCGGTCGAAGACGAAAACCGATACGAGAGCGGCAAGCAACAGCATCACGGCCAGCGCGGCCCCTTGTGACCAGTTCTGCAACTGGTTGATCTGCATGATGATCAGCTGCCCGATCATGGTCTGTTTCGGACCACCCACCAGCGCGGGCGTCACGAAGAAGCCGAGCGAGGCCACAAAGATCAGGAGGCTCGCCGAAGAGATCCCCCGCATCGAGAGCGGGATCATCACCTGCCAGAAGGCGCGCGGTCCGCTTGCGCCCAGTGTCATCGCTGCCGGATGCAATCGCGGGTCGATCTGGCGGATGACGGGCAGCATGGTGATCACGGCCAGAGGTAGCATCGTATGCACCATGGCAAAGATCACGGTCGTCTGGTTATACAGAAGCCCATCGGCCTTGCCGAGCCCCAGCGCCTCGATCCATTGCGCCACAATGCCATTGCGGCCAAGCACCACCATCCACGAGAAATTCTTGATCAGCGCCGAGGTCCAGAAGGGCAGCAGGATGAAGAACAGCGCCACCCGTTGCGGGCGCCCCCGCAGCCCCGCCAGCCAATAGGCCAGCGGATAGCCCAGCACGATGCACCAGAGTGTCACCTGAAGCGACACCGAGAAGGTCGTGCCCAGCACCCGCGCATAAAGGCCGGGGCTCATGGCCTTGGCCATGTATTTCCATGTAAATCCCGTCTGGTCCACGACCGCCAGCCGGAAGATCTCGGCCATCGGATAGACCATGAAGGCCAGAAGCAGCAGCACCGCCGGCGTGGCCAGCCAGATCACCCCCGCCTTCAGGCGGGGGCGTCGCGGGCCGAGGGTCGTATCGGCAGACAGATCAGCCATCAACCGTTTCCAGCGCCGGTGCGGTGACATGGCGGTTCTCGGGGCGCGCAAGGCCCAGATGCTCGCGCAGGGTCGAGCCCTCGTAATCGCGGCGGAAGATCCCGCGCGCCTGCAGCACCGGCACCACACGGTCGCGGAAATCCTCCAGTGTCGAGGGCAGCACGGGGAAGGTCAGCATGAAACCGTCACAGGCCTCGCGCTCCAGCCATTCCTGCATCATATCGGCCACTTCCTCGGGCGAGCCGAAAATGGTCACCTTGGCACGGGTGTATTTCTGGCAGATCTCGCGCAGGGTATGGCCCTTCGCGATCAGCCCTTTGATCTCCTCGAAATAGGCGGCATGGAAATTGGCCTTTTCGGGGATGCGGTCCATTGGCACCGGCTGGTCGAGATCGAGATCCGACAGATCGGTCTCGAGATCCTGCTTGATGCGCACCAGACCCACCTCGGGGTGGATGAGCGATTGCCAGTGATCAAAGCGCGCTTTGGCTTCCTCGGCACTATCGCCCACCACAATGGTGGCACCGGCCAGAACCTTTAGCTGGTCGGGATCGCGACCAAAGGCGGGCATCCGGCCCTTGAGATCCTTGTAGAAAGCGATCGCCTCGTCGATATCGGTGGCCACACCAAAGACGGCCTCGGCGGTCTGGGCGGCAAAGGTCTTGCCCGCCTCGGAGGCGCCCGCCTCGATGATCACCGGATAGCCCTGCGGGGGGCGTGCGATATTCAGCCCGCCCTCGACGGTGAAGAACTCGCCCTTATGCGAGACGGGATGGAATTTCGCGGTGTCAAAGGTCAGCCCTTCTTCGCGGTCGTAGATCCACGCATCATCTTCCCAAGTGTCCCAGAGGGCGGTCACGACATCGTAGAACTCATGCGCCTTGGCATAACGTTTGTCATGCGGCGGCAAGCGGTCGAGGCCGAAATTCTTGGCGGCGAAATTATTGGCGGTGGTCACCACGTTCCAGCCCGCGCGACCCTTCGAGATATGATCAAGCGAGGCATAAAGACGCGCGATATTATAGGGCTCGTAGAAGCTCGTGGAGGCGGTCGCCGCCAGCCCGATCTTGGAGGTAGAGCCTGCCAGCGCCGTCAGGAGCGTGATCGGCTCGAGCTGGTTCATATACATGGGCGAACGCGACCATGCCTCGAGGTCGGTCGTGCGCGTCGCGGGCGTATCGGCCAGAAAGAAGAAGTCGAATTTCGCCTCTTCGCAGATGCGCGCGATGTTCTGGAAATAGGCGATATCGGTGGGGGCACCAGGGGCCGGATCGGTGGCCAGCCATGCGGCGGCATGCAGGCCGTAAGCTTCGATCAACGTGCCGATGCGGAGTTGTTTTTGCGCCATTTGCGGTCTCTTTCGCTATGCATCTTGGGCCGCGCGGATGCGCGGGAAAAGCTCCGGCCCGTGGACCCGGGCCGGAGAGTCGGGGGGAAATTGATCAGCCGGCCAGCAGCCATTCGTTGAAACGCTCGGCCAGCGCGTCGTAATGCTCGCCCCAATACCCGCTATCCATCAGCGACAAACCCTCGATATTGTGGGGCGCGGTCGGCAGGACAGCGGCGCGGTCCTCGGCGATATATTCATAGGCTTTCTTGGCCGAGGGGCCGTTGGCAATATTGGACGAATAGATCGCCTGCTGCTCGGGGCGGGCGCAGAAGCGGACGAATTCCTGCGCCGCGTCCATGCGGGGGGTGCCTGCCGCGACCGACCAGCCGTCAACCGAATAGAGGCCGGACCAGACCATCTCCAGCGGCGCACCACCGGCTTTGGCCGCATAGGCGCGCGCCGACCATGTATCGGAGATGTCCACCTCGCCCGATTGCAGGATCTGGGTGTTCTGCGCACCGGCCGTCCACCAGACGGAGATATCATCGCGGATCTTGTCGAGCTTGGCAAAGGCGCGGTCCACATCCAGCGGATAGAGATCCTCATGCGCCACACCATCGGCCAGTAGTGCCATCTCGAGCGTGCCCCACGGGCTGCGATACAGGCCGCGACGGCCCGGAACCTTCTCGGTATCCCAGTAATCGGCCCAGGAGGTCGGGGCCGCGCCCGGCAGGGTCTCGCTGTTATAGGCCATGGCAATCCCGAAGACCGAGAAGCCGAGCCAGTTCTTCTTCACCGTGCCCTCGACATAATCGGCAGGGTCGATGCCGAGATCGAGATCGGCCACATAGGCCTTATCCTTGGTCAGCTGCGCGATATGGTCGGGCGTGGTCATCGACACATCCCATGTATAGGATTTGGTGTCGACGAGCAGCTTGATCTGGGTGACGGGGCTCGGATCCTGCGCCACCGAGACGACCTTGATGCCGGTCTCTTTCTCGAACGGATCATAGAAGGCCTGACGCAGCACGGGGCTCACCGCACCGCCCACATCGGAAACGGTGATCTGGGAGGTCTCGGCGCGGGCGGCGGAGGTCCAGATGGCGGGGGCTGCAAGGGCTGCACCGGCGGCCACACCGGAGCGCAGCACCGCGCGGCGGGAGAATCTGGGGGAGGTCGTCATGAGAGGATAGCTCCTTGTTGGGTGGGGACGCCCGAGGGGCAGCGGGACCATTTTTATGATGGGCAGTCCTCGCCATCGTCCTGTGGGCAGATCTGGCCCCGAACAACGCGATCCGTAAATTATTAAAAAATGTCGCCGCGCTTAGGCTGAACCTAAGCAAGGATGACCTCACGGGTGCTTTACTTAGGCGCTGCCTAAGCAGGGACACAGATAAAACTAGTTTCGCGCCTGGCCGTTTTGCGCCTCAATGCCGCAAAGATGTCGGCAAGGTGTGTCATTGCCCTGCCCCAGTTACCGGAGAGAGTTTTGAGCCAGCCCGCCATTTCCGCGCCCCAGACCGACCCCGCCATCAAACTTTCGGTGCGCAATCTCAGCCGCCATTACGGCGATGTCGCCGCCCTTGACCGCGTGTCTCTGGATGTCCGCGAGGGCGAGTTCATGACGCTGCTCGGGCCATCAGGCTCGGGCAAGACGACACTGCTGCAGGCGATCTGCGGGTTGAACACGCCCACCTCCGGCCAGTTGCTGATCAACGGGCAGGATCATACCCATACGCCTGCCAATAAGCGCGATATCGGTGTGGTCTTCCAGAATTATGCGCTCTTCCCACATCTGACCGTGCGCGAGAATATCGCCTTTCCGCTTAAGCTGCGGGTGCGTGACCGCGCCGAGATCACAGCCCGCGTCACCCGCGCGCTGGACGCGGTGGGCCTTGGCCATGCGGGCAACCGCTTCACCTCCGAGCTGTCGGGCGGGCAGCAGCAGCGCGTCGCCCTGGCCCGCTGTCTCGTCTATGATCCCGCGATCATCCTGATGGACGAGCCGCTGAGCGCGCTTGACCGCAAGCTGCGCGAGCAGATGCAGATGGAGATCAAGCGCCTGCACCGCGAGACCGGCACGACGATCATATTCGTGACCCATGATCAGGAAGAGGCGCTGGCGCTTTCGGACCGGATCTGTCTGATGCGCGAGGGCCGCATCGCCCAGCTGGGCACCCCGCAGGAGATGTATGACGCGCCGCGCTCGGCCTTTGTCGCCGATTTCATCGGGCTGTCGAATATCTTCCGTGGCACGGTCGTGGACGGGCATCTCGACTGCCCGGAAGGCCGTCTGCCGCTGCCCGAAGGGGCGTCAGGCTCCGGCAAGGGTATTCTGGTCCTGCGCCCCGAGATCATGACGATCGACCCCGATGGCCCGCTCTGCGTGACGGTGACCGATACGGTCTATGCCGGGGCAGAGACGCGTGTTCTGGTGACCCACCAGAATGGACGCGAGCTGTTATTGCGTCAGGGGATGGGGCCTGTACCAGCCGTGGGCAGCCAGCTGCGACTTGGCTGGGAGAAGGCCCGCGCGCATTTCCTGACCCGCGAAGTCTGAGCCCCGCGCCTTCAGGCAGGCGGGCGCTTGACCCCGACGGACTGGCCCTGTTCTATCGCTTTCAAAGCGGCCCCGGGTGCCGCCACCCCAAGACAGGACTGTTCCATGCGCAATCTCCACCTCGCGGGCCGTTCGCCGGTCATGGCCACCAATGCGATGGTCGCAAGCTCCATGCCTCAGGCAAGCCTTGCCGCCATCGAGATCCTCAAGGCGGGCGGGAATGCGGTCGATGCCGCCATTGCCGCCAATGCGGTTCTGGCCGTGGTCGAGCCACAATCGACCGGTATCGGTGGCGATTGTTTCTGCCTCTACCAGAAAGCAGGCAGCACGGAGGTGATCGCGGTGAACGGCTCGGGCCGCGCCCCTGCGGGCGCCTCCCCCGAGGCGCTGGAGGCGCTCGGCGTCACCGCACTCGATCCGCTCTCCGCCCATAGCGTCACCATCCCAGGCGCGCTTTCGGCATGGGCGCTTCTGTCACAATCGCATGGGCGCAAATCGCTGGCCGATCTGTTGCAACCGGCGATCACCTATGCCGAGGGCGGCTATGTGGTCGCACCACGCGTGGCGCTTGACTGGGCCGAGGCCGAACCGCGCCTGCAACGCCATGATGCCAAGCCGTTTCTGGTCGCAGGCAAGGCGCCCGGGGCGGGTCAGTTGATGTCGAACCCCGATCTGGCCCATGTGCTGCGCCGGATCGCGGCGGAAGGGGTCGCGGCCTTCTATACCGGCGAGATTGCCGAGAAACTGGTGGCCGGCCTGCGCGCGCAAGGCGGGGTCCATACGGTTGAGGATTTTGCCGAAGGCATGACCGCTGCCGAATTCGTCGACCCGATCACGGGCTGCTTTGCCGGTCACGATATCTGGGAGTGCCCGCCCAATGGCTCGGGCGTCACGGCGCTGCTCCTGATGGGGATCATGGACGGCTTCGCCCCCGAGGCGGACCCGCTTGCGCCGCTCCGCCTGCACCGCGCCATCGAGGCCGCGCGTCTGGCTTACCGCGACCGCAACGCCTTTGTCGCCGATCCGCGCTTTGGCGATGTGCCGGTGGCCGAACTGCTCTCGCCCGCCTATCACGCGGGGCTACGCGCTCTGATCCGCGATGATGCGCGGATGGGGCGGTTGCCCGAAGCAGGCACCGCGCATAAGGACACCGTCTATGTCAGCGTCGTCGATGCGGATGGCAATGTGTGCAGCTTCATCAACTCGATCTTCCAGGGCTTCGGCTCGGGGATCGTGCCCGAAGGCACCGGTGTGGTGCTGCAGAACCGCGGCTTTGGCTTCACGCTCGAGGCGGGCCACCCCAACCAACTGGCGCCCGGAAAACGCCCGATGCACACGATCATGCCCTCGCTTGCAACCCGCAATGGTCGCCCCGAGATCGTTTTCGGCGTGATGGGCGGACATTTCCAGCCGATGGGTCAGGCTTGGGTGATCGACAATATGTTGCGCTACGGCATGGACCCGCAGGCGGCCTTGGACCTGCCGCGGCTCTTTGTGCAGAATGACCGGATCGAGCTGGAAGAGGGCATCAGCGCCGAGGCGGATGCTTTCCTGCAAAGCCTTGGCCATATGACCGCGCGGATCGGGGTGCCGCATGGCGGCGGTCAGGCGATCCGTATCGACCATGATCGCGGTATTCTGATCGGGGGTTCGGACCCGCGCAAGGATGGCTGCGCACTGGGATATTGATGGAACACCGCCCGGGGAAAGACCCCGGGCGCATCGTTTATGGCTCAGCTCTCGCGCACACGGTGGGCGCGCAGCATCTCCTCGACTTGTTCGAGCGATTTGCCCCGCGTCTCGGGCACAAATTTGCGAGTGAAGGTGATATTGGCCAGCCCGATTGCCGCAAAGACAAAATAGGTCACGCTCAGCCCGATCCCCGCCACCATGATCGGGAAGAGGAAGCCCACGGCAAATGTCGCAAGCCACAGCGCCAGACCCGAGATCCCGACCGCCATCGAGCGCACCTTCAGCGGGAAGATCTCCGACAGGAGCACCCATGTGACCGGCGACACAAACGCCTGCTGGAACCCGAGGAAAGCGGCCATCAGCGGCAGGATGATAAAGGCCCGCAGTGTCGATTGCCCCAGCAGCATCGAGGTCGCACCGATGGCCAGAAGCGTTACCACGATGCCGCAAAGACCGATGGTCAGCATGGTGCGGCGGTCCACCTTGGGCAGCAGATAGATCCCGAGGAAGGTGGCCGCGACCGAGATGACCCCGTTCGAAATATTGGCAAGGAAGGCACCGTTCTGGCCGAACCCCGATTCCGTCAGGATCTGGGTGCCGTAATACATGATCGAATTCACGCCGGTCAGCTGCTGCACAATGCCGATTCCGATCCCGATCATCAGGATGCGGCGGATCCAAGGTTCGCGGAAGCGGCCCAGATCGAGGCGCGAGGGGCGCGCACGACGGGTTGCGGCATCCTCATCGACAGCTTTGCGAAGCTCTCGGATCTCGATGGCGGCATCCTCGTCGGAATGCAGGCGTTTGAGCGCGCGCTCGGCTTTTTCGATCTTGTTGTGCGCTACCAGCCAGCGCGGGCTTTCGGGGACGAAAAACATGCCGATAAAGAGCGCGATGGCGGGGATCATCGCCACTGACAGCATCCAGCGCCAGATTTCGGGATTGTCGCCCCATTTGACACTGAAGGCCGCATTGAAAGCAAAGGCCAGAAGCTGCCCCGAAACGAGCATCAGCTCGTTGCGGGTCACGAGCCGCCCGCGCTGGCCGGAGGGTGCGACCTCTGCCAGATAGGTGGGCACGGTCACCGACGACCCGCCCACGGCCACCCCCAGCACGAAACGCGCCGCCACAAGCGAGGCCACGTTGGGCGAAAGCACACAGGCCAGCGTGGCGAGAATGAAGATGACCGACAGCAACAGGATCGTGCGGCGGCGCCCGATCCGCATGGAAAACGGCCCCGAGCCGATCGCCCCGAGCCCTGCCCCCAGCAAAAGTGCCGAAGCCGCCATCCCTTCGGTCACCGGCGTCAGCCCGAGATCCCGTTGGATGAAGATCAGCGCGCCATTGATGACGCCCGTATCATAGCCGTAAAGCAATCCCCCCATCGTCGCGACCAGCGCGACACGTCCCAAGATCCCCTTGTCATCCGATCGCGCCTGCACCGTCGCGCGATGACCCTCGGCCAATCCTTGCATTCTAACCCACCATATCTGTTGAAGAATTCGCCCGCGCGGAGCGTTCGACAGTCAACGGTGAGCTGGCTTAGATGTTCCGCCCTCGTGAAGAAATCATAGCTGATATGCAAGTTCGGCGTAACGATCATTCGATAGGCTGCAGAACCCCCGGAAAATGGCAGGCCACCTGATGCCCGTCGCCTTGAGGTTCGGGACGCGATTGCGCACAGAGGTCTTCGGCCCGCGGACATCGGGTGCGGAACGGGCAGCCCGAAGGCGGGTTCAGCGGGCTGGGCAGCTCGCCTTCCAGCCCGATCACCTGTTTTGTCCGCTGGGTCTTGGGGTCGGGCACCGGCACCGCCGAGAGAAGTGCCTGACTATAGGGATGGCGCGGCTCGGCAAAAAGCGCACGGGCCTCGGCATGTTCCATCATCCGGCCCAGATACAGCACCATCACCTGATCGGAAATATGTTTCACCACGCTCAGATCATGGGCGATGAACACAACCGTCAGCCCCAGATCGCGGCGCAGATCATCGAGGAGATTGATCACCTGCGCCTGAATGGACACATCGAGCGCCGAGACCGGCTCGTCGCAGATCAGCAGTTTCGGCTCGACCACCAGCGCACGGGCGATCCCGATCCGCTGGCATTGCCCGCCCGAGAATTCATGCGGATAGCGGTTGATCTGGTTGGGCAGAAGCCCCACCCGCGCCATCACCTCGCGCACCTTCTCGCGCCGTGCCTCGGCCCCCATCTCGGGGCGGTGGGTGCGCAGGGGCTCGGCGATGATCTCGCCCACGGTCATCCGCGGATTAAGCGCAGCCAGCGGATCCTGAAATACCATCTGGATATCGGAGCGGTATTTCAGCATCTCGCGCGGGGTGAGCGACAAGAGGTCGGTCTGCCCCTGCCAGATCACCTCACCCTTTGCGGGCAGCATCTGGATAAGCGCCCGCGCCAAGGTGGATTTGCCGCAGCCCGACTCGCCCACGATGCCCAGCACCTGCCCCGCCATCAGATCGAAGCTGACCCCGTTGACGGCATGGAGCTGCTGGGGCGGCGTCCACGGCCAGCTCCCGCGGCGGGTGATCGGGAAACTGACCCTAAGGTCGCGGACCGAAAGAAGCGGGGTCATAGGCTTGCCTCCTGAACGGGTTGGGCGGCGATCTTGTCCATCACCTCGGTGACGGGGCGGTGGCAGGCGCGGGCCCTCGCGGGGCCACAGGGCGCAAGCGGCGGCATCGTTGTCGTGCACTCCTCACCGGCCAGTTCACAGCGCGGGGCAAAAGGACAGCCCACCGGTGCGCCAGTCATATTGGGCGGCGTGCCGGGGATGGCGTTGAGCGCATCGGCCTCGTCATCCACCCGCGGGATCGCGGCCAGAAGGCCCCGCGTATAGGGATGGCTCGGCGTCTCGAACAGGTCATCGACCGGCGCGGTTTCCATCGCACGGCCGCCATACATCACCACCGCACTCTCGCAGAACCCCGCCACAACGCCCAGATCATGGGTGATCAGGATCGTGGCCATGCCGAAATCCCGCTGCAACTCGCCCAAAAGCCCCATGATCTGCGCCTGCACGGTCACATCGAGCGCTGTGGTCGGCTCGTCGGCAATCAACAGGTCGGGCTTGCACAGAAGTGACATTGCGATCATCACCCGCTGGCGCATTCCCCCCGAGAACTCGTGCGGATAAAGCCGCACACGAGCGCCCGCATCGGGGATCTTCACCGCATCAAGCATTCGCGCGGCCTCGGCCACCGCCGCCGCCTTGCCCATGCCCTTGTGGAGCATGAGCACCTCGGCCATCTGGTCGGAGATCCGCATATAGGGGTTGAGCGAGGTCATCGGGTCCTGGAACACCATCGCGATCCGCTCGGCGCGCAGACGGTTGAGCGCGGCTTCGGGCGCGCCCACCAGCTCGGTCCCGTCAAACCGCGCAGACCCCGAAACGCGGCCATTGCGTGCCAGAAGTCCCATCAGCGCGAAACTCAACTGGCTCTTGCCCGAGCCGCTCTCGCCCACGATCCCCAGCGTCTGTCCCGCCTCGAGACTGAAGCTCACGCCATTGACCGCATGGACCACCCCTTCGGGCGTATCGAACCAGACCTCGAGGTCTTTCACATCCAGCAAAGCCATATCAACGGTCCTTCGGGTCTAGGGCATCGCGCAGGCCATCGCCCACGAAGAAGAAGCCGAACAGCGTGATCACGAAGAAGGCCAGCGGAAAGGCCAGCTGCCAGAGCGTGCCATAGTTGATGGTCCCCGCCCCTTCCGAGATCAGCGCGCCCAGCGAGGTCAGTGGCTCCTGCACCCCAAGCCCGAGGAAGGAGATGAAGCTCTCGGTCAGGATCATCAGCGGCACCAGAAGTGTCGCATAGACCGCCACCACCCCGATCAGATTGGGCAGGATATGGCGGCGGATGATGGTGAGCGAGGGCACCCCGATGGCGCGTGCCGCCTCGATATAGTCGCGGTTTTTCAGGCTCAGCGTCTGGCCGCGCACGATTCGGCTCATATCGAGCCACGAGATCAGCCCCACACCGATGAACAGCATGGCCATCGAGCGGCCATACATCACCAGAAGCAGGATCAGCACGAACATATAGGGGATGGCAGTGATGATATCGACGGTGCGCATCATCACGCTATCGATCCGCCCGCCGAAATAGCCCGCAACCGCGCCGTAAAGCGTGCCGACGATCACGGCAATGGCCGCCCCCATAAGGCCCACCGCGAGGCTAACCTGGGTGCCCTGCACCGTGCGGGCGAAGAGATCGCGCCCCAGATCATCGGTGCCGAAGAAATGGCCATTGGCGATGGAGGGGCCGCCCTGTTCGGCCACCATGCCCATGATGTTGAAATCCATCTCGTCATTGGGCCATTGCGCGATCATGTTCCCGAAGATCGCGAACAGCGCCACGAAGGCCAGAAGCCCGAGCCCGAAGACCGCCGCCTTGTTGCGCAAGAACCGTTTGCGGGCGGTGGCCCAGAGCGAGCGGCCCTTGATATCGGCCTGTGCGGTGGCGGCGGCCACCGAGGCCATTTTCTGGCTGTCGATTACCATGAAAGCCCCCTTAGTAACGGATCTTGGGGTCGATCCACGCATAGAGGATATCGACCACAAGGTTGAACAGGATGGTCAGCGCGCCCACCAGAATGGTCACGCCCATCATCACCGCGTAATCGCGGTTGAGCGCGGCATCCACGAAGCTCTTGCCGATCCCGCCTGTCGAGAAATACATATCGATGATGACCGAGCCCGTGATCATCGTCACAAAGGCCGGACCGAGATAGGAGATCACCGGCAACAGCGCGGGCTTGAGCGCATGGCGCAGCACGATCCGGTGGCGCGGCAGCCCCTTGGCACGGGCGGTTCGGATATGATTGGAGGTCAGCACCTCCAGCATGGACGACCGCGTGATCCGCGCGATCGAGGCCATGAAGGAGGTTGAGAGTGCGATCACCGGCAGGATCAGATATTGCCACTGCCCGCCTTCCCAGCCGCCGCCCGGCAACCAGCCGAGCCAGAGCGTGAAGACCAGCACCAGAATGGGCGCCATCACGAAATTGGGCAGCACCTGCGCCCCGATGGAGATCCCCACGGCCAGATAGTCGAGCCAAGTGTTCTGCCGGATCGCGGCCAGCGCGCCAAGGAAGACCCCCGCGACCACGGCCACCACGAAGGAGATCCCGCCATAGGTGAGGGTCACCGGAAAGCCCTGCGCGATGATCTGGTTTACCGTGCGGTCCTTATAGACAAAGGACGGCCCGAAATCGAAATGCGCAACGATCCCCCAGACATAGGAGGCGATCTGGTGCCAGAGCGGCTTGTCGAGCCCGTATTTGGCATTGAGATTATCGAGCACCTGCTGCGGGATCTGGCGGTCTTGCGTAAACGGCCCACCGGGTGCTGCATGCATCAACAGATAGGACGCGATGATGAGCACGAGAAGCGTCGGGACGGCCACCGCCAGACGCTTGAGGATATAGAAAAGCATTCTGTTTCCAGACAGGATGTGGCTGATGCGCGGGGGTCTCCCCCGCACGGGCTGCATCGGAAAAGGCGATGGGGGGCCGGATTGCTCCGGCCCGAGCCAAAACCCTTATCGGGCGATCTTACTCCGCCACCCGATAGAGGTCTTTCGCATACCATGTCTGCATCACGTTCTGGGTCGGATAGCCTTTGATGTCGGGCTTCAGCATCTGGACCTTGGCATAGTGGTAGATCGGCACAATCGGCATCTTGTCCGTCAGGATCTGCTCGGCTTTGGTGTAATCGGCCTGCGGATCGGCGGCGGTTTTGGAATCCTCGAGTGCTGCGTCATAAGCATCATCGTGGAAATCGGGATAGTTCTGCGTCGAGGCCGAGGAGAAGAGCCCCAGATAGGTCGAGGGCTCGTTATAATCGCCGCACCACGCATAGCGCGCCATCTCGTAATCGCCCGACTGCATCTTGTCGGTATGGACCTTCCACTCCATGTTGTTGAGCGTCAGATCCACGCCCACGGCCTTGTAGAACTGCTGGGCCGCGATGGCGATCTTGCGATGGTCTTCCGAGGTATTGTAGTTCAGCGTCAGCTTCAGCGGATGGTCGGGGCCGTAGCCTGCCTCCTTCAGCAGCTCCTTGGCTTTTTCCATACGCTCCTGCTGGCTCCAGCCGGCATAGTCGATCTCGGGCATCTTGAAACCGGCAGTGGCCCAATGGGTCCAGTTATAGGCCGGCTTCTGGCCGCCCTGCAGCACGTTATTGACGATCACATCGCGGTTCATCGCATAGGACAATGCGCGGCGCACCCGCACATCCTTGAGCGCCTCGGGGCCTTTGGGACCAAGGTTCATCAGATAGGCATAGGAGCAGGAATAGGGCGTCGAGAGCGCCTGATCGGGATATTCCTTCTCCATGCGCGGATATTGCCCCGCAGGCATATCGACCTTGTCCAGCTCGCCCGCCAGATAGCGCGTCAGGCCCTGATTGACATCATTGATGGTCAGCGCGGTCAGATGGGTGATGACCGTATGCTCGGCATCCCAATAGGTGTCGGATTTATCCATCTCGACCCGCTCGCCAAGAATGTGCTTGGTCAGCGTATAGGCCCCGTTGCCGACCATATGCTCGGGCTGGGTCCAGTTATCGCCATACTCCTCAATCACGTCCTGCCGCACGGGGAAGGTCGAGGTATGGACCAGCATCTGCGGGAAATAGGGAAGCGGCGTATCGATCGTGACCTCGAGCGTATGGTCATCAAGTGCTGTCACACCCAACTGGTCGGGGGCCATTTTACCCGCGATCACATCGGCTGCGTTCTTCACCTGCATCAGCTGCATATACCACGCATATTCCGAGGCCGTGGCAGGGTCCGCCAGACGACGCCATGCATAGACGAAATCGCCTGCGGTCACCGGCTTGCCATCCGACCATTTGGCCGTGTCGCGCAGATGGAAGGTATAGGTCTTCTTGTCGTCGGACAGGTCGTAGCTCGTGGCCACGGCGGGCACCAGCTTGCCCTCGCCATCCTCGTTATAGAGCCCCTCGAACAGCGAGCGCAGCACATCCGAGCCCTCGACATCGGTGTTGAGCTGCGGGTCCATCGATTTGATCGCATCAAGGAGCCAGAACGTGAAGGTCTGGTTCTCCGCAAGCTTCGTCCCCTCGGGCACATTTGCTGCAAGGCTTGCCTGCGGCAGGACGGGCGCAAGCGCCAGAATGACGGCCAAACCGGTAAGAGCCTGTTTTACTTTCATGGATTTCCCCTGATCATTTTATATGATTGTTTTGCGACATCCGGACACATCTTGACTAATCGGTCAAAAACTATCTGGCGCTTTTTGAAAAATGTGATCGGGAACCCGAGCTTCCTCAACGGCATATGACTAAATATTCATCAAATACTAAGCGTGCGTATATCTTGAAGGCGTTCCTCACATCCTGAAGCTGCCTTGCTGCCCCGTTTGATGCCGCCCAGAGCCGGAGAAACGCTCCGGATCAACGCTCCATGACGGCCCACCCAAACCCGTCTGCCGTTGAATTTCTTCAAACAAAATATTTCTATCATTATGTTAAGTCTAGCGTTGCGATGTTTTTTAGTAGCGCTTGGCTACCGAGCCATCCTGCGATCAATCGACGGGGCGCACAGGATCAGAGCGTGAAACAGCGCAAATAGGAAACGGAGATACGAGGTTCTTTAAGCCATTTTGCTTAGCCCTCGGAGGTATGCCGCGCGAACAGCGCAGGTCCAACCCCACCGTTTCGCGCGGCTACCCAATCTCGTTCATATCTACACGGTGCTTGCAGCCGAGCGCGTATTTTCCTGCCGGATGCACACCCGGTGCGGGCCAAGAACTCGACCGGATCAGCCGCGTTTTGCACGAAAGGCTGCAGACACCGGAAGCGGCCATATATACGATGGGCACCATGCAGACCGCCATGGATCAGCTCGACCGCCTCCGGCATGTCCCGCCCGATACGGCAGCGTCGCAAACAGCACTCAGGCCTTGGGCCAGATCGCATCCCCGAGCTTGATCTGGCCCAAGTGGTCGGGCAGATCGGTCTCCATCACTTCGAACGGGGCCTCGGTCCCATCCGTCCCGCCATTCGTCGAGGCCAGATATTCGAGCTGGGGACAGGGGATCAGGAGTTTTCGGTCCTCGGTAATCAGGAGCGCATCCGGAGATTTCAGGCGGTTGTCGCGCACCAGCACCTCGGACAGACCATCGGACGAGATCACGGTGACCTGTCGCGTCTCGATATCGGAGACATAGAGATTGCCCCTGTCATCCATCGCCGTGCCGCCGATATTGGGCGTCTGGGCATAGACGAAGATCTCCGTCGCGATCTCCTCATCTGAGCGATCCGACAGCAGCGCCTCCATCGGGATGGCGCGGATCGGGCCGGTGGGCGTGGCCCAGAGGAACAGCTCCCCATCGGGCGTGACCTCGAGCATGTCCGATTGTGTAGGATCGGGGGGGGTGCCGTCGGCCTGCGCGAGAGGGTGGCCACCCGTCCCTTTCCTCTCCTGATCCGCAGGCTTCCTGGCCGCTGGATGCTGCGAGAGCCTGCGGCGCGTTTCGCCCGTGGCCAGGTTATGGATCACCACGCCCCCGATGCCGGAATCGGTCGCAAAGAGCAGATCCTCGTAGATGCGCAGATCATTGAGCGTCGCGCCCTCGGGCATATAGTCTCGCGCGAAGCGCAGGATCTGCCGGATCCCGCCGCTCTGGGGGTCGATCTCCACGATCTTCTGCGCCTCGAATGGCGTGTCGGCGCCGGGTGCCTGCCCCTGATCCACACACCACAGCGACCCGCGATAGGGATGGATTGCATTCACGCAAACAAAGCTGTCAAGCCCGTCATCGCCCGGTTTCCAGTCGTTCCAGCCATTGCCCGGGAATGCCACCGGTTGCCCGTTCTGGATCACCGCGACCGAGGGCGTCTCGGAATGCCCCTCGACGCGCGGGATGGATACGAAATCACGCCCGCCCAGCCTCGCAATCCCGTTGGCCGGATAGGGCGAGCGGGCGATGGGATGCGGTGCGGTGGTGGCGGCAAAGGATGGGATTGGCAAAAGGGAGGCTCCTGAAACAGAAAGGGACATGGTCAGAAATCCACGACGGCTCAACATGAAGGGCTCCTTGGAAAACGAAGGATCTGCGGAGGGAAACAGCCGCATGCAAAATCTTCCGGTAGAATGCAGAAAGTGGCCTACAGGTTTCCTGCAGGCCATGCACATCCTTGTGAGATTTCAGTTGTATAGCTGCCCGAACCGGTCAGGCGGCGTCAGTCCTCTTCGGGCGTCTCGCGCGCCTCGGGCGCGAGCGGCGTGATCGTCCAGCCCATATAGCCGAAGACCACCGTCACCACCGGCGAGAGCCAGCAGAAGAAATTGAACGGCAGATAGGCCAGCGTCGCCACACCCAGCGTGGCCGCCTGAAACGCCCCGCCCGAATTCCACGGCACCAGATTGGCGGTGACGGTCGCGCTATCCTCCAGCGCGCGCGACAGGTTCTCGGGCGCAAGCCCCCGCTCCCGATAGGCATCGGCATAGGTGCGCCCGCCCATGACAATCGCCATATACTGGTCGCATAGCACCAGATTGGCACCGATACAGGTCAGCACCGTCGAGAGCACCAGCGATCCGGTCGAGCGCGCAAGCGTCAGCACCTTCGCCGCCACAACCCCGATCTGGCCCGTACGCTCCATCACCCCGCCGAACATCATGGCGACGATGATGATCGACAGCGTGTACAGCATGCTCTCGAAGCCTCCACGGCTCAGCAGGCTGTCCACATCCTCGACACCGGTCTCGGCGCTGAACCCCCCAAAGGCCACCGACATGATCCGCGCGAAATCCGCGCCCTGAAAGACCGCAGCGCAGATGGCCCCCGCGATCACCCCCACCGTGATCCCCGGAATGGCGGGCATCTTGCGATAGCTGACCAGAAGCACCAGAAGCGGCGGGATCAGCAGGACGGGCGAGATGGTGAAATGCGCCTCGATCGTGCTCAGCAGGGTCTGGATGCGCGCCATATCGCCCGCGCCCCCACCGTAATGCAGGCCCAGACCGATCTCGATCAGGAGCGTCAGGCCGATGGAGACACCCGTGGTATAGGACATATGCCGGATATGGGTAAACAGATCGGTCCCCGCCATGGCGGGCGCAAGATTGGTGGTATCCGAGAGCGGCGACATCTTGTCCCCGAAATAGGCCCCCGACAGCACGGCCCCCGCCACCACCGGCAGCGGAAAGCCCAAACCGCCGCCCACGCCCATCAATGCCACCCCGATGGTGCCGGAGGTGCCCCAGCTGGTGCCCGTGGCGACCGAGGCGATCGCGCAGATCACCACCGTGGCCGGCAGGAAGATCGACGGGCTCAACAGGTCGAGCCCGTAATAGATCAGCGTCGGCACCACGCCCGCCAGAATCCACACCCCGATCAGGATCCCCACCACCAGCAGGATGATCATCGCGGGCAAGGCATTGGTGATCCCCTTGACCATCCCGTCCTGAATATCGCCCCAGCTATAGCCGCAGCGCCAGCCGATCAGCGAGGCCATGATCACGCCCAAGAGCATCGGGATCTGCGGATCGAGCCCGTAGATCACGATCGATACGCCGATCCCCATGATCAGAGCGAGCAGTGAAAGCGCCGCTTCCCAGAAGCTGGGCAAACGCGGACCCTCTGACGAGGCGTCGGGGCGAGAAGAAGTCATGACCAAAGTCCCTGTTGTCTTGCGGCGCCTCTTTGGGCGTTTTTTGTATCGCGCCGCAAGGGCCGATCCGACCCCTGCGCTTCACATCGCCCTGAAAACCGGCCTCAGGCACCGGTCCTGGGAGCGGCACGCGCCAGCATGCCGAACAGATCGCGCGGATCATCGGGGTCGGCCAGAAGGTCCAGCGCCTGCACAAAGCCCGTGCCCGCTACCTTCGCGCGCAGATAGCGCAGCGCCGAGAAATCCTCGGTGGCAAAGCCCACACTGTCGAAGAGCGTGATCTGTTTGTCATGGCGCCGGCCCTGCACCTCGCCGCGCATCACCTGCCACAGTTCGGTGACGGGGTGGTCGGGCGCGAGCACCTGTATCTCGCCCTCGATCCGCGTCTGTTCGGGATATTCCACAAAAATATCCGAGCGCAGCAGGATATCGCGGTGCAGCTCCGTCTTGCCCGGACAGTCGCCGCCAATGGCGTTGATATGCACGCCCGCGCCCACCATGTTATCGGTGAGGATCGTGGCATATTGCTTGTCGGCCGTGCAGGTGGTGATGATATGCGCGCCCTCGACAGCCGCTTCGGCGCTTTGGCAGGGCGTGACGTCAAAGCCCTGCGCACGCAGATTGCGGGTGGCTTTTTCAGTGGCCGTCGCGTCCAGATCGTAAAGCCGCAGCCGGTTGATGCCACAGATCGCGCGGAAGGCCATCGCCTGAAACTCGCATTGCGCGCCATTGCCGATCATCGCCATCACCTGCGCGCCCGCAGGGGCCAGATAGCGCCCGACCAGCGCCGAGGTCGCCGCCGTGCGCAGCGCCGTCAGCAGCGTCATCTCGCTCAGGAGCACCGGATAGCCGGTGCTTACCTCCGAAAGCACCCCGAACGCGGTCACGGTCTGATGGCCGGTGCGCGTGTTTCTGGGATGGCCGTTCACATATTTGAACCCGTAAAGCGCCTGATCGGCGGTGGGCATCAGCTCGATCACGCCGCCTGGCACATGCGAGGCCACGCGCGGCACCTTGTCGAACTCGGGCCAGCGCTTGAAATCCTCCTCGATATGGTCGGCGAGCTCGGTGAGGAAAGTCTCGATGCCGGTCTGGTGGACAAGGCCCATCATATTCTGCACGGAAACAAAAGGCACATAGGCCAAGGGAGAGGCGGGGATCATCAGAGGTAGCTCCTTGTCATACGGTCCATGACCTGACGACCGAACAGGCTGGCGGTCAGATCGCAAAGTAACTGCGCGGTGCGCCCGCGCTCGTCGAGAAACGGGTTCAGCTCGACCAGATCGAGCGAGGTGACGAGCCCGCTGTCGCAGAGCGTCTCCATGATGAGATGCGCCTCGCGGAAGGTGGCGCCCCCCGGCACGGTCGTGCCCACAGCCGGCGCGATGGAAGGGTCGAGGAAATCGACATCGAAGGACACATGCAGCATGCCACCCGCCTGTGCCACGCGGGCAAGGAAGGCCCGCAGGGGCACAAGCACGCCCGTTTCATCAATGGCGCGCATGTCATGCACCTCGATCCCCGTCTCGCGGATGCGGGCGCGTTCGGCCGGATCGACCGAGCGGATACCCATCATGCAGATATTCCGGGGCTCCACGGCCTGCGGCAGCGGCGGATAGGCCTCGCAATCGGTCTGGCCGGTGAAATAGGCGACCGGCGTGCCATGCAGGTTGCCACTGGTCGTGGACATCAGCGTGTGCAGATCGGGATGGGCATCGAGCCAGAGCACGAAAAGCGGACGATCCGCCGCAGCGGCCCGCCGCGCCATCGCGGGCACGGTGCCCGCGGCCATCGAATGGTCACCGCCCAGAAATACCGGCAGATCGCAGGTCTGGCTCGCGTCAAAGGCGGCCTCGTGAAGCGCTCCGATCCATGCGCGGGTCTCGGCCAGATGATGCAGCGCGGGGTTGGGATGGGGCAGCGGTGCGACGGGCGGGATCGCCACATCGCCAAGGTCGCTCACCTCCCATCCCAGAGCGCGCAGCTCGTCCTCGATGGCGGCAGTGCGCAGGCTGGCGGGCCCCATCACACAGCCGCGTTGCGAGGCCCCTGTTTCGATCGGCGCTCCAAGGATGGCGCATCTCTTCGGCATGATCCGGCCCTTTCATGATCTCTTTTCCCGATCATGGCAAAGGCGAAAGAAATATTTGACAAATAAAGTGATCATAATGAAACTAAAACTAGTCATTTTGTAAAGATAGAACATCATTATGAAAACTACGCCCGACCTTTCCCCCGCCGATCACGCATTGATCTCCGCCCTGCGCGACAATGCGCGCATGTCGGTGACGGAGCTGGCCCATGTGACGGGGCTCTCGCGCACCACCGTCACGGCACGGCTCGACCAGCTGAAGGCCAGCGGACGCATCCGGCGCTTCACCATCGAGACCGATGTCGATGCCGAGGGCGGGGTCCGCGCGATCACCATGGTCGAGTTGCAGGGCCGCATGTCGCGGCAGGTGATCCACACGCTCTCGCGCATCGAGGGGGTGGCCACTGTCTGGTCGACCAATGGAAAATGGGATCTGGTGGTGGATATCCGCACGCAGGACCTTGTGGAATTCGACAGGGTCCTGCGCGCCATCCGCGAGGTTCAGGGCGTGATGAACTCGGAAAGTTCACTCCTGCTCACCCATGTGGCGGGTTAGGCCGCGTCCTGATGATGCAGGCGGCGGTAAATCCCTGTTTGCGCCAGAAGCGCCTCATGGGTGCCTTCCTGAACAATTTTCCCCTGATCCATGACCAGAATCCGGTCGGCATGTTCGATTGTGGACAACCGGTGCGCGATGATCAGGCTGGTGCGGTTGCGGGCAAGCTCGGTCAGGGCGGCCTGGATCTCGCGTTCGGTCTGACTGTCGAGCGCCGAGGTCGCCTCGTCCAGCAGAAGGATCGGCGGGTTCTTCAGGAAGATCCGCGCAATCGCCACCCGCTGGCGCTGCCCGCCCGAAAGCATCACACCGCGCTCGCCCACGACTGTCTCGAGCCCCTCGGGCAGACCCGCCACAAACTCCGTCAGCTGCGCGCGCTGCACGGCCAGAGCCAGTTCCTCCTCGGTGGCATCAAGCTTGCCATAGGCGATATTCTCGCGCAGCGTGCCGCCAAACAGGAAGACCTCCTGTGATACGAGCCCGATCTGGTCGCGCAGGCTTTCCAGCGTCATATCGGCCAAGGCCACCCCGTCGATCAGGACCTTGCCCGAGCTGGGATCATAGAAGCGCGGCACGAGCGACATCAGCGTGGATTTCCCCGCCCCCGAGGCACCCACCAACGCCACCGTCTCGCCCGCGCGGATCGTCAGATCGACCTCGTGCAGGACCGATGCCTTTCCGGCATAGGAAAAGGCCACGCGATCGAAGCGGATCTCGCCGTGGAAGGCAGGGGCGGGGCGCGCATCTGGGGCATCCGCAATCTCCGGATCGGTGTTCAGCAGGTCCAGATAGTTGCGGAAACCGGCAATACCGCGCGGATAGGTCTCGATCACGGCAGCGATCTTTTCCAGCGGGCGGAAGAAGACATTGACCAGCAGCAGGAAGCCCACAAAGCCACCTGTCGTCAGACTGCCATCGATCACATAGCCCGCGCCTGCGACCATCACCACCACCTGCACAAGCCGCAGCCCCATATATTGCAGCGCGGTGGCATGAGCCATGATCCGGTAGGCCGAGAGCTTGGTCGTGCGGTAGCCCTGATTGTCGCGCTCAAACAGCCCCGCCTCGTGTTTCTCGCGGGAGAAAGCCTGCACGATACGGATACCGCCAAGCGCCTCCTCGAGCCGCACGTTGAACGCGCCCACCCGCGCATAGATGGAACGCCACGCACTGGTCATCCGCCCGCCATAGACAGCGGTCAGCCAGACCATCGCGGGCACGATGATACAGGTGATCAGCGCCAGTTGCGGATGGATATAGGCCATCAGGATCAGCGCCCCGATAAAGGTCATGATGGCGATGAACAGGTCCTCGGGACCGTGATGGGCGACCTCGCCGATCTCCTCGAGATCACGGGTGACACGGGCGATCAGTCTGCCGGTCTCTATCCGGTCGAAGAAGCCCCAGCCGAGTTTCGTCAGATGTGCGAAGGCCCGCGCCCGCATGGTAGTTTCGATATTGATGCCCAGCATATGGCCCCAATAGATCACCACCCCCATCAGCGCGGTATTGACCGCATAGATCACCAAAAGGCCGAAGGCTGCAAGCACCGTCAGCCCCCAGTCGTTCTGCGGCAGAAGGTGGTCGATGAAGCCGGTGATAGCCAGCGGGAAAACCAGTTCCAGCAAACCCGACACCACCGCACAGGAGAAATCGAGCCAGAAGAGCCGTTTGAACGGGCGGTAATAGGCGGCAAACTGTTTGAGCATCAGGTAATATCCGGAATGGCAACGGGGGAGAGATCGGGCGGGGAGAGGACCTGCATGGAAACCCCATAGATGTCATGCAGGCGCGCGGGTGTCATCAGCTGTACCACCGGCCCGTCAAAGACGACGCGGCCCTGTTTGAGCGCCACGATATGGTCGCAGTATCGTGCGGCCATGTTGAGATCATGGATCACCATCACGACCGAGCGGCCCTCGTTGCGGGTGAGCCTCTGCAGAAGGCCCAGCACCTCGATCTGGTGGGCGATATCGAGCGCCGAGATCGGCTCGTCGAGCAGAAGCGCCTGCGCCTCCTGCGCCACCATCATCGCGATCCACGCCCGCTGCGCCTCGCCGCCCGAAAGCGCATCGATCCGGCGGTCGGCAAAGGCGTCGAGCCCGCAGGCGCTCAGCGCCGCCGCGACCGCCTGACGGTCGGCACGTCCCGGCGCCCGCAAGGGCCCGTGCCACGGGTAGCGGCCCAAGGCCACCAGCTCGCGCACCTCCATCGCGTCGCTTTGCGGCAGGGTCTGGGGCAGATAGGCCAGCGCCCGTGCCAGATCACGGCGCGACCAGCGCGCCAGATCGCGTCCCTTCAGGGCCAGCTCGCCCTGCCCCTGCATCTGGCGGGCCAGATGTTTCAGCAGCGTGGATTTGCCCGAGCCGTTATGACCGATCAACCCGATCATACGGCCTTCGGGGAGCGTCAGGGTGATATCGTCCAGAAGCGCCCGCCCCGCGATGTCATGGCGCAGCCCCTTGAGGGAAAAGAGATCTCGGGTCATGTCATTTCCTCAACATCAGCCATAGCAGCCATGGCGTGCCCACAAGCGAGGCAAAAAGCCCCAGCGGAAGATCATAGGGAAAGGCCAGCATCCGCGCGCCGAAATCGGCCAGAACCATCAGGAGCGCACCGGTCAGGATACTGCCCAAAATATGGCAGGCGGTGGTGGCCAGCCCCAGATGGCGCGCCAGATGCGGCGCCACCAGCCCGACAAAGCTCACCGGTCCCACCAGCACCGTGGCCACCCCCGTGGCAAGGGCCGCCACCGCAAGGCAGAGCGCCCAGAGCGCGCGCAGGGGCGCACCAAGCCCGCCCGCCACAGCAGGCCCGAGTGACAGCACCGTCAGCCCCCGTGCCAGCAGAAGGCCGAGTGCGGACAGCACGACGAGCGCGGCGCAAAGGCCCGTCGCGGCGGGAGCCGTGACATGGGCGGCAGATCCCGACAGCCATGCCAGAATGGCGAAGGCTTTCGGACCGCCCGAAGCCATCAGCAGGGTCAGCACCGCCCCCCCCAGCGCCGAGACCGATACGCCCGCCAGCAGCACCCGCTGCGGCTGGATCGCCCCGTGCCGGATCATGGCCAGCAGGACCCCTAGCGCCAACGCGCCGCCCAGAGCCGAGGCGCCATAGAGCGCCGCAGCCGAGGGTGCGCCCAGCCCGAACAGCGTAAGGCCGTAGCCCATCGAGGCCCCGCCCGAGACGCCCAGCACCTCGGGTGAAGCCAGCGGATTGGCGCTCAGCCGCTGCAGCACAGCCCCGGTCAGAGCCAGAAGCCCGCCCGCCGCGGCCACCGCACAAAGTCGTGTCAGCCGCCCCGGAAGGAAAGCCGCCGCCTGTGCCGGATCGAGCCAGAGCCAGCCGTCGGGCGTGCGCCCCGACAGCGCCAGCCCGATCACCAGCGCGGGCAGCGCCACGGCAAGCGCCATCACCACGATCACGGGCCTGCGCGCGCGTGGCAGGGCGCGATAGGCTTCCGCCGGAGCCACCGCCCGCATCCAGCGCATCATCCAGATAAGGAGCGGCCCGCCGATCAGACCCACCACCGCACCGGTCGGGAACATATCACCCGCCCCCGTCATCCGCGCCAGCAGCACATCGGTCCCGAAGAGAAGAAGCGCGCCGCAGAACGGGCCCCAGACGAGCGTCTCGCGCAGGCTGCGCGCTCCGCCCGCATGGGCAAGCGCAGGCCCCGCGAGCCCGACAAAACCGATCAGCCCGACAAAGGCCGAAACGCTGGCAGCAAGCACCGTGGCCAGCACGAGCGCCGAGAGGCGGATCAGCGCGACATTCTGGCCGAGCGCCTGACCCGCCTCCGCGCCGAGAGACAGGACCGCGAGCGGGCGGCGCAACAGCCCCGCCCCCAGGGCCCCAAGGGCCAGAACCGCGGCCAGAACCCGTGCGGGCTGCCAATCGGTCTGCACGAGCGATCCACCCGTCCAGATGACGAGCGAATAGAGATATTCGCCCTGTCCCAGAACCAGTGCCGCGCCAAGCCCCGAGGCCAGCAGCGCCACCAGCATGCCCACGACGACCATGCTTACCGGATGATAGCCGCCCCGCGCTCCCAATCCCATGACCAGCGCAAGGGCTGCGAAGGCCCCCGCAAATGCGAAGGGCCAGCGCCCCCAGACCAGCCAGTCGGGGAAAAAGAGCGTTGCGATAATCAGCGCCAGCTGCGCGCCCGCCGACAGGCCGAGGCTTGATGGATCGGCGATCGGGTTGCGCAGAACGGTCTGCATAAGCACGCCCGACAGGCCCAGAAGCGCCCCCGCAAGCAGTGCCACCACGCCACGCGGCAGCGTGCCCTGATAGAAGAGAAGCGCGGTGATCGGGTCCGAACCCGCAGGCGGGATCTGCCCCCAGAGCCAGAGGGTCACGAGAAGCGTCAGAAGGAGAAGATATCTCATAGAGCCCCCAGAGCGGCGCGTAGCCTGAGTGCGAAATCCGCCCCTGCCAACGGCCCGCCATAGGCATTGAGCCCCGATAGCTGATAGACCCGCCCCGCGCGCACGGCAGGTAACGCCTGCCAGAGGGCCGAACGCTCCAGCGCGCCGCGCGCCAGCGCAGGCACGGGCGCGCAGATCACAATTGCCGCATCCTCCCGCTCCGCCAATGCCTGTAGCGGCACAGGGGCCGCAAAGGAGAACTGTGTGGGCCGGTCCCATGCAGTCTCCAAGCCCATGGCCTGCGCCACCGATCCGAAGAGACTATCCGTCCCGAAGACACGCAGATGGCGCGCATCGCCGATCTCCACGAGATAGAGCGGGCGCGCCGCGAGCCCCTGCCCCGCGCCCGCAACCTGTTCGGCCAGCGCATCGGCGCGTGCAGCCCCCGCTGCACGGTCGCCCAGCCGTTCGGCCAGCGCGGGAAGGGCGGCAAGACAGCGGGTCCAAGGGGTCTCGGGCTGATAATAGAACGCCTCGATTTCCACGGGCGCGATCCGTGCGAGCTGCGCCTCGATGCTACTGTAGAAAGGCGAGGACAGGATCAGATCGGGGCGGCAGATTTGTAAAAGCTCCAGATTGGGGCTGCCGCGCAGGCCCAGATCGGTCACGCCCTGCGGGAGAACCGGCTGCGCCACACGCGCGCGGAACTGGCGCAGCTCGCAGGCCGCCACCGGCACCTGCCCCAGGGCCAAAGCCGTATCCATCATCGCCCAGTCAATTGCCGCCAGCCGCTCAGGCGGCGCGGCCCGTGCAGAACCTGCACGGGCCGCGCCCCCGATAAGGGTCAGAGCGCCTGCGACAAACTGGCGCCGAGCGATCACCATTTATGGGTCAGGCGCAACTGGACCGTGCGCCCGTCGCCATAATAGCAGCCATAATAGGCGCTGCAGCTGGCGACATAGGCCTTGTCGGTGACATTGCTGACATTGAGGGCCAGCGACGTATCGGCCGAGAGATCGTAACCGGCGCTCAGATCCAGCAGGGTCACGTCGTCGAGCTTGTAGGTATTGGCCGCATCATTATAGCGCGCGCCGATATAGCGGATGCCGCCGCCAAGGCTGAGCCCCTCGAGCTGGCCTTGGGTGAAATCATGGGTCAGCCACAGATTGGCGCTATGTTCGGGCGCATTTCCAAGCTCATTACCGATATTGTCCCCCTTGGTCTGCTCGGTTTCGTTCCATGTATAGCTGCCACGCAGGTTCCAGTTATGCGCAAGATTGGCCGTCGCCTCGATCTCGATGCCCTTCGAGCGGACCTCGCCGATCTGGCGGGTGCCCGAGATGCCGTTCTCTACCACAGAAGATGACACATTGCTCTGCGTCAGATCGAAGGCCGCCACGCTGAACAGCCCGTCAAAGCCTGCGGGCTGGTATTTTACGCCCAGTTCCCACTGCTTGCCCTTGGTGGGCTCGAGCGCATTGCCATCGATATCAGCGCCGGTCGAGGGCACATCGAAAGAGGTCGCATAGCTGGCATAGGGGGCCATGCCATTGTCGAACAGATAGGACAGACCCACGCGGCCCGTGGTCGCCTCCGCATCGATCCCCAGATCGCTATTGCCGTAATTGGTGACCTGTGTGCCGCTCTGGCTGATCCAGTCATGGCGCAGCGCGAGCGAGCCGTGCCAGTTGCCCCATGTGATCTCGTCCTGCCCGTAGAGCGAGCTTTGCTTGAGCACCAGATCGGTCTGGCTGGTATACCATGGCGCTGTCGGATTGCCGCCATCATAGATGGGGTTCGACAGGCTGAGACTGTCCATATAGGCGAATTCGGTCGAGATGGAGGAGTCGAAACGGCGCTGCTCTGCCCCCACCAGAACCGAATGGGTCACTTGCCCGAAGGTGAAAGTGTTGGTTGCCCGCAGATCGAGATCCGCGGTCTGGCTATGTTCGCCATTATAGGAAATGCCGCGCGTGATCGTGTCACCATCGGCCACGGTGTTGGAGGTATAGGGCGCCTCGTAATCCCAATCGAGATCCTGATAGCGGAAGCCGCCCTGCAGCTGCCATCCCGCGCCCAGATCCTGCTTTACCTCGAACCCGATATTAGCGGTAGTGCGGTCGCTGTCATCGGCACCGGTATCGCCGAAATAGAAGCTGCGGAGCCTGTCGTCATCGACCTGCCCCAACAGATCATAGGGCACGCCCACGGGGCTGACGGGGCGGTCTTTCTGGTAGGAGCCGAGAAACTGGATCTCCGTCCCATCCTGCGGCGTCCAGCGGGTGGCAAGACCCAGATAGCCGCGGGTATTCTTGATCTCGTCGACATTGCCCTCGCTATCGCGGGCCACAGCCGTCACCCGCGCCGAGACATCATCGGACAGCGCCTTGTTCCAGTCGAGGAAGACCTCGTTGGATTTCGGGCTACCAACGCCCACACCGGCCTCGGCGAAATCGGCATTATAGGCGCGTTTTTGCACCTGATTGATCACACCGCCCGGAATGCCCGAGCCGTAAAGCACCGAAGCCGGCCCCTTCAGGATCTCGATCCGCTCGGTCGAATAGATCTCGAAGGACGGCGCGCCCTGTGCCCGAAGGATACGCAGCCCGTTGAGGAATTGCGCATTGGCGCCATCGAACCCGCGGATCACGGGAGCATCGAAACGCGGATCGGTGCCGTAAGGCTCGGCCAGAATGCCCGCGCTATAGCCCAGCGTGTCGCCCAATGTCGTAGCACCCTGATCCTCGATCTGGTCACCGGTGATGACCGAAACCGATTGCGGCACCTCGAGGATGGGCGTAGCGGTTTTGGTCGCGGTCGAGGAATCATTGGCGACATAGCCCGCAACAGGGGCGGTGGTATCGCCCGATCCGGTCACCACGATCTCGTCGAGGGCGACAAGATCGGTGGTCGACTGGGCGAACCCAGTGGTGCCGAAGGCAAGGGAGAAGGCGGCAAGGCTGGTGCCGGTCAGAAGCGTGCAGCGCAGGGACATGGGTCAAGGATCCGTGAGAGAGAGATGATTTTTCCGAGTGTTTAAGTCGGAAATAGGGGCGCGCCTTGTATCAGACCGCCGCGCTTTGAAGATTTCCGCCCAAACCCTGCCCGCGCTGTGCCTGCCGCCAGCGTGCGGGTGGCGCGCCGTGAAGTTCACGGAACACACGGCTGAAATGTGCCTGATCGGCAAAGCCACATCGCGCGGCGATCTGGGCCAGTCCCAGATCGCTCTCGCGCATCAGACGGGCGGCCTCTGCGGCCCGTTTGGCGCTGATCCACCGCGCCGGTGTCTGGCCGGTGCTCTGGCGAAAGGCGCGCGGGAACCAGCTCTCGGACAACCCCGCCACTCCGGCGAGTTGGGCAATGCTGAGCGGCACATCCAGATGGGCGGCGACATGATCCTCGATCCGGCGCAGGGTTGCAGGTGGCAGCCCGCCCTTGGCCGGAGGCGCAGAGGGCGCCTGCGCCAGATCGAACACCTCGCAAAGAAGCGCCGAGAGAAGCCCGTCCAGCATCGCATCGGGACGCGAGGGGCAGCTGACCTGCCCCGCCATCAGCGCCGCGATCTGGGTCAGGCTCTCGGCCTGCGGCAGAAACAGGGGGGCCTGCCTGGAGAGCATGTGCGGACCCATCTCTGCGAGCCGCTGCTGTAGCGGCCCTGCCTGAAGATGTAGGTCGAGATGGGCGTAATCCTGCGCCGAAAACGCCTCGGACCAGAGCGGCATATGCGCCGGAATATAGAACGCCCCGACGCCTTTCTGCCATGGCGCGTCAGAGCGCGTGCGCAGCCCCATCTCGGGTGCCTGCCCGCCAAGAAACACAATCAGCCGCGGATCGGGGGAGCGATAATACCCGCCGCCGCCCGTCTCGCTGCGCGCGTGCCAGACATCGGCCACCACCCCCTCCCAGCGACGCCATGATAGCGGCTGCGTGACCCGCAGCGCGCGGGTCTGCGCGGTCATATTCGGCATGAAACTCATTTCGGGGCGGTCCAGTAACCCGCCAGATAGCAGCACGTCTTGGGCAGGGCAGCTTCCTCGAGAAACAGTTTGCGCGCGGCGCGGATCATTCCCTGCTCGCCTGCAATCCATAGCTGGAAGGGCGCACGAGCATCGGGCAACGGAAGATGGGGAAGATGATGGGCCAGATGCTCGTCCTGCGCGCGGTCGAGCCAGTGGAGCGTCACGCCCGCGGGAAGATCGGCAATCAGCCGGTCCGCCGGATCGCCGGTCTCGACCAGCACGAAGCCGCGCTGATCGGGCGGCGCATTGCGCAGGATATGGCGGATTGCAGGAAGGGCGGTCTCGTCTCCGGCCATCACCAGCGTGGTGCTGCCATCAGCCGCCAGATCCGGCATCTCGCCGCCTCCCGGACCCGCGATGACCACCTGTGCCCCCGCCCGCGCGGTCTGCGCCCAATGGGTGGCCGGGCCGCCCTTATGCTCGAACAGATCGAAGGTGAAACTGTGATCCTGCGGGTCGAAATCGACAAAGGTGAAGACGGCGCGATGCAGCTTGTCCGCGCCCGCAGGCCAGACCGTCCGCCCTGCCACATTGAGGCTCGGCCAGACAGGCGCACGGCCCTCGGGCGGCAGAAGCAGCGAGAAATGCATGCCACCGGTCATCAGCGCCGCAAGCCCCGCACAGCGCAACCGCAACCGCAGGAAATGCGGCGAGAGGCGGCGAACCGAGACCAGTTGCGCCTCGTGCATATTGGCCGGAAGCGCCCCTTCCTGCCCCAGCCCTTCCCATTGCAGACGATCCACAAGGCCCGGCGCGATATGATCGATCAAAAAGGCCGCCGTATCGCAGAGGCGCTGACGCCCTGCCGCGTCATGCGCCGAGACCGCGACATGCAGCCCCGCCCCGCGCCGCTCGATCCGCCAATGGCCCGCGCTATCGCGGGCCTCGACAGACCCTCCGGCAGCCGAGAAACTGGACCCGTAGCTCTGCAGATACTCCGACAGGCGGATCATGAAATCGGACGGACAGGAGAAGGATACGGAGGCCGCAGCGGCAAAGGTTTGAGCGACAGACATGGAGCCTCGGGCGTGAGAGGGACGTGCCCTTTATTACCTGATAGTTTTGGTCGGGATCAAGCCCCGTCCCACCGCCTGTCCACCAATGCACCGCAACCTTCTGGCCTCTAAAGGATTTCGCCCCCGTCAATGACCAGCGCGAGCCCCGTCACAAAGCCCGATTTGGGCGAGGCAAGATAGAGTATGCCAGCTGCGATCTCATCGACCGAGGCCCAGCGACCCATCGGAATCGTCTCCGATACATAGGATTCGAGACCAGCCCGACCGCCCATCTGTTTCTCGAAACCGGCATTGAAGGGCGTATCGACAAACCCCGGACAGAGCGCATTAAAGCGGATATTGTCGCGCGCGTAATCGGCGGCCATCTGCTTGACCATCGCCACAGCCGCGTGTTTGGTCGTGGCATAGGAGATCATCTCGCGGTCGAACTGGCAGCCCGAATTGGAGGCTGTGATGATCACCGAGCCGCCACCGCGCGCGCGCATCGGCGCCACCACCTCGCGCGAGATCACGAAATGCGCGCGCACATTCAGCGCCCATGCCGCATCCATCTGATCGGGGGTGACCTGTTCGAGCTTACCGGGGATCTGGATGCCTGCATGGCTGTGCAGGATATCGATACCCTTGCGCGCCACCACATCGGCCACCAGCGCCTTGATGCCCGCGTCATCGCGCATATCCAGCGCATGGGCCTCGCCCTGCCCGCCTGCGATCCTGATCTGGGCGAGCGTTTCATCGGCCAGATCGTGGCGCAGATCGGTCACCACCACATAGGCGCCCGCTTCGGCCAATGCGATGGCGCTCGCGCGTCCGATACCGGAGCCTGCGCCGGTGACGAAGGCTGTACGATTGTCCAACATTTGGAACTCCTTTGGGGATTAGCCCTTCGCACCACCTCGGCGCAGCAACAGTTGCGCGCCGATGAGAATGGTCAATGAGGCCAGCATGACCATCGTGCCGATGGCATTGATTTCGGGGGTAACGCCGCGGCGGATCGAGGAGAAGACATAGATAGGAAGCGTCGTCTCGGAGCCTGCGACAAAGAAGGCGATGATGAAATCATCGAAGGAGAAAGTGAAGGCCAGCAGGAAACCCGCCAGAATGGCCGGAGCGATGATCGGCAGCGTCACCTGAAAGAAGGTCCGCACGGGCGGGGTGCCAAGATCGGCGGCGGCCTCCAGCAGGGCGCGGTCGAAGCTTTCCAGACGCGCCCGCACGATCAGGATCACCAGCGACATCGTAAAGAGGCCATGCGCCGCAATCAGCGAGCCCGAACCAAGCGACAGCCGCCAGCCGGTGAGCGCCTCGAGCCACGGGTTCACCAGATCAAAGACCGAGACCAGTGCAATCAGCGTGGCGATCCCGATCACGATGCCGGGGATCATTACGGCCACCTGCACCAGCAGATCGAAAATGGCGCGCATCCGCCCCTTCATCTGCACCAGCGCCAGTGAGGCCAGTGTGCCGACAACCGCCGCCAGAAGTGCCGAGAAGAAGGCGATTTTGACCGAGGTCCAGAGCGCCTCCATCACGAAGGGATTATGCACCGCCTTGGCATACCATTTGGTCGAGAACCCCTGCATCGCAGTGGCCGAGCGCCCCGCGCTAAAAGAGAACAGCGCGATGATACCGATCGGCAGATAGAGGAAGATATAGACGGCAAGCGCATAGAGACGCATCACAAAACCCTCACATCAGACCGGCATCGGACGCGCCGCCAAAGCGCTTCAGGATGCGGGTATAAAGACCGACGACCACCAGCATCAGCGCCACCAGCGCCACCGCCACAGCCGAGCCGAACGCCCAGTTGCGCGACTGAAGGAACAGATCGACCAGCGCATTACCGACAAAAAACACCTTGCCGCCGCCCAGAATGGCAGGGATCAGGAACTCGCCCATCAGCAGGATGAAGACCAGCATGGAACCCGTCAGGACACCGGGCATCGAAAGCGGCAGGGTGATCTGGCAGAAGGCGCGCCACGGCGGGGTGCCAAGGTCGGCGGCCGCCTCAAGCAGACGCTTGTCGAGTTTCTCAAGCGCCACATAGATCGGGAAGACCATCAGCGGCAGATAGCCATAGACGATCCCCACCAGCACCGCGAAAGGCGTGTTGATCAGCCGCAGCCCCTCGATGCCGAAGACTTCCAGAAGTTGCGGGATGCCCTTGCCGCCTAGCAGGAAGATCCACGCATAGGACCGGATGAGGATCGAGGTCCAGAAAGGCACGATCACCAGCACCAGAAGCAGCGTCTTCCATTTGGCACTGACCTTGACGGCCAGAAAATAGGCCAGCGGATAGGCGATGATCAGCGAGGCGATCGTGCCGATGGGGGCCAGCGTCAGCGTGTTGCGGAAGGCCGCGAAACGCGCGGGCAGGTTGGCGTATTGCTCGAGACTGAAACCCGGCGCGTAGCCTCCCACGGCAGACCGGCTACCGAAGGAGAAAATCAGGACGACGATGAGGGGCAGCACCAGCATCGCGCCATACCAGAGCCCCGCAGGCGTCAGCAGAAGCGCCTTGGCGCGTTTGGAAGATGTGCTCATCACCGTCGCCATCCGATCAGGCCGATTTGAAGCGGGCCATCAGCTCCGCACGGTTCGGGTCGGTCAGCGTGGCTGCCGCACCGAATTCTAGCGCTGAAAGCTTCTCAGCCGCCGGATAAAGGATCGGGTCGTTCAACAGTTCCTCGGGCAGCAGTGCGTTCACGCGCTCGTCCGCCACCGGATAGCCATGCGCCAGCGCCTCGCGCTTGTCGACCTCGGGGTCGAGCAGGAAGTTGATCAGCGCATAGGCGGCCTCGCGATGGGGCGCATCCTTCGGGATGGCATAGAAATCGGACCAGATCTCACCGCCCTCTTTGCCAAGCTCGAAGCCGATCTCGGGCATGTCGGTGTTCATCTGCTTGCCGTCACCCGTCCAGCACATGGTCAGCCACGCATCGCCATTGCGCATCGCGGGCTGGTAATCGGACGCGATCGCATAGAGATGCGGCTTCACATCAATGAGCAGCTTCTCGGCATCGGCCAGCTCGGCGGGATCGACCGAATTGAAGCTATGGCCGAAATAGACCAGCGCATTGCCGATGGTGGTCAGCTGATAGTCATGAACCATCGCGCGGCCCGACCATTTGTCGCGGGCCCCATCGAAGAAGGTCTTCCAGCTATCGACCTTGCCGGTATGTTCGGAGTTGAAGGCAATCCCCGTGGTGCCCCAGTTCTTCGGCACGGCATAAAGCTTGCCATCGACCATCCCCGCATCCGAGAAGCGCTTCTCGAAAGCGGCTGCGTCGTAATTGGGGAGTTTCGTCAGGTCGAGCGGCTCGATCAGATCGGCGGCGACATAGGTCGAGATCGCGTAGTTCGTGGGCACGAACACATCCCAGCCCGAGCCACCGGCCTGCAGCTTGGCCAGCATTTCCTCATTCGAGCCGAAGACATTGACCTGCGTGTAAACGCCGGTCTTTTCCGCGAAAATGTCGAAGTTATCGGGGTCGTGATAGTTCGGCCAGGTGGCCAGCGCCACGCGGTCGCCCAGATCCTGTGCACGCGCGGCCCGCGGCAGGAGCGAGGGCATGGCGCCGCCCATCACCGCCATCGCCGTGCCAAGCCCCGTCACCCCCAGAAAATGGCGGCGTGAGACTGACCCCTTTTCAAAGCGGCGGAACTCTTCCATGAATTTCTTGCGCGAAATCGGTTGGTCATCTTGCGTCATATCTCTATTTCCCTGTTGTAATCGTTGAGGAATTTACGCCATCGGGCCAAGGACAAGCCCCGCCCCCTTGGCCCAGAGAAGACGGGCTGTCTCGCCCGTCCCCGCCCCGTGCATGGCTCTTGCGGCCTGTCGCGGAACATTCATCTGCAGCACGCCAAGCGCCTCGGTCTGCAGCAGATATTCGGTCATATCGCCCAGAAAGGTGCGATGGGTCACGCGGCCCGTAAGCACCGCATCACCGGGGCCGGGTTGGTCGTCGGGCCCCATCAGCATCAGCGCCTCGGGGCGGATCGCCACCTCGGGCGTCGCCTGCGTATCGCCTGCTCGGTCACGCAAAACCACCTGCGCCCCATTGGCCAGCACAGCCCGCGCCATGCCATCGGCCCGATCGGTAATCGTGGCCGGAAGGATATTAGCCTTACCAATAAAATCCGCGACATAACGGTTTGCGGGCCGGTCATAGAGATCCTCCGGCGTGCCGATCTGGGCAATGCGCCCCTGCCCCATCAGGCAGATCCGGTCCGACATCGCCATCGCCTCTTCCTGATCATGGGTCACCAGCACGAAGGTGATGCCCAGCTGGCGCTGGAGCGAGAGAAGTTCACTCTGCATCTCGCCGCGCAGCTTGGCATCCAGCGCCGCCATCGGCTCGTCCAGAAGCAGGATCTTGGGTTCATTCACAATGGCCCGCGCCAAGGCCACGCGCTGCTGCTGACCGCCCGACATCTCCCAGATCCGGCGCGGCCCGAACTCCTGCAGACGCACCGTGGCGAGCGCCTTATCGACCTTGGCGGCGATCTCCGCCTTGGCCATTTTCGGGCGGCGCTGACGCAACCCGTAGCCCACATTCTGCGCCACTGTCATATGCGGAAACAGCGCGTAATGCTGGAACACCATATTCACGGGGCGCTTATGGGCGGGGCGTGCGCCCACCGCCTGCCCGTCCAGCAGCACCTCACCGCTGGTAGGGCTCTCGAACCCCGCCAGCATCCGCAGCGCCGTGGTCTTGCCGCAGCCCGAGGGCCCGAGGAAAGACAGGAACTCGCCGCGTTTGATGCGCAGGTTGAGATTATTGGCGGCCCGCACCTCGCCAAACGCTTTGGTGGTATTCACGAACTCGGCGACGGCCTCGCTGGAGCGGACGGTTTCGGGCGTATCGACTTCGGCAATTTTCATGATCTGATCCAGCACCTAAACCCCACCAAGCGGTTATCTCGAATTTTGTTGTATTGGCGGGCTATGCCTCCAATATCAAAAACGCTACGAGAAACGATATTTGCAGTATATATCCCAAAGGGCATAGATAAGCATGAAATCCCTCCAAGAGACCGTAGTTAGCATCATGGCCGAGGCAGTGGACTGCATCGGCATGCCTCGCTTCCCCGAGGTTCTGCTCCGCTGCCTGCAGGCCGTCGTCCCCTTCGAGTTTTCTGTGGTTTTCGGCTATCATGACAGTCATAGACCATTGGATCTGTTTGACAATTTCCCATCCCGCAAGCGCAAGGTGATGGTGGATGACTATCAGGAAGGCCCCTATCTTCTGGACCCGTTATTCCGCGCGGCACAGGCACCCGCGAAGGTAGGGCTGGTGCGGCTGCGCGACATCGCCCCCGACCGGTTTTATCAGGGGGAATATTTCCGCAACTATTACATCCAGACCGGGCTTGCTGAAGAAATAGGCTTTATCGTGGATGTTGGTGAAAAAGTCACCGTCGTCATTTCGGCCATGCGCGAGACAAAGCCGTTCTCGGCCCGCGAGTTTCGCGATCTGGCGGCCCTCTATCCGTTTGTTCGCGCTTTGACGCAGCGCCATTGGGGCAATCTGATCTCGCGATTCTCCCATATGCCGGCACAAAGCGACCAGCATCTGCCGCAACTGATCGACAAGGCTTTCAAGGATTTCGGGCGCAACAACCTGACCGCGCGCGAGGCGGAGATCGTGGAATATATCCTCAAGGGGTTTTCTTCCGAGGCCACCGGTCGCGCGCTCGGCATCTCCACCGGCACGGTGCGCATCCACCGGCGCAATATCTATGCCAAGCTGGGCGTGTCCTCGCAGGGCGAGCTGTTCTCGGCCTTCATCACTTCGATGGGCTAGCGCCTTCAAACGCCTTCTCGAAACCACGCAGACGTTTATGGATCGACAATAGCTCGATGATAGTGGTCCATGAGCCCACCAGATACTGGAAGGACCCCGTCACCTGCCCGAAGGCCGTCAGGATCTGCTGCATCACGCCAAAGCTGATCTTGCCCGCCACGATGGTCGGGATCAGCATGATATTGGCGAAGACATTATCGGCCTGAATATAGAACCCACGGAAGACGTTGAAATAGGCGAAATGGAAGAAGTAGCGGAAGTAAGATGTCCGCAGGCTGCCATAGAGTTCGCGCACCGTCAGCGGATGGGCGCGCGAGGGATCGTCCTCGCCATAGACCAGTTCCTTGCGATAGGCGGCCTCGGTGCGCTGGTTGGCGAATGCCAGACCCGGCAGCCGGATCCCCGCCACCGCCAGCAGGAGGGTGCCGAACAGCGACCAGAAGATGGCGGCCACCAGCAGAGGCTCGGCGATCGGCCCTACCACCGGCAGGGTCGTCACAAAATGGCTCAGCCCCGCCAGCACCGGCAGAAAGGCGAAAAGGGTGATGACCGAATCCACCATCGACACACCCAGATCCTCCATGATCGAGGCGAAACGCGCGGTATCTTCCTGCACCCGCTGTGCCGCGCCCTCGATCTGGCGGGCATGGGGCCAATAGGACATGTAGTAATCATTCATCGCCGTGCGCCAGCGGAAGACGTAATGCGAGGTGAAGAACCGCGTCAGGATATAGACCACCATCCACACCAGCGCGATCTGGAACCAGATCCAGAGCATCTGGTAGAGATCGCCCGCTGTCACTCCCTGCCCGCCATCCAGCGCCTTCTGGATCGCGTCAAAAAACGGCCGCTGCCAGTTGTTCAGATCCACCGTGGCCTGCACCGAGAAGTAATCCGAGAAGATGATGAGCGCCGATCCGGGGATGGCCCACCATTGCCACGGATGGGGCGCAAGGATCATCCACGCCGCCGAGACCCCTGCCACCCAGAGCGCCGCATAAATGTAGAACCACAGGAAATCCGGCGTCAGGAAATAGCCCAGCCCGATCACGGGTGGTGTGTCTGCGGGCGGGTTGGGCAGGCCGATCACCGCCCCCCAGCCATCGGCCCCGAGATACCACAGCGCCACCGCCGCCAGAAGCGCGAGAAGAACGCTGGGGAAGAAAAGCCGTGGATTGGGGAAAAAGGATCTGAACATGCGCGGTCTCCGGTCTGGGCCGGAGCGGCCCGGCCCTTCCACCTAGACCGTGGATATCCCCGAGAAACAGCGCAAAACCGCGCTTTCACGGGCATTTGCTGCGCCGTTACAGAGCCGAAGGGCCCTGTCCCAGCCGTCCCAGCATGGCCCATTCGGCCTCCGATAGCGTGATCCCACGGGCCAGCGCCTCTGCCCGCGCCGCAAACCTGCGCTGCGAGGGAAGGCGCGCGCCCTGATCCTCGATGGCGGTCAGCAGGGTCTCGCCCTCGGCCAGCGGATCGCGCCCGGACCGCGCGGCAAAGCGCGCCGGATCGAAGGCCAGCACCAGCGCCCCGTGCCGTGGCAGAAGGTCACCGCCTCCCATGAAATCGAGCGCCTCGCGGGACATGAACTCGCCCAGCATCGCTCCCGCCATCAGTTCGATCATCGTGGCGATGGCCGAGCCCTTATGGCCGCCAAAGGGCAGCATCGCGCCCTCGAGCGCGGCCTGCGGATCAGTGGTCGGATTGCCTTGCGCATCGATCGCCCAGCCCTCGGGCAGGGGTTTGCCTGCACGGCGATGCAGCTCGATCTCGCCGCGAGCGGCAACGCTTGTGGCAAAATCCACCACATAGGGATGCGGCCCCCTGCGCGGCCAGCCAAAGGCAAAGGGGTTGGTGCCGAACAGGGGTTTGGTGCCCCCCGAAGGGGCCACAAACGCATAGCTCGGGCACATCGAGAGCGAGGCCAGCCCCTCTTCGGCCAGCGCCTCGACATCATGCCAGAGCGCCGAGAAATGCAGGCAATCGCGGATCACCAGCGCGGCCAGACCCAGCTCGCGGGTGCGCTGGACCAATGCCTCCTTGCCCGCCACGAAGGACGCAGGCGCATAGCCGCCACCCGCATCGACCTCGAGGATCGCACCGCTGGTATCATGCACCACAGGAGTGGAGACCCCCGAGGCCTTACCCGCCTTGAGCACTTTCAGCACCCCTTCGAGCCGGTAGAGCCCGTGGGATTTGCAGCCATCGCGCTCGCCCGCCACGATCACATGGGCCACGGCCTGCGCATTGGGGGCGCTGAAGCCATGAGTTTGCAGAATGCCCGTTACGCGGGTTTCCAGCGCTTCGACGGAGAGGGTGGTCAGCGGTTCCATGAGATCCTCACTCGGGTTTATCGACATCGACATAGGTGCAGGCCCAGAAAACCCGCGTATCGTCCTCGCTCAAGGCGCGCAGCCCGTGGCGCATCGTGCTGTCGAAATAGGCACAATCGCCGGTTTCCAGAACCACGGGCGCATAATGCTCGACACAAAGCTCGACGCGCCCTGACAGCACATAGAGCGTTTCCTCGCCCTCATGCGCCTCCAGATCGGCAGGGGTCAGGGGCGCGCGGCGTTCGACCCGCGTGACCAGCGGCACGATCTTCTTTTCGGTCAGCGCGTTACAAAGCACCTCATATTCGAAATTGCGGGTGCGGACCTTCTGCCCCTGCCCCGCCTTGGTCACCGTCAGACGGGTCGTCGGGCTCGGAGCATCCTCGGCGGCATAGATCCGCTCCATGCCCACCCCGTAGGCGCGCGCGATCCGCACAAGATTTTCATAGCTTGGCGAGACTCGCCCGTTCTCGATCTTGTGGATGGTCGAGAGTGCAAGCCCCGTCGCCTGCGCCGCCATATCCAGCGTGAAGCCACAGCCAAGCCGCAGCGATTTCACCCGCTGACCCAGCTCGTCGCGGAGTTGCTGGCGCTCCTGCTCCCAGTCCGCTGATTTTCCTTCTTGCATCATATTTTTCTTATATTACCAATAATGACTGTCTAGACTCAAATTCACTCCGGCGCAAGCCATGCCATCAGATGAGGGACTATGATGAGAACCGATATCTTCCACGGCACGATCCCCGCACTCCTGACCCCCTGCGCCCCAGACCGCAGCCCCGATTTCGACGCTCTGGTGGCGTTGGGTCAGGAGATGATGGCGGCAGGCATGTCCGGCGTGGTCTATTGCGGCTCCTGCGGGGACTGGCCGCTCCTGACCGACGCGCAGCGGATGGAGGGCGTCGCGCGGCTGACCCGCGCGGGCGTGCCGGTGGTGGTGGGCACCGGCGCGGTCAACACGCGCATGGCCGTGGCCCATGCGGCTCATGCGCAGGAGATCGGCGCGGCGGGGCTGATGGTCATCCCGCGGGTGCTCTCGCGCGGGGCCTCCGTGGCGGCGCAGCGCAACCATTTCACGGCAATCCTCGAGGCTGCCCCCGATATTCCGGCGATCATCTATAACAGCCCTTATTACGGCTACGCGACCAAGGCCGATCTGTTTTTCGAGCTGCGCGACCGGCATCCAAATCTGTTGGGGTTCAAGGAATTCGGCGGGCAGGCTGATCTGTCCTATGCCGCCGAGCATATCACCCATCGCGACGGAGATGTGCTGTTGATGGTGGGGGTGGATACCGAGGTCTATCATGGCATCGTCAAATGCGGCGCGGTCGGCACAATCACCGGCATCGGCACCATCTTCCCCAAAGAAGCGCTGTTGCAGGTGGCCCTGTCGAAACGCGCGGCCCTGGGATGTCCCGAGGCCGATCTGCGCGCGCGCGAGCTGGCCAATGCCTTCTCGGTTCTGGCGAAATTCGATGAAGGCGTGGATCTGGTCCTCTATTTCAAACATCTCATGGTGCTGAAGGGACGGCAGGAATTCGCACTCAACATCTACGAGACCGATTGCCTCTCGCCCTCGCAGGCGCGGTTCTGCGAGGCGCAGTTCCACCAGTTCAACACATGGTTCGCCAACTGGGCGGCGCAGGGCGGAGTGATTGCCGAATGCATGTGATCGACAGCCATACCGTGGGCGAGCCTACGCGGGTCATTCTGGAGGGCGGTCCCGATCTGGGTGACGGGCCGCTGGGCACGCGTGCCAAACGACTGGCGCAACAATCGGATTTCCTGAATGCGGTGATTGCCGAGCCGCGCGGTCAGGTGGCGATGGTCTGCGCGCTTCTGGTGGAGCCCACGGACCCTGGCTGCGCGGCCGGTGTGATCTATTTCGACGCCGATGCGGTCTTGGGGATGTGCGGGCATGGCACGATCGGGCTGGCGGTGACGCTCGCGCATCTGGGCCGGATCGGCCTTGGCACCCACCGGATCGAGACCCCGGCAGGCGTGGTCAGCGTCACCCTCCACGACGCCCATACCGTGACTGTCACCAATGTCGAGAGCCACCGCATTGCCAAGGATGTGCGCGTGAGCGTGGGAGGCGCGACCATAACCGGCGATATCGCCTATGGCGGTAATCAGTTCTACATTATCGACCCCTCACCCGTCCCCGTCTGCCCGCAGAATATTCCGCAACTGACCACGCTCGGGATCGCGCTGCGCGAGACGGTGGGCGCGCAGGGGCATATGGTGGATCATGTGATCTTTCAGAGCCCCCCGGGGAGCCCCGATGTCCATAGCCGCAATTTCGTGCTCTGCCCCGATGACGCCTATGACCGCTCGCCCTGCGGCACGGGGTCTTCGGCGCGGCTGGCCTGTCTGGCCGCCGAGGGGCATCTGGCCGAGGGCCAAGAGATCGTGCAGGAAAGCGTCATCGGCAGCCGCTACCGCCTGTCCTATCGCCACGGCCCCACAGGCGGGGTGATCCCCCAAATCACCGGACAGGCGTTCCTCATGGCCGAGAGCCGACTGATCTTCGACCCGGCCGACCCGTTCCGGCACGGCATTCCGAAAGGACGAGCCCAATGAGCGAGATCACCGTCATAGGGGCAGGCATCATCGGCATAACCACCGCGCTGGAACTCCAGCGGCGCGGGTTCAAGGTCACCGTGCTCGACCGCAAAGGGGTCTGCGCCGAGACCTCGCAGGGCAATGCGGGCGGCTTTGCCTTTTCCGAGATCGAGCCGGTCGCCACCCCCAATATCATGCGCAAAGCGCCGAAATGGCTGATCGATCCGCTGGGGCCGCTCTCGCTACCGCCCGCCTATGCGCGGCAGATGGTGCCGTGGCTCTGGCGGTTCTGGCGGGCGAGCCGCCCCGCACGCTACGAGGCAGGCGTGAGGGCACAAAGCGCGATGATGACCCTCTCGCGCCACGCGCTCGAGCGGCTCTTGCCACGGGTTGCGGGTGAGACCTGGATCCGGCGCGAGGGCCAGCTGCAGCTATATGAAAACGCACGGGATTTTGCAGCCAATGCGCCCAGCTGGCAGATGCGCGAGGCGCTGGGGATCAGCTGCAGCTATCTGGACACGCCCGAGGACATTGCCGAGATCCAGCCCGGGCTCTCGCCGCGCTTCACCCGTGCGGGGTTCACCCCCGACTGGTATACCGTGCGCGACCCCAAGGAATGGACGCTGCATCTGGCGCAGGCCCTGCGCGACGCGGGTGGCCGGATCGAGATCGCCGAGGTGCTCGGCCTGCGCCCGCAGGAGAACGGGATCGAGCTGCTGACATCGCAGGGCCCGCGCCATGCGCCGCAGGTGGTGCTGTCGGCGGGCGCGTGGTCGCATCATCTGGCGCGGGGCTTGGGGGACCGGATGCCGCTGGAACCCGAGCGCGGCTATAACACGACCTTCCCGACAGCGACCTTCGATCTGCGCACCCATCTGACCTTCTCGATGCACGGGTTTGTCGCCACGAAAATCGGTGATGGCCTCCGGATTGGCGGCGCGGTCGAGCTTGGCGGGTTGCACCTGCCGCCCAATTACAAACGCGCAGAGGCGATGCTGCAGAAGGCGATGGCCTTCCTGCCCGGATTGCAGCCGAGCGGCGGGGTGCAATGGATGGGCTACCGTCCTTCCCTGCCCGACAGCCTGCCCGCCTTGGGCACAGCGCGCGCCACAGATCGCGTAATCTATGCCTTCGGTCACGGTCATCTGGGGCTCACCCAATCGGCGGGCACGGCAGAGGTGGTCGCCGATCTGGCCATGGGGCAGCGTCCCGCGCTGGATCTGGCGCCCTTCTCGCCACAGCGATTTGGCTAACGAAAAAGGCGCGCAGGCTGGCCCGCGCGCCGCCGATTACAAAACGCATTTTCCGGTTAGTTGCCGCTCTGGAAGTGCTCCATCAGCTCGACGGTTTCCTCCGCCGGAAGCGCGGAACGCAGCGCCATCCACACCACGACCAGCGACCACAAGGCGACCAGCGCCATGCCGGTCCAGAAGCCCACGATATCGGCGCCGCTATCGCTGAGGCCGGTCAGCAGCCAGATCCCCGCAAACCATGCGCCGAGCCAGCCCAGATGCTTCCAGCCGAACTCTTCGGCACTGCGTTTCTGCAGGACATGGAACACGAAGGCATAGATCGCAAAGCCCACAACTAGCATTCCGAAAAGGATCGAGTCGGTATAGAACCCCGTCCAGTAGATCACGAGGTTCGAGGCAATGAAGGCCACAGGCGCCAGCACGCCCGCACCCGCCAGCCGGAAGCTGCGTTTCAGATCGGGCTGCGACCGGCGCAGGATCAGAAGCACAATCGGGCCCAACCCGTAGGTCAGCACGGTGACCGAGCTGATATAGCCCACCATCATCTGCCATGCAGGGAAGGGCAGCAGGAAGAAGATCCCCGCGATCCACATCACGATGACGGCGGTCAGCGGCACGCCTGCGGCATTGACACGCGACAGGGATTTCGGTCCCGCGCCGGTATCGCCCACCGCATGCAGGATACGCGCGCCACCGGTGATATAGATCAGCCCCGTCCCGCCCGGCGAGACATAGGCATCGGCATAGAGCAGCACCGCAAGCCAGCCCATCCCGAGCGTCATCGCCAGACCCGCAAACGGCCCGGCCGATCCCGCGAAGTTCAACGAGGCCCAGCCATCTGCCAGATCATCGGGCGAGAGCGCCATGATGAAGGCCACCTGCAGCAGGATATAGATCACAGCCCCCAAAATCACCGAGCCGATCACCGCCATCGGGATATTGCGCCCCGGATTGGCACTCTCGCCGCCCAGATCGATGGCGGTGCGGAAGCCGAGGAAGGAGAACACGATGCCCGCCGCCGGAATGGCGGTGAACATGCCTTGGGTCGAATAGGTGCCCGCGCCCGCATGCCACACGCCCCAATGGGTCGAGGCCGCGATCAGCCCCACCACCGTCACCAGCGGGATCGCGATCTTCCACCATGTCACGGTGTTCGAGACTTTCAGAAGTGCCTTCACCGCCATCAGGTTCAGCACCGCCAGCACCGATAGCAGAACGACGGCCGCCACAAAGCCCATAGCGTTCAGGCTGCCCGAACCATCCCCTTTCAGGAAATAGGGCAGATAGTTATTGGCATAGGTCAGGATGCCCTCGGCCTCGACCGCCGGAATCGGCGCATAGCTGAGAAACAGCATCCAGCCCCAGAGCCGCCCCAATGTCTGGCCGTGGCTGGCATGGCTCATATGCACGAGCGCGCCGGATTTGGCGAACATCGTCGACAGCTCGGCAAAGCAGAGCGCGATCAGCATGATGATGACGGCCCCGATCACCCATGACCAGACCGCCAGCGGTCCCGCGATTTTCGACGCGTGATAGGCCCCGAAGAGCCAGCCCGAGCCGATCATCGAGGTGGTCGAGGCGAAGAGAAGCCCGATAATCCCCACATCGCGTTTCAGTTTTCCGGCACTGCCCGTTGCGGCAGCCCCCATCGACTCTATGGATGCCATAGTTTTTCAATCCCCATTTTTATTTTTCGGTTTGGTCTGGTGGTAATCCGGCCGCGCCCAAAGATCCCGGGCCTGCACGGCCTCGTGTAAAGGCGCGAGGTGACGTGATGGAACGCGCCTGCCAACTGCCTGAAATATAAACCACAAATACGAGAGCCGCCTAATGTCTATGCGATGAGAAGCCTGCTTATGAATTGGTAGACCGGGCCAGTGTCGTGGCGCATTCGTGCCGCGCGAAAGGGAACGGGGCGGAGTTTCCCCCGCCCCGCCGAAGAACCTATCGCGCGTGGGTTAGCTGGCTGGTGCCAGCAGAACTTCGCCCTTGAAAGGCACATTGCCACGAACATTCTTGGTTGTTTTGTCGATATAGACACTCGCGCTCATGCCCGCAGACAGGACGGCGCCTTCGGGCAGGGTATCGATCTGCACGGTCACCGGAATACGCTGGGCCAGACGCACCCATTCGAAGACCGGATCGACATCGGGCAGGCCCAGCGTGTCGCTTGCGCTGTTGCTATCGGCCACACCGCGCCCGAAGCTTGCCACATGGCCGGTAACGGTTCCGCGCGCGCCCATCAGCTTGACCGAGACCGGCGCGCCCAGGGTGATACGCGGCAGCTGGGTCTCACGGAAATAGCCGGTGATCCGGAAGCTTTTGGCATCCACCAGATTGACCGCATCGGTGCCCGCTACGGCGTAATCGCCCTGACGCAGATGCAGGTTGGTCACATAACCATCGGTTGGCGCGCGCACGGCGACCCGCTGGAGATCGAGCTGCGCGATGGCGAGCGCCGCTTTGGCCGAGCGAACATTGGCCGCCGCCGCCGCCGCCTCGCGTTGCGCCTCCTCGTTGGTTTCCACGCTGATGGTGCCGTGTTTCGTCAGGCTGTCATTGCGATGCGCGATCGAGGCTTTCAGCTCCATCGTCTCGCGCTCGCTATCGAGCTCGGCCTGCGCCTGCTCGACCGCAAGTTTGAAACTGGACGGGTCGACCTCGAACAACAGATCACCCGCATGGACGAACTGGTCATTTTTCACCGCGACCTTGTCAATGCGCCCCGCGACCTCGGGCGCGATCTGCACCACATCGGCCGAGACCCTGCCATCACGGGTCCAGGGCGCGTTCATGTAATAGTTCCACAGATGCCAGCCGAGAAACCCCGCACAGGCCACCATGACGAAGGTCAGCGCCACGCGCCCCCCGTTGCGTTTGAGAGAAGAGATCACGGCGTTACAAACTCCAATAGATATCCGGCGGCGCCGAGAAGGGTGAAATAAAGCGCGATATCGAACAATGCGGGGTGCCAGACATGTCGATAGAGGCCTCTCTGGGCAAGCACATGATGCAGCATCCGGAACAGCCCGTAACAGACTAGCCCCAGGAGCATCAGGGTCGGGACGAAGACGCCCATGACGTCATATTCGGGTCTCATGCCGGTATCCTTTCATCGTCGGTGCGCCGGTCGAAAGACGGCCTGTATAGGGGATCCAGACCGGGAGGCGGAGCGGCTGCGAAGAGCGTGCAACGCAGCCCGGCAAGCGCATCGCACAGGGGCCGGTCCGAGAGCGGCACCGCGGCAAGTGCCATGTCGAGCGCCCTGCGCAGATCGTCCGGCGCACCTTCCTGATGCCTGCGACGCGCGCGATACAGCGCCGCAATACGGGCCAGAACCTCCTCTGTCCGCATCCGCGCAACGGGGGCCAGAGCGGCCTTGGCGCGCTGGATCTGCATCACGGTGAGCGAGACCCGAAGATCGCGAAGAATATCATTGCCTCGCACCCGTGATCCTTCGGGGAGTGCGCCAAGCCGCGGGACGATCTGCCCCAGACGGTCGAGCATGCGCCCGTAAAGCCGTTCACGCTCGAAATTGCGTCGGCCCGAGGCCGCATCGATCACCACAGACCAGCCCGCCCGAGCGATCCGCGTGGCCGCCCGTTCGGCACCGATGGCACGGAATACCGAGGTGACCGTAGCCGCCACGATCAGCCCCGCGACAGTGCCCAGAGACGCATTGGTGAAAGATACGAGATCGGTGCCGATCTGGTTGCTGAGGGTCAGCATATAGATCAGATTCACGCTCACCTGGAAGCCCGCAAACCATGTGGGCGGCGAAGCCATGAGGATGCCACAGGGGATCAGCACGAAGGCCAGTGCCGCAGCCTCGGCCGCAAAGCCACCGCCAATTGCGGGCAGGATCGCAAACTGGTAAACAAAGGCCAGCCCGAGCGCGATCAGGGTGAGCTGCAGCACCTTCTTCATGACCGGCACCGAATTGTCCATCGCCGCCATGAACGAGCACATGATGATGGCAAATTCCAGCATGCCCGCCCCGTAATGCCACCCCGTCCCGATCCAGATCGCGGCCGCGATACCTGCGGCGACCATCATCGTGACCACAGCCAGCACCGAGGTGCCGTAATCGAAATGCAGATGATCCGAGCGACGGTAGCGTGACGAAAGGCTCTGGCGCAGTGCAGGGCCCTCGCTATGGGCAAGATCCGAGCGCAGGATGCGACAATCGTTCCAGATACACACCAGATCCGAGAGCCGCTCGGCCAGACGGGTGACAAGAAGTGCCTCCCATGTGCCCAAGGCTCCAGCGGGCGCGCCCTTCCAAAGCGCGCGAAGCGCCTCGCTGTCGTCTGCGAGCACGGCAGCGCCGGTCTGTGCCAGACGTGAGAGCAAGCGATCCACGGCGGCCAGCGCCTGCGCATCCTCCATGTCGAGCCAGTCCTGCACGGGGGCAATGATCGCCCGACCGGCCTCCCGCCCCCTCGCGCTCTGGCCGAGTGCTGTGCGAAGATCGGCCAGTTCCGAGAGCTGCGGCAGGATCATCACCATCCGGTATTTGATCGCCTGTAACCGCTCGACCGCGGCGCGCGCCTGCGCGCCTTCATAGGCCACCTGCGCCCCGAGCATCCGCATCCCCGTTGCATCGGCGGCCAGACGGTTACGCTCGGCTTGCGTCCTTGCGGCACCGGTCTCGCCCGAGAGCACCTCGCGGGTCAGATCGGCGGCACTGGAGAGCCATCCCTCGACCTTGCCGGACAGGACCGGCGCAAGGGCCTGCGGCAGGATCAGACGCCCCACGACAGACGCGCATAGGATACCGATACCGATCTCGATCATGCGGCTTGTGCCATAGGTGAAGCTGATCTCGGGAGTGCTGACGATGGAGAACCCCGTCAGCGCCGCCGTATAGCCCGCCAGCATGAAGACATAGGCGCGCGCTGTGCGGTCGAGCGAGGACACGAACAGGCAGATCGCGGCCCAGAGCGTGATCGCCATCACCAGAAGCACCGGCTCCTGCACAAAAGAGGGCACCAGAACGATCACCGCTCCCGCGCCAAGAACCGTGCCACCCAAACGGTAGACGGCCTTGGAAGCCACCGAACCCGAGAGCGGGTTGGTTACGATATAGGCGCTTCCCAAGGCCCAGTAAGGATTGGTCAGCCCGAAATAATCGGCAATCAGATAGGCCAGCATCCCCGCAATGAAGGCCTTCACCGAGAAGATCACATGATGGACCTGAATTCCGCCCGCGATCATGATCTGCCTTTCTGCTTGGCCTCATAGTCATCAAGCGTCTCCGAGAGCTGGGCGAGCACGCGATAGGCCGCCTCGAGATCGTCGGGGGCGAACTGGTCGAGCAGCTCGCGCCGCAGCACCCGTGCCACCCGATTGGCCCGCGCGGCCAGCTCGGCCCCCTCCTCGGTCAGCTCCAGAAGTTTCGCACGGCGATCCGACGGATCCTCGATCCGGCGCAGAAGGCCCCGTGCACTCAACCTGTCCAGAAGGCGCACCACGCCCGAGGTCTCCAGCCCCAGAAGCTGAGCCAGCTCGTTCTGCCGCATCGCATCCTTGCCCGGACGCCAGAGCACCAGCATCGGCAGCGCGGTAGCGTCGGACAGGCCCTCATTTGCCAGTCTCTGGCCCAGAACGCGGCGCCATGACTGGCCCACCGCCGGAATGATCCGGCCCAGATCGTCCCAGCTCTGCATATCAAACGACTGTTCTTGCGACACGGATGTCTCCTTCGGCGGCGTTTCACGGGACGGATAAGATGAACCATCATTAGATGAGCTATCATCTAATTCGTCCCATATGTCCGATCACCGGAATCTGCAAGTCACGAGGAGGAGAGCCAGCAGATCGGACCGATAACTCGCGCTTCAATAGGGTCGCGCGCCGGTCTGATTATGCCGAAGAACCGGTCACTTCGCCGGAAAAATCCCGTGTGCCCCTTGAGGACCGGCAGGGTGGATACTTAGCTCTTGCCACTTCACGGCCACGCCCCACCATTGGGGCCAATGGCCTCCCTCTCGCCCAAGGTAAGTGACACGGTATGGACTTTCTCGATCAGCGGCTCTCGAACCTCTTCATCGACCTGCAGCGCTCCGGCCTGTGGGAAGACGAGAAAGCGATTGCGGATTCCGTGCTTCTTCGAAGCCCCGCAGAGACCTATATGGCCTATACGGTCCGGAAATCGCTGGGCGATATGGATCTGCGGGCGTTCTATGACGAGTATTTCCGCCCCGTGCGGGCGCGCGAGGCGAACTACCAGACAGATCCCGCGCATGGACCGCAGGAGCATATCGAGGCGCTCTGGCCGCTTCTGGTGCGGGACGCCGATGATCCCGACCTGCAATCGAGCCGCATCGCGCTCAACCGTCCCTATGTTGTGGTGGGCGGACGGTTTCAGGAATCCTATTACTGGGACACATTCTTCACCCTGCTGGGGCTGATCCGCGCGGGGCGGATGTCGGTCGTCGAGGATATGCTGGAAAATTTCGCCGACGCGATCGAGCGGTTCGGCTTCGTGCCCAACGGGTTCCGCACCTATTATCTCTCGCGGTCGCAGCCGCCCTTCTTTTGGGCAATGGTGCGCGCGGCCGCGCAGGCGAGCCCCGACCCCAAGGCGGTAATGGCGCGCTATCTGCCGGCGCTGGAGAAGGAATACCGGTTCTGGACCGCGAGCCCGCGCACCCATGAGGGGCTCGCGCGCTACTGGGATGCGATGGACACGCCGCGGATCGAAATGTTTGCCACCGATCTGCACTGGCAGGCCCATGCCGCCAAAACACCGGGACTGTATCGCAATCTGCGGGCGGCCTGCGAGAGCGGCTGGGATTTCTCCTCGCGCTGGCTCGCGGACCCTGATGATCTGGGCTCGATCCGCACGACGCGGATCTGGCCGGTGGATCTGAACGCGCTACTCCTGTGCCACGAGACCTATCTGGCCGAGATCTGCACGGCAGTGGCCCCCGAGCGTGCGGCCATGTATCGCGAGGCCGCTGACTGGCGCGCGCAGGCGCTGCGCGAGCGGTTCTACAATCCCGAGACGGGCTTTTTCCATGACCGCCTGATCGACGAGGACGCGCTGAGCCCCGTTGTGTCGGCGGCAGGGCTGTTTCCGCTCTTTGCGGGTGCTGCCACGCGCACGCAGGCCGCGCGCTGCACGGAGACCATGCAGACACGGCTTCTGGCACGTTACGGGCTGCTGAGCACCGATATCACCAGCGGCCAGCAATGGGATGCGCCCAATGGCTGGGCGCCGCTGCAATGGATCGCGATCCACGGGTTGCGGCGCTATGGCTATACTGCCGTCGCGCAACGCATCAAATCGGGCTGGATCACGGCCTGTGAGGATGTCTTTGCCGAGACCGGAAAGTTCGTCGAGAAATATAACGTGCTCGATGACCGAGCCGCCGGAACGGGCGGCGAATACGAACTGCAGGACGGGTTCGGCTGGACCAATGGCGTCTATCTCGATCTAGTGCTCGAAGGCTCTGCGCAGAGCTGGCTGGGAGAGGTGGCGCTGGCCGCCGAGTGACCTCCCCCGCCTGACCTCCTAGCTGCCCTGTGCGACCGCGCTTGACACGGCCATCTGGGCCGATTGCAGCGACCGGATCTCGAGGAAGATCCGCTGGACCTGCGGATGCGCCTTATGGATGCGGTCCTGAATGCCCTCGACCGTGTCGAAAATCTCGCGCGGCGCGATCCCGGTGCGGAACTCGACCTCGATATTGAGCAGGATCTGGTCGGGTGCCAGATGCATGGTGCGCAGATGCGGCACACTGACCACTGCAGGCGCGCCCATCGCGATCTCGCGGATCGAGGCCACCACATCCTCGTCGGCGGCCTCCCCCATCAGCAACTCGCGGGTCTCGATGACCAGCATGATGGCGACACCGATCAGGATCACACCGATCACAACAGATGCGATCCCGTCATATACGGGTTGGTCGAGCGTGACCGACAAAAACACACCAAGCGCCGCTGCGATGATCCCCAAAAGCGCCGCCGTATCCTCGGCCACCACGGTATAGACCGACGGGTCCTTGCTGCGGCGGAAGGTCTTGAGAACTCCCTCACCCGGTTTGCGGGCCTTCATCATTGCCTTGATCGCGATATACCACGAGGTCCCCTCGGCGAGGAAGGCGATGCCCAGCACGGCATAGTTCCAGATCGGTTCCTCGATCGGCTCTGGGTTGAGCGCATGCATCACCCCTTCATAGACCGAGAGCCCGCCGCCGATGGAGAACAGGAGCATCGCCACGATGAGCGACCAGAAATACATCTCCTGCCCGTAGCCGAACGGATGGCGTGCATCCGCCGGTTTCTTCGAGCGTTTCAGCCCAAGGAGCAAAAGCCCCTCATTGCCGGTATCGACCAGCGAGTGGATCGCTTCCGATAGCATCGAGGAGGAACCGGTAAAGGCGGCGGCCACGAATTTCGCCACCGCGATCACCAGATTGGCCACCAAGGCCCCATAGACTGTAATGGGCTTCTCGCCCTTCGCTTCTGCCATCAATAAAATCCTGTGATGTAATGGGAGCGCGCCGCCCGCAGGACGCGCAGGAGTGTTACCCCCGCAACCCGCGGCATCGGCGATGGGTTCCCCAGAAGGCCGTTGAGAAGACTGGGAAATAATGTCGCAGTAGGCCATTGCACGGCGCCCTATGCTCCCTGCTCAATCCAAAGTGATCGGCTTGCCGGAGAAGTGAGCACGCCCCTTCGTTGACGCCTCGCGCCCGCCTTTCTAGGACTGCGCACAATCATCCCGAGCCGGTGGGACATTGTCTGATGGCTTGTGTCCCTTATTCCAGCGCGAAGGTTGCCATGAACTCCCCGAAGGTCTCTCTGTCCGGTCTTACCCCGAAATCGCTCCTTACCGGTGCCGCACTGCTCTGCCTTGCGCTCGGCACGGGCGCGGGGGGCGCGCCTGCTGCCGCGCAGGAAGCCGCGGCTCCCTTGACGGCCGAGCAGGCGCCTGTCACCGCCCTGCCCGGCGCGCCCGAGGCACCTGCCCTGCCGGATGTGGCAAGCTATGTGCTGATGGATGCGCAGACCGGCACGGTTCTGGCCTCCAAAGGCGCGGGGCTTTTGCGCGCGCCCGCGAGCCTGACCAAGATGATGACCGCCTATCTGACCTATCAGGCGCTGGCGCAGGGCCGCGTGCGCGAGGATCAGGTGGTGCCGGTCAGCAATGCCGCATGGAAGGCCACCGGTTCGCGCATGTTTCTCGACCCCAGCGCCAAAGTGACCATCCACCAGCTGCTGCACGGGCTGATCATCCAGTCAGGCAATGATGCGGCGGTCGCTCTGGCCGAGGCGGTGGGCGGCTCGCAGGAGGCATTTGTGCTGGCGATGAATGCAGAAGCCAAGACCCTCGGCCTTGCCGATACCCATTATACCAATGTCTCGGGCCTGCCGCAGGGCGATATCCACACTTCGGCGCTGGATGTGGCCAAGCTCAGCCATGCGATCATCCGCGATTATCCGCAGTTCCTCGAGATCTCGGCGCAGAAGGAATATACCTTCGACAATATCACCCAGCGCAGCTGGAATCCGGTGCTCTTCAAGGATGCCTCGGTCGACGGGCTGAAGACGGGCCTGACCGATGCGGCGGGCCATTGCATCGCCGCCACCGCCTCGCGCAACGGCCGCCGTCTGATCGCGGTCGAGATGGGCGCGCCCGATTGGGACAGCGGCACCACCGCAAGCGAAGTGCTGCTCGATTACGGCTACCATTTCTTCGAGAATGCGCAGGTCGTGACGGCGGGCACCAAGCTGGGCGAACTCGATGATCCGCGCTTCGACCCCGAACAGATCCCCGTGGGCGCGGCCGAGGATATGACGATGAGCGTGCCGAGCGCGCTGATGAAATCGGTGGAGACCACGGTGAGCTTCAACCCGCAGATCCCCGAGGAGCTGCCCGCGGGCGCGCGCGTGGGCACCATCACCTATTCGTCCAACGGCACCGTGCTGGCGCAGGTGCCTGCGGTGACCCTGACCAAGGGGATCGATGCGAGCTTCATGACCAAGATCATGCGCAAGCTCCATTCGGCGTTGTAATACGCCACGCACAGGGCTCCAAAAGAAAAGGCTGGCGTCTCCGCCAGCCTTTTCCATTCTGCAATTGCGGTGGATCAGACGCGCTCGAGCGCGATCGCGATCCCTTGCCCCACGCCGATACACATGGTCGACAGCGACTTCTCGCCCGGCTTCAGATCCAGCATCGCGGTGCCGGTGATCCGTGCACCCGACATGCCAAGCGGGTGCCCGAGAGCAATCGCGCCACCATTGCGGTTCACGCGGGCATCATCATCGGCAATCCCCAGGTCGCGCAGCGTGGCCAGCCCCTGGCTTGCAAAGGCCTCGTTCAGCTCGATCACCGCGAAGTCGTCCTGCGCCAGCCCCAGACGCTCCATCAGCTTCTTCGACGCCGGTGCCGGACCAAAGCCCATGATGCGCGGGGCAACCCCTGCGGTGGCCCCGCCCAGCACGCGGGCGATGGGGGTCAGACCATTGGCCTCGGCGGCCTCTTTGGTGGCGAGGATCAGCGCCGCCGCCCCGTCATTCACACCGGACGCATTGCCTGCGGTGATGGTGCCACCCTCTTTCACAAAGGCCTTCAGCTTCTGCAGTGCCGCGAGGGTCGTCTCGGGGCGCGGATGCTCGTCGGTATCGACAACCACCGGATCGCCCTTGCGCTGCGGGATGCTGACCGGAACGATCTCCTGCGCGAGCCGCCCGCTTTCCATCGCGCGGCCAGCGGCAGCCTGCGAGCGCAGGGCAAATGCGTCCTGATCCTCGCGCGAGACGTTGAAGTCCTCGGCTACATTCTCTGCCGTCTCGGGCATCGAATCCACGCCATACATCTTCTTCATCAGCTTGTTGACGAAACGCCAGCCGATGGTGGTGTCCTCGACCGAATTGCTACGCGAGAAGGCTGCAGTCGCCTTGGGCATGACGAAGGGCGCGCGCGACATGGATTCCACACCACCAGCCACGATGAGGTTCGCCTCGCCCGCCTTGATCGCGCGGGCGGCGGTGATGATCGCATCCATGCCCGAACCGCAAAGACGGTTCATCGTGGTGCCCGGCACCGTTTCGGGATAGCCCGCAAGCAAAAGCGACATGCGCGCCACGTTACGGTTATCCTCGCCTGCCTGGTTGGCGCAGCCAAAGATCACCTCGTCGATCTGCGCGAGATCGAGCGAAGGGTTGCGCTCGGCCAGAGCCTTCAACGGGATCGCCCCCAGATCATCGGCACGAACGCTCGACAATGCCCCGCCAAACCGGCCGATCGGGGTACGGATATAGTCGCAGATATAGACTTCGGTCATGCCAGCTCCTCCGGTACAGCCAGTTCACCCACGCTGCCTTCGACATGGAGTGTCGCCCCAGTGTAGGATTGCAGTTCTTCCATCGACATCGCGGCCAGTTTCTCGCGCAGGACAAACTTGCCGTCGACAATGTCCACCACGCAAAGCGAGGTATAGACGCGGGTCACACAGCCCAGACCGGTCAACGGGAAGGTGCAGGCCTCGACCAGCTTCGGCTTGCCATCCTTGGTGACATGGTCGGTGACCACGGCCACGCGTTTGGCGCCATGCACCAGATCCATCGCGCCGCCCACGGCGGGCACGCCCTTGGAGCCTACGCGCCAGTTGGCCAGATCCCCGTTTTGGGCCACCTGATAAGCGCCCAGCACGGCCAGATCCAGATGGCCGCCGCGCACCATGGAAAAGCTGTCGGCATGGTGGAAAAAGGCGGCACCGGGGTTCAGCGTCACGGCCTTCTTGCCCGCGTTGATCAGATCCCAGTCCTCTTCACCGGCGGGCGGTGCCTCGCCGAAACCCAGAACGCCGTTTTCGGTGTGATAGATCACATCGCGGCCTTCGGGTTGGAACTTGGCGATCATCTCGGGGAAGCCGATACCGAGGTTCACATAGGAGCCGTCTTCGATATCCTGCGCCGCGCGCCATGCGATCTGCGCGTTGGAAAGTTTCATATCAGACATCAGTAGACCACTCCCGTCCGGACAAGGACTTCTTCCTGTTGCGGGTCTTTCACCTCGACCATGGCATCCACGAAGATGCCGGGGGTGATGACTTCCTGCGGGTCGATTGCGCCCGGCTCGGCCAGTTCGGAGACCTGCGCGATGGTGCGGTTCGCGGCCATGGCCATCAGCGGGTTGAAGTTCCGACCTGCCATCCGATAGGTCATATTGCCCATCTTGTCGCCGATATGGCCCTTGATCAGCGCGAAATCGGCCTTCAGCCAGCGTTCCTGCACATAGGATTTGCCGTCGAATTCCTCGACGGGCTTGCCCTCGGCCAGCTCGGTCCCGAAAGAGGTCGGCGTGTAGAAGGCGGGGATACCCGCACCTGCGGCACGGATACGTTCGGCCAGCGTGCCCTGCGGCACCAGTTCCAGCGCGATCTCGCCCGCGAGATATTTCTCGTTGAAGGCTTCGGCATTCGACGAGCGCGGGAAGGAGCAGATCATCTTGCCCACCATGCCCGCCTTGATCATCGCCGCGATCCCGATGGACCCGTTACCGGCGTTGTTGTTGACTACGGTCAGGTTTTTCGGGCTGCCGGTCGCGCGGAACCGGTCGATCAATGCGTGGATCAGCTCGATCGGTGCGCCCGACCCGCCAAAGCCCCCGATCATCAGCACGCAATCGTCGGGAATATCGGCGACGGCTGCGGCCACAGACGAAACAGTCTTGTCCATGTAAGTCCTCCTAATTGGCCCGGACATTACGCTTGCGACCTGCACCCGAGAAGGGATATTGTTCGTATATTGATCTTTGTTCATAATGACGGAGAATTTGTTCGCATGTTGAACAAGCCGACCGACCATATCGGGTCTCTCGCCAAGGCGCTGAAGGTGATGGAATGTTTCGGGGCCGACACACCGCGCCTTGCCATCACCGATGTGGCCGCGCGCACGGGGTTCGACCGTGCCACTGCGCGGCGCTGCCTGCTGACGCTGCATCACGAAGGCTATGCCGATTATGACGGCAAGTTCTTCAGCCTGACACCGCGCGTCTTGCGACTGGGGATGGGGGCGTTAGCCTCGATGCCGCTGGCGCAGGTGGTGCAGCCATGGCTCGACCAGCTCTCCGACCAGATCGGGCAATCCTGTTCGGTGGCGATTCTGGACGAGACAGAGATCGTCTATCTGGCGCGGGCGGCGCAGCGGCGGGTGATGTCCATTGGGCTGATGCCCGGATCGCGGTTGCCTGCCCATTGCACCTCGATGGGGCGGGTGCTGCTGGCGGCCCTGCCCGAGGCACAGGCCCGCGCCACCCTCGACGCCTCGGACCTGACGCCGCGCAGCCCACGCAGCCTGACCGACCCCGAGGAAATATTGGGGGTGATCGCGCAGGTGCGGACGCAGGGCTATGCCACGATTGATCAGGAGGTCGAGCTGGGCCTGCGCTCGCTGGCGGTGCCGATATATGATGCGCGCGGGCGGGTGGTGGCCGCCCTCAATACCGGCTTTGCCGCGCTGCATGGTGACATGGCGGCGATTATCAGGGAATATCTGCCCGCGCTCCAGAAGGTGCAATCGGGCCTCAGGCGGATGCTTTGAACGGCTTGCGGGCCACGGTCTGGGCGAGGGTCACGAAATTATGGGCATGCACGCCCTGTTCATCGATGCGGAAATTCACCGAGAGCGCGGTCTGCCGCATGGGTTCGGCGATCTTCATATAGCGCACCCCCTGACGCGGCGCCGTCGCCACCGAACCGGGCACGATACAGATCCCCTCGCCAATCGCCACAAGGCTTAACGCCGTCTGCAGGTCCATGGTGAAGCTGCGCCGCGAGGTGTCAATCTTCAACTCCGCCAACCCGTCGAGCACGAAATCGGCATAGGATGGGCGCGGAAATTCGGGATACAGAAGGAAGGTCGGGCGCTCCAGCGCGGCCAGAGACAGCGAAGGCCCCACTCCCGTATCCCAAGTATCGGGGATCGCGGCGATCAGCGGCTCGTCCATCAGTTTGCGGGTGATCAGCTCGGCATCTTTCAGCGCGGGCCGCGCAAAACCCACATCGATCTCGCGCCCGATCAACGCGCGATAGAGGCGGGCATTGTTCATCGGCAGCAGCGAGAGCGCCACATCGGGATAGGCCGCGCGGAAGCTCTTGATGATATTGGGCAATATCGAATAGGTCGCAGACCCCACGAACCCGATCCGGAGCCGCCCCTCGGCCCCCTGCCCGATCCGGCGGATCTCGAGGCACATATCGTCGAACTCGCCGAGCAGATGCCGCCCGCGATCGCGCAGCCGCACCCCCGCCTGCGTCAGCGACACCGCGTTGCGACCACGGTTGAAAAGGATCGCGCCCAGATCCTCCTCGATCTGCTTGATCTGGCGCGAGAGCGGGGGCTGCGCGAGCCCGAGCCGCTCGGCCGCACGACCGAAATGCAGTTCCTCGGCCACCGCCATGAAGTAGCGCAACTGTTTGAGATTCATCCACCCTCTCCCTGCCCCGCAGTTAACCCCACGCAAAACCCCGCCGCAAGAGGCGCGGCGGGGTGCAGGTGCCTCCTTGCGAGGCTTTGGCGTCGTGGGAGGACGCTTATTCTGCCGCCAGCGCGGTTTCTTTGGCCGCGCGGGTCAGGACGAAATCGAAATTGACATAGAGGTCCTGATCGATCCCCTCGGGTGCCGGTTTGAAATCGGCGATCAGGCTCTGTTTGACCGCAAAGACCGAGTCCTCCTCGAGGTAGTCCGACGAGCTGTCGAAGACCTGACTGATGAAGGGGCGATACCCCTCTTTGGCGATCATGAAATGGATGTGACCGGGGCGGAAAGGATGGTGGCCCATCGCGCGGATCAGCTCGCCTGCCGACTCGTCATTGGGGATCGGATAGGGCACAGGGCGCAGCGCACGGAAGGCAAAATGGCCCTTCTCGTCGGTGATGAAACGCCCGCGCAGGTTATATTCGGGCTGGTTCGAGTCGTGGTTCTCGTAAAGGCCGTTGGGCGCGTCTTCCCAGACATCGAGCAGCACACCTTCGAGCGGTTTGCCATCGGCATCAAGGACATGACCCTCGAAATAGACCGTCTCCTGACCCTCGAAGGCCATCTGCACGGTGGAGGCGCCTTTGGGCAGGACCGGCGGGTTCTCGCGGTAGAACGGGCCCAGGATGCAGCTGTCGGAGCCGCCCTCCTCGGTCGGGTTCGACAGCATATCGACAAGGATCTCGACGCCGAGGATATCCCCCAGAAGGATGAACTCCTGACGCTTCTCGGAGCACATCTGGCCGGTGCGGGCCAGAAACTCGCAGGTATAAAGGAACTCGTCATGCTGCAGCTTGGTCTCGCGGCAGAAATCATGCAGGTGACGCACAAGAGCGGTCATCAGCTCGCGCTGGCGGTCGGTAATCTCGCCATGCTGTCCGATAGCACTGATCACGATATCGGTCACTGTCTCAATGTTCAGATTGGTAGCCATGTTTGGTCCTCCTCACCGTCTGACATGGGCACCTCCTCCAAGGTGCCGTTGATGGCTGATCATCACCATCCGGCGCCCCGCCGCCAATGCCGCACGCGGTATCCGGCAATACCCTAGCGCAACATTAACCACGGCGAAGAGACAAAGTGCCTCCAGGAGAGAGCCGCGCGGCAGATCATGGCCTCTGCCGCGCGGCGATTAGAACCGGTCGAACCGGTAGGGATGCGGGTCGACCAAGGGTGCAGCCCCTGTGACCAGATCAGCGGCGAGCTGTCCGGCTGCTGGGCCGGTGCCGAACCCGTGCCCCGAGAACCCCGTGGCCAGCACCAGCCCCGGCAGGCTTGCCACCGGCCCGATGACCGGATGACTATCGGGCGTGATGTCCATCACCCCTGCCCAGCCCTGAGCGATCTTAGCATCCTTGAAGACCGGCCAGGCGCGGGAAAGATTGTCGAGCGCCTCGGCGTTCAGCGCGGGCAATGTCGGCGGGTCCATCACACGGGTCTTCTCGAATGGCGAGACCCGATCCATTCGCCAGCGCCGCGCCAGACGCAGATCGTCAAGGCTCTGGCGATTGAGCGTGATCCGCAACAGCCCCGCCGTGGCCTTGAGAGTGGACAGATAGCGATGGCCCAGCAACAGATGATCGAGCACCAGCGGGCAGGACAGCGCCGCGCGCTGCGTGATGACAAAGCCGCCATCGATATGTTTACGGAACGAGAAATCCGGCCCCGCGACACCGGCCTCGCTCGGCCCCTCCATCGGCTCGGTCCGGAAAGCCGAACAGATCAGCGGCAATGTCGGCAGCGAGATCCCGTGATTGCCGAGCAACCGGCGCGACCAGAGCCCGCCTGCCAGCAGCACCTGTGCGCAGGCGATCTCGCCGCGCTCGGTCATTACCCCGCTCACGCGGCCTGCCTGCGTCGTAAGCCCGCGCACAGCACAGTTTTCGACAATCACCGCGCCCTTGGCCAAGGCGGCTTTGGCGATAGCGCTGGAGGCAAGGGTCGGCTCGGCGCGCCCGTCGCTTGGCGTGGTGACGCCACCGATCCAGTTGGCCGCACCGCCCGGCACCAGTGCCGCAATCTCCCGAGGGCTCAGGAGCCGCGCGCCCAGCCCCAGCCCCGCGACCGAGGCCGCCCATGCCTCATGCGCGGCCATCTCGGCCTCGGTGCGGGCGCAAAACAGGATACCCTCCTGCCGGTAGCCGACATCCATCCCCGTGCGTGCGGGCATCTCCTGCCAGAGCCGGTCGGCGGCCAGTGCCAGCGGGATATCGGCCGCCGCGCGAGAGGTCTTGCGCACCCAGCCCAGATTGCGCGAGCTTTGCTCGCCCGCGATCCGGCCCTTTTCGAGCACGGTCACAGGGATGCCGCGCTCGGCCAGCGTAAGGGCCGCACTCAGCCCCACGATGCCGCCGCCGATGATCACGACTTCGGTGCGCACGGGAAGCTCGGTGGAGGTCGTGACGGGTGCGATCAGTGGCGCCATCGGTGCTCTCCCTCAGATCGCCACGGTCTTGTAGACCGTCTCGGCCTTTGCCGCCCCGCGATAGGCGGTCACCTCGATCTCGACCTTATAGACGCTCGATCCGAGCGGCGGGCAGGTCACGGTGGTGGTCGGGTCGATGCCGCGGAATTTCTCGCCGATCAGTGTCATCACCGTCTCGGTATCCGAGGGCGTCTGGATGAAGACGCGGCTGGCAACCACATCGCCCAACTCGCTATCCACAGCTGCCAGAGCGCGTTCGATATTGGCAAAGACCTGCAGGGTCTGGCTGCCCACATCCTCGGGGATCTCCTTGGTCACGGGGTCGCGGCCCGCGGTATTGGACACGAAGATCCAGTTATCCACCGCGACGATGCGCGAATAGCTGGCATGATCCTCGAATTTCGAGCCGGTCTTGATTTTGGTGATCTGGGTCATCTGGTGTCTCTCGGGAAAAAGGCCCCTGCGCGAATTGGCACGCAGGGGAAGTCGGGGGATTTCGGTTGGCTCAGCGCAGGACGGGCTCGTCCCAGAGGTTCAGCTTGGTGCCGATGCCGCGGGCGAGCGCATTGCGATAGAGCACGGTGCCCCATGCCACATCCTCGACAGGCATGCCGCCCACCGACATCAGGATAATCTCCTCCTCGTTGCGGCGGCCATCGGCGGCGCCCGCCACGATCGCCCCCAGATCCTCGAGCGCCTCGGGCGCCATGGTGCCAGCGGCGATCATATCCATGAATTTCACGCCCACGAGCGGGATCACATTATGTGCGGGATGGGGCACCTCTTCATACCACGCCTCGTAAAGGCCGGTATTATCGAGCACCTTGCGCACATCATCGGCCTCCATTCCGGCATCGAAATTGCACGGTGCGGGCATGGCAAGGAAGGCACCGGGCTTGACCCATTCGCGCTTCACCATCGGGTAGTCATCGGGGTTGCCGACCTCGCCCGAGGCACAATAGGTGACGATATCGCTGTCACGCACCACCGCCTCGATATCGTCGACGATCCGGATATCGGTGATCTGCGGGTAGTTCTCTTTGACCCAGTCGATGAAGACATCGAGGGAGCGCTGGCCACGGCCCTTGACCTTTACCGTGTCGATTTCGGGGCAGGCCGCGATAAAGGCCGCAAGGGTCGTGCGCGCCATCACGCCGGGGCCGAAGATGCCCACGACTTTCGAGCCCTTGCGCGCCAGATGGCGTGCGCCCACACCGGGCACAGCCCCCGTGCGATAGGCCGACAGGAGATTGGCCGACATATAGGCCAGCGGCGCGCCGGTATCGGCATCATTGAGCGTGAACATCAGGATCGAGCGCGGCAGGCCCTTGTCCTTATTGGCGATATTGGAGCCATACCATTTCACGCCCGCGGTGCAGAAGCTGCCGCCCAGATAGGCGGGCATCGCCATGAAGCGGCGGTCTGCCGTGGGTTTGGGCATGGTCTCGAAGGGCGAATTCTCGGGGAAGGTCACCATCGCGCCGTGGCTGTCGCTATTGGGGCCAGCCATGCGGTAATCGCCATGGTGGAGAAGCGCGAACATCTCTTCCATACAATCCACACAGGCGGGCATATCGGTGACGCCAGCCGCGATCATTTCGGGCTCGGACAGATAGAGGAAGTCGATCTTCGGCAGGTTGGGGAGGTCTTTCATAAGACAGATCCTTTCAGGAAACACAGGGCTCAGTCGAAGCTGCGGCCAAGATTGGAATAGAGCGCGGGATTGCGGGCCTTGATGCCCCATGCGATCAGCGCGCCGCCCAGACCCGTGGCGATCACAAGGAGGGGGAAGGCCAGAACGATGGCGCTCTCGCTGCCCGTCAGCATAGAGATATTGCCACTGACCAAGGCGAAGGCCGCCAGAAGTCCAAGTGTCGCCAGCACAGGCGCCACCAGCACCACCCAGACCGAACGGCGATGGGTATTGATGCGGAAGAAGCGGATCACCGAGGCCGAGACGAGGATCTGCGTGGCCAAAATCGCCAGCACCGCAAGCCCCGCCATCCACGAGAAGACGGTCATATAGGGGTCGGCCCCGCCAATCGCGAAGGCGATCAGGATCACCGCCACCAGCCCCGCCTGCACCAGACCTGCCATATGCGGCGAGCCATGCTCGGGGTGGATATGCGCCAGCTTGCGCCAGATCAGGCTCTCGCGGGCCAGCGTGTAGAAGTAGCGGTTGAGCGTGTTATGGAAGGACAGAAGGCAGGCAAAGAGGCTGGTCAGCAGGAGAAGGTTCATCACCGTCACCGACCACGGGCCCAACAGATCCGCCGCCGCGTCGAAGTAGAACCCTTCAAGCGAGGCTTCGGCTGCCCCCCGCACCTGCGACGGCCCGTAATACTGGCTGATCGCCCATGTGGAGAAAGCGTAGAAGAGCGTGATCAGCAGGACGGCCACATAGGTGGCACGCGGAATGGTGCGCTCGGGGCGGTGGGCTTCCTCGGCAAAGATCGCAGTGGCTTCAAAGCCCACATAGGCGCCCAGCACGAAGACCATGCTCACACCCAGACCGGGGGCCAGCACCTCGGAGGGGCGGAACCCCGACAGCGTCAAGCCTTCCGGCCCGCCACCGTGGAACAGGATCGCGATATCGAGAAGCAGCAGGATCGCCAGTTCGGCCAGCATGCACGCGCCAAGGATGCGCCCAGAGATGGCGATGTTGCGGCGTCCGAAATAGACGACGACGCCCAGCACCACCAGCGACCAGACCCACCACGGCAGCTCGATGCCATAAGGTGCGAGCGTCGCGGCCATGAAGACGGCAAAAAGCGCGTAAATCCCGATCTGGATCGCGAAATAGGCCAGAAGCGCCATCAGCGCACCGCCGACACCGGCAGCCGCGCCCATGCCTCGGGAGATATAGCTGAAAAAGCCGCCCGCGCCGGAGATGTAGGGCGTCATCGCGGTGTAGCCTACCGAGAAGACCAGATAGAGCAGCCCCGCCAGAACGAAGGCGCCGGGCACGCCGGTGCCGTTGCCAAAGGCGAAGGCGGGCGGGGTCGCCCCCACCACTGCGGTCATGGGCGCCGCTGCCGCGACGACGAAGAAAACGATATGGGCAAGTCCGATAGAATTGCCGCGGAGCCGGCTTCCGGCTGTAGCGTCAGTCATGGTTACATCCCTGTTGTTTTATGTTGGTCTGTCTCTTGGGTGCGGGGCAGACCCCGCATCGACCATTGCCAGCCGCGCCATAAATCCGATAATATACGTCAAATGGCGTTACAGATCGGTCAGGAGGAGATTTTGTCAGCCCAAGCCGCGCCCTTGCCAAATCCGCTATCCATCAGGGCTATAATTCTTAAGCCGATTTTCGATATGTTTGATGGAAACATGGGCGCTTTGCGAAAACTCCTCGCGCGCCACGGCCTTGATTCGCGGGTGCTGGAGGATGGGTATGCGCCGGTTTCGCTGCAGGCCTATCTGGGTCTGTTCGAGGAGGCGGCAGAGATCCTGGGCGATCCCAATCTGGGGCTGCGGCTGGGGGCCAAGGTCCGGCCGGGCAGTTTCGGACCGATGGGGCTGCGCGCGGCGCATTGCGCCACCATCCTTCAGGGGCTCGAGAGTCTGGCACGCTATTCGGCGGCGCTGCAGGGCGGCACGCAGGTCACGCTCGAGCAGGACGCGCCCCATGCGAGCCTTCGCTATATGATCACCGCACCACACCAGAGCCCGCAACGGCAGGATAGCGAATTCACCCTTGCGGGGATCTGCGCGCTGATCCGGCGCGGCTATGATCTGCGCTGGCGCCCGCTGGAGGTCCATTTCAGCCATCCCGCCCCCGATCCGCCCGCGCAGATCGAACGCTGGTTCGAGGCGCCCGTCCTGTTCTCGCAACCCGCCAATATGCTGTTGATCGATATGCAGGCCGCCACCCGCGTGATGCGCGAGGAAGATCCCGATCTTCTGGATCTGATCGACCGCCATCTGGCGGGGCTGATCGAGGAGGCCGGTCGCGGGCAGAGCCTTGCCCATCAAGTCCGTGCGCTGGTCATGCTGATGCTGGGGGTAAAACCGGTCACGCTGGAAAGCGTGGCGCGCCAGCTCCAGACCTCGCCCCGCACCTTGCAGCGCAATCTGGCGGCGGAAGGCCGCTCGTTGAAAGCGATCGTGCAGGATTACCGCGAGGAACGCGCCCGTCTGCTGCTTGCCGATGGCACAACAAGCATCGAGACTATCGCCGCAACCCTCGGCTATGCCGATGGCACCGCCTTCTGGCGCGCCTATAAGGGCTGGACGGGCCAAAGCCCCACCGCCATGAAAAGACGCCCCTAAGCGCTGGCATCACCGTTCGGTACGGCCTAGGCTCGCCCTGCCGGTTGATATGCGAGGAGTCTCATGACCTATAACCAACCCTTGGGCGGCAATAGTATGCCGCGTTTCGGCGGCCCTGCCACGATGATGCGCCTGCCTGCTCAGGAAAACGCGCAGGGGCTCGATGCCTGTTTCGTGGGGATCCCGATGGATATCGGCGCCTCCAACCGCGCAGGCACGCGGCTCGGCCCCCGCCAGATCCGCGACGAGAGCCGGATGATCCGGCCCTATAACATGGCCACCCGTGCTGCCCCCTTCGAGGCGATGCAGGTCGCCGATATCGGGGATGTGCCTATCAACACATTCGATCTGAAGAAATCGGTGCAGATCATCGAGGACTACTATCACGCGCTGCTGAGCCATGACGCGATCCCGCTGACCTTGGGCGGGGATCACACGCTGACTTGGCCGATCCTGAAGGCGCTGGCCAAGAAGCACGGGCCGGTCGCGCTGATCCATGTGGATGCGCATTCCGACACCAACGAGGCGATGTTTGGCGAGACCATAGCCCATGGCTGCCCCTTCCGCCGCGCGTGGGAGGATGGTTGCCTGATCAATGACCGCGTCACCCAGATCGGGTTGCGCGCCACGGGCTATGCGGCGGATGATTTCGACTGGGGGCGGGCGCAGGGCTGGCGCGTGGTGCAGGCCGAGGAATGCTGGTACCAGTCGATGAAGCCCCTGATGGAGGAGGTGCGTGCCCGTGTGGGCGATGCGCCGGTCTATCTGTCTTTCGATATCGACAGCCTCGATCCGGCTTTCGCACCCGGCACCGGTACGGTGGAACCGGGCGGGCTGAGCACATGGCAGGCCTACGAGATCGTGCGCGGCTGTGCCGGTCTCAATCTGGTGGGCTGCGATCTGGTGGAGGTCTCACCGCCCTATGACCCTTCGGGCAATACGGCGGTGATTGCGGCGAACCTGCTTTACGAGATGCTCTGCGTCTTGCCGAAATCGGAGGCGCATCGGCTGGCCCGTTAGGGCGTGGTGAGTTTCATCAGCACGATGCCTGCGATGATCAGCCCTGCGGCCAACAGCCGGAGCGGGCTGATCTCCTCGCCTAGAAAGGTAACGCCAAGGATGAAGGTGCCCACCACCCCGATGCCGGACCAGACCCCATAGGCCGTGCTGAGCGGCAGCGACCGCATCGCCAGTGCCAGCATGGCGAAACTGGCCAGCACCGAGACCAGCATCACCACACTCGGCACCAATATCGTGAACCCGTGCGATTTCTTCATCGCGACCGCCCAGATGATTTCGAGAAGCCCCGCAAGCGCGAGCTGTATCCATGCCATATGACTGGCTCCTGTCAGATCGGGCCGTCCCGGGTGGAAAACGGCCGGAGAGGTCGTCCCCTCCGGCCTGCGCCTTTTACCTTATCCCTGCGTAGCGCGCCATGCCCGCCAGCCGCCGAAGGCGGTAATATCCTCGGCGCCCTCGGTGGCATGGGCCTCGCAGAGGAAACAGGTCACCGCGCGGCCATCGGCCAGCGTCACCTTCCCCACCCCCAAGGGCGCGGGAATTGCCGCCACAAAGGCGCCGAAAGCTGCGGGCGGGAGTGCCCAGAGTTCCAGTTCGATCCCATCGCCCGTGGCGTTCGGCACACGGACCAGACCCGGCTTGGCCGGCACCGTGCCCGTGAGGCTATAAAGGCGGTAGTCGCCCGCGGTGCGGGTCGTCTCCAGCAATATCCCGCCCGGCCCTGTCAGCTCGTGGTTCAGGGGCATCCCTGACAGATGTGCGCCCACGGCGGCAATGGTCAGCCAGCCTTCGGGCACCTGAGGCGCCGCCTCGGGCAGCACTGCGGAACGCTCGATCCCCATGCCGGAGGCAGCCGCTTTCTGCATGGCGGTGGCAAAGGGCACGAGCGCCTGATCACTGAAGGGCGGCGCCACGAATTGCACGCCCGTGGGCAGACCCGACGCACCAAAACCTCCGGGCACCGCAATCGCCGCATAGCCAAGGAGATTGGCGAAATTGGTATAAAGTCCGAACTCGCTGTTGCGCTTGACCGGCTCGGCCAACATATCCGCCACCGTGCAGCGCGTGGGCGAGGTCGGCAGCATCAGCATATCGACCGCCTCCCAGACAGGCTTTACCTTCTGACGCAGCGCATTCAGCCGGTAAAGCCCGTTGAACACATCGACCGCGCTATATTTACGCGCGCCCTCGATAATGCCGCGCACGGTCGGGTCGAAGCTGTCGGCATGATCGTTGAGGAAAGGCTCGACGGCGGCCAGACGCTCGGCCACCCATGGGCCGTCATAAAGGAGTGCTGCCGCCTCGCGGAAGGGTGCATAGTCAAAGGGCACCAGCTCGGCCCCCAAATCCTCCGCGCGTTTGCAGGCAGCGTCATAGGCAGCCTCGACCTCCGCATTGCCATAGAAATTCCTCTCGGCCCCCGCCAGCACGCCAATCCGCAGACGCGCGGGCAGAGCGTGGGGCGTGGCCACGCGCGAGAAGGGATCGGCCGCATCATAGCCCTCCATCACCGCGCGCACCTCGGCCGCCTCTGGCACCGATCCGGCAAACACCGTGATCACATCGACCGAGGCACAGGCCGGCACAAGGCCGGTATTGGGCACGAGGCCCGGCGAGGGTTTGAGCCCCACGAGATTGTTGAACATCGCAGGCACCCGCCCCGAGCCCGCCGTATCGGTGCCGAGCGAGAAGGCGCAAAGCCCCGATGCCACGGCCACAGCCGAGCCCGAGGAGGACCCGCCCGAGACATAATCGGCAGCGAACACACAGCGCGGGATACCATAGGGCGAACGCGAGCCGTTGAGCCCCGTGGCGAACTGGTCGAGATTGGTCTTGCCGATCAGGATCGCGCCCGCCGCCTTCAGCCGCGCAATCACCGTGGCATCCGCCGCAGGATCATAGGCAAAATCAGGGCAGGCCGCCGTGGTGGGCAGGCCGATCGCGTCGATATTATCCTTGGCGGCAAAGGGGATGCCGTAAAGGGGCAGCCCTTCGGGGCCACGCGCGACAAGCGCCTTGGCCTGCGCGCGCAGATCCTCGGCCTTGGCCCGCGTGATGAAGATCGCGGGGTCTTTGGACGCATCGCAACGGCGGATGACCTCCTCGATCAGATCAAGGGGGGTCATACCGCTGGCATAGGCTTTGCGGATTGCGGTGATGGACAGAAATTCGGGCAGCATCAGAGGGCCTCCACAATGGCAAGCAGATCGCCTGCATGAACGGTACGGCCGGGGGCCGTGCGGGTTTCGGTCAGACGGCCCGCGCTGGGGCTGGTCACGGGGATCTCCATTTTCATCGATTCAACGATGGCAATGGGCTGGCCTGCGGCAACAGGCTCTCCGGGGGCCACGAGGAATTTCCACAGGCTCCCGGGCACGGGGCTTTCGACACCGGTGCACCCCTCGGGCACCTCGCCCGCATCGGCACCAAAGACCTCATCGACCGAGAAATGATCCAAGCCCTCGTCGATCCAGCGCTGGCGCTCGGTCTCAAAGGCCGCCTGCTGGCGCGCCTTGAAGGTCCGAGCCGCCCCTTGGTCGATCCGCGCCTTCTCAGAGGCCCAATCGAAAGTGCCCTCCTCGATGCGCACATCATAGCGCCCATGCGGGAAGGCCTCGCGGGCTTCCGTCAATTCGTCATGATCCACCTCGAAGAAGCGGATCTGGTCGAAATGATCCAAGAGCCACGGGCGGTCGCCAAAGGCTTTGGTGCGCCGCCATGTGTTCCACATCTGGATCGTACGTCCAAAGAGCTGATAGCCCCCCGGCCCCTCCATCCCGTAGACGCACATATAGGCGCCGCCGATGCCCACGGCATTTTCCGGCGTCCAAGTGCGGGCGGGATTATATTTGGTGGTCACGAGCCGATGCGCAGGGTCCACGGGCGTGGCCACCGGCGCGCCAAGATAGACATCGCCCAGACCCATCACCAGATAGCGGGCATCAAAAATGGTGCGCTTGACGGCAGCCTCATCCTCCAGCCCGTTGATCCGGCGGATGAACTCGATGTTATCGGGGCACCAGGGCGCATTGGGGCGCACCAGCTCCTGATATTTGCGCATCGCCAGTTCCGCCTGCGGATCCTTCCACGACAGCGGCAGCCAGACGGTGCGGGTGGGCACCTTCATCTGATGGGCGGGCGGCAGGCTGGCCTCGATCCTCTGCAGCTCGCGCAGCAGGTCGGGTCGGGAAATCCGCGCCGGATCATAGTGGATCTGCAGGGACCGGATGCCCGGCGTCAGGTCGCGCAGCGGCAGACCTGCGGCCACCACCGCCTGCATCAGCGCCTGCACGCGCAGCCGCAGCTCGATATCGAGCGCCATCGGGCCATATTCGACAAGCAGGTTCGCATCGCCCTGACGACGATAGACCACAGGCACATCCCCTGCCCCCTCGCCCAAAATGGGCGAACCGAGTTTTTGCAGGCTGGGCGTGGCAAGCCGCGGGCCTGCCACCGGATCCTCGGGGCGATGGGCCGCAGAGAAGCGGATCCTGTCGCCCGGACGGAGCTGCCCCAGCTTCCACTGGTCCTCCTCGGCGACCACCGCAGGGCAGACAAAACCGCCAAGGCTCGGGCCGTCCGGCCCCAGCAAAATGGGCATATCACCGGTGAAATCGATCGCGCCGATCGCATAGGCATTGTCGTGGATATTCGACGGATGCAGCCCCGCCTCGCCGCCATCTGGGCGCGCCCAGTCGGGGGCGGGGCCAATCAGCCGCACGCCGGTACGGGCCGAGTTGAAATGCACCTCATAGGCGGTGGAAAATAGCGTCTCGATATCGCTCTCGCGGAAGAAATCCGGCGCACCATGCGGGCCGAAGACCACCGACAGCTCCCACTCATGGGTCAGGTCGGCGGGCTCCAGTGCCTCGGGCTCGCCCCGGGCCGCGCCGATATGGAGCGTATCGCCGGTTTTCAGAACCCCCGTCGCATGGCCGCCGAATTTACCCAAGGCAAAGGTCGCGCGCGAGCCCAGCACCTCGGGCGCGGCAAACCCGCCCTCAACCGCTAGATAGGCGCGCTGGCCAGCGCCGCTAATCGTGCCAATCGCCAGTGTCGCACCCGCGGAAATATCGACCACCGGCCCCTCGACAGGCGCACCGTCGAGCACCATCGCCATCTTTGCCCCTGCCAGAGCCACGCGGGTCTCGGTCAGAAAGCGCAGGGTCGGACCGTTGACGGTCAGCTCCAGCGTGGTGGTATCGGGCGGGTTGCCCAGCAGACGGTTGGCATTGCGATGGCTGCGGGCATCCATCGGCCCCGAAGGCGGCACGCCCACGCCCCACATCCCCACGCGTCCGGGCAGTTCCTGAATGGACGACTGCGCACCGGGTGCCAGAACCTCGATCACCGCGGGGGTAAACCCGAACGTATCCAGCGCACGGGTCTCGACCTTCCCCGAGCCCAACAGGTCGGAGGCGGCAATGGCGCGCAGATAATGGAGGTTGGTCTCGATTCCTGCAACGCGCGTTTCGGCCAGCGCGTCCTGCAGCTTGGCCAGCGCCTCGGCGCGGTTGGCACCATGCACGATCACCTTGGCCAGCATCGGATCATAGAAGGGCGTGACCTCGGTGCCGGTGGCAATCCAGCCATCATTGCGGGCCTTTTCGGAAAAGCTGACTTCGGTCAGTAATCCCGCCGAGGGGCGGAAACCGGCATGCGGCATCTCGGCATAGAGCCGCGCCTCGAAAGCGGCGCCTTGGGAGACGGGCAGCTGCGCGGGGATCGGGTCCTCGCCCGCCGCCTGACGCACCATCCATTCGACCAGATCAATGCCGAGCACGGCCTCTGTCACAGGGTGCTCGACCTGAAGACGGGTGTTGACTTCGAGGAAGTAGAACTCTTCGCGGGCAGGGTCATAGATAAATTCGACCGTCCCCGCCGAAGCATAATCCACCGAGGCACAGAGATCGCGGGCAGCCTGTAGCAGCCGCGCGCGGACCTCGTCGCGCAGATGCGGCGCGGGGGTCTCCTCGATGACCTTCTGGTTGCGGCGCTGGAGCGAGCAGTCGCGCTCGCCCAAAGCCACCACACGGCCCTGACCATTGCCGAAGATCTGCACCTCGACATGGCGGGCATGCCCCACGAAACGTTCCAGATAAAGACGCGCATCGCCAAAGCTCGCCCCTGCCATCCGCTCGACCGACGCATAGGCCGCGCTCAGCGCCGCCTCATCGGCGCAAAGCTGCATGCCGATGCCGCCGCCGCCAGCCGTCGATTTCAGCATCACCGGATAGCCCACGCAGGAAGCCTCGGTGAGCGCCTCATCAGGCCCCGACAGAAGGCCCGATCCGGGCAAAAGCGGCACACCCGCCGCCCTAGCCAGATCGCGGGCGGTATGTTTGAGCCCGAAAGCCTCCACATGTTCGGGACGCGGGCCAATCAGGCGGATGCCGTGATCCGCCAGCTTGCGCGAGAACTCGAGGTTCTCGCTCAGGAACCCGTAGCCCGGATGGACGGCCTGCGCGCCCGTGGCAAGGCAGGCCTCGATCACGGTATCGATCTGCAGATAGCTTTCCGAGGCCGCAGGCGGCCCCAGACGGACCGCCTCATCGGCGGCAGACACATGGGGCGCGAAACGGTCGGCATCGGAATAGACGGCGACAGAGGCCACCCCCATCTTGCGCAACGTCTTGATAATCCGCAGCGCGATCTCGCCACGGTTGGCAACTAGCACCTTGTCGAACATGGCCCTTACTCCCCGATCACTACGCGGATCGGCGTCGGATCGAAGCCGTTGCAGGGATTGTTGATCTGCGGGCAGTTCGAGATGACGCAGAGCACATCCATCTCGGCCTTCATCTCGACGTAATCGCCAGGGCTCGAGATGCCGTCATCGATGGTCATCGACCCGTTCTGCGAGATCGGCACATTCATGAAGAAATTGAGGTTCGGCACGATGTCGCGCTTGTCCATGCCGTATTTCGACAGTTCCAGAATGAAATTCTCGCGGCAGGCATGCTGATAGGATGTCTCGTGGCCGAAACGCACGGTATTGCTCTCGCGCGAGCAGCAGCCCGCATTCGTGTCATGGCGCCCCGAGGTATCATCGACCACGGTCAGCATAACGCGCCCCTCCGACGAGATCAGCTTGGTGCCACGGGTGATATAGGCGCCATTCTGCTCGCGCATGGTGTCTTGCGAGGAATAACGCTCGGAATGGTCACCCGCTGCATAGAAGATCGTGTCGATGGCCTGCTGGCCATAGCTGTCGATGATGCGGATCGTCTGGCCCTTTTTAACCAGACCGGACCACGGGCGGTTTGCGGGGATATCATGGATCTGTTGTTCGTTTTGCATCGGGAAGACCTCAGGCGCGAGCGTTGTTTTCAAAGCCACGGATGGCTTCGGCGGTGGCGTTGCGGCACAGGTCGTCCTGTTGGACAGCGCGCGCGGTCATGCGCGTCACCGTCAATGCGGGAACATCCGGACCCGTCGTCGGGTCCAGCGGATGGCGGGTATTGGAGAGCGCATAGATCATGTCTTCCTCGGCGCGCAGCTCGACCCAGTCCTGCCCCGAAAGCAGGCTTTCGTTCCAGAAGAACTGCCCCTTGTCATCCACACGCACCGGCGCGAAGAAGGTCAGAAGCGCAGGAAGGTCGCGCTTGCCCAGACCCAGCTTGGCCAGCGCGAGGATCATATTCTCGCGGGTCGAGCGGAAGGCCGGCGTAAACGGCGAGCGGGCGGGCATGCCACCTGACAGCGCATCATTGGCGCCCGCGCTGTCTTCGATGATCGAATAGAGCACGCGGCCCATATCGGAAAACACCACGCGGCCCTTTTTCAGATCCGTCGTCCATTGCAGCTTGCAGGTATCGGGCAGGTTCTGGCGCTCAGTCACATCGCCTTCGCGCCATGCCGCAAAAGAGGCCGAAGCCCCGAACCCGTTGGCCTGAAGGCGCAGGATCTCGCCCTTTTGCAGACGGGCGGTGTAATACCAGCCCCCCGGCACGGTCTCGTCCCAGATCACCCCTTCGGGCGCGGGTGCGGGCAGCGGGCTCGGCTGCGGCATGGCAGAGGGCGCGGCCTCCAGCCCGCGGCGTTGATGGTCTTCATAGCGGGCGCGATCGGCAGCGATAGTCTCGGGCTTACGCGGAGTGTGTTGCAGCATGCGAGAGTTCCTTTGCCCAGGTCGTCCCGGTCAGTGGCCCCTGTTCTGTCGGGTCGTCCCGACGGGGATAAATATCGGCATCATAGATCGAAGTGGCCCCTGCCACGCGGGGCGGCCAGATCGCGATGTCCTTGGTGATGGTCGCGCCGTAGCGTAGCCGTTCTTCGGGCAGGTTGCGGGTGCGCTCGAAGGCGATGATGCGGGTCGATAGGGTGAAGGCCTCACGGATGTCATGGGTGACCATCACCACGCTCATCGGCACCTCGTTCCAGAGCCGTTTCATCAGCTTGTGGATGTCGGTGCGGATGCCCGGATCAAGCGCGCCAAAAGGCTCGTCCAGCAAAAGCACCTTGGGTTTCATCATCAGCGCCTGCGCGAGCGCCAGACGTTGTTGCATTCCGCCCGAAAGCTGGGCGGGATATTTATCCTCGGCCCCCGCAAGCCCGACCTCGGCCAGCATCGCGCGGGCCTCATCGGCAATGCGCTTGCGGGTGGCACCAAAGGTCCGACCCAAAAGGCGCGCGGCTTTCATCTCGGGGCCTGCCATCACATTGGCCAGCACCGTCATATGCGGGAAGACCGAATAGCGCTGGAAGACCACGCCCCGATCGGGCCCCGGCTCGGGTGGCAGGGCCTCGCCATCAATGGTGATCGCCCCTCGCGTCAGACCCTCTTGGCCCAGTAGCATCCGCAGGAAGGTGGTCTTGCCACAGCCCGACGGACCCACAAGCGCGATAAACGAGCGCGGCGCGATCTCGAGATCGATGTTCTGCAACACGACCTGCTCGCCATATTCCTTCCAGAGGTTTTTCACGGAAATCTGCGTCATTGGCGGATCTCCGTCCAAGGGAAGGCGCGCCGCCGTAGCTGGCTGAGAGCCACATCCATCACCACCGCCAGAAGTGTGATCCATGCCACATAGGGAAAGATCACATCCATCGACATATAGCGCCGCACGAGAAAGATCCGGTAACCCAGACCCGCATCCGCCGAGATGGCCTCGGCCGCGATGAGGAACAGAAAGGCCGGACCAAGTTGCAAACGCAGGCTGTCGATCAGCCGTGGCAGCACCTGCGGCAGCACGACCCGCAGGGTGATCAGCCAGCTTGAGGCCGAAAGGGTCTCGGCCTTGATGATCTGCTCGCGCGGCAATGCCCCCGCCTGAAGCGCCAGATCGCGGATCAGGATGGGGGTCACGCCGATGACGATGAGCGCGATCTTGGCGGTCTCGCCCAGACCCAGCGCGATAAACAGCACCGGCAGAAGCGCCAGAGGTGGCACCATCGAGATAAAGCCTACGAGCGGCGCAAGGGCGGCCCGCGCCAGTGGCAGCACGCCCTGCGCCACGCCCACAACGAGCGCGATGGCCGTGGCGATCCCCAGCCCCGAAACAAGGCGGGTCAGGCTGGCGCGGGTATCGGCCCATAGGAGATAGTCGCCGGTGCGCCGGTCTTGGGTAAAGGCATAGGTATTGACCGCATCGGCGATCGTCTGGAATCCGGGCAAGAGCTTGTCGGCGGGGTTGGCCTCGAGCCGCACCGCCGAACCGATCGCATAGGCGACAAGCAGGGCGATGAACGGCAGGCAGGCAAGAAACAACCCCGTCCGACGCGAGGGTCTGACGTTGATGAGACGCATGGGAGGCCCTGATTACAGCGCGTTATCGGCGGCGGCCTGCATGAACTGCGTGTCGAAGCGCAGCTTCACATTGCTTTCGTCGCCCAGCACCGTGCCATCGGCGAGTTCGATCCCGATCACATCCACTGAGGGCGCGCCCGCACCCAGAAGGCCTTTGTCGAAGAGGAAGTTGCGCACATGGTCCATACCATCGGCCATCTCTTTCGACTGCGTGAAGCTCACCGCCTTGACCGGATCGGCAAAGAAATGCGTTGCGGCCAATTGCTCCTCGAAACCCGCCTGATCGGTGCCGGAGGCCGCGCCCATCGCGGCACGCGCCCTGGCGCCCTCGGGCGTATCCGAGGTCATCAGCGCCACGGTTTCATACCAGATCCCCGCAAGCGCCTTGCCGAATTCGGGATGCGCTTTGAGCGTGTCGGTATTGGCCACCATCAGATCGAGGATCTCGCCCGGGATCTTCGAGCTGTCGAACACGATATGCGCGTCATCGAGCTTGGCGATCTCCGAGACCATCGGGTTCCATGTCACCATCGCCTGCACATCCGCCGTCTGGAAGGCACCGACCATATCGGGATCGGCAGTATTGACGATCTTCACATCGCGGCCCGTCAGACCCACGGTCTCCAGACCACGGTTCAGCAGGTATTCGGACACCGAGAACTCGACCAGATTGACGCTCTCGCCCTTGATATCCTCGAGCTTGTCCTTGCCCTTCAGGATCACGGCATCATTGCCATCGGAGAAATCGCCCACGATCACGGCGGTGGTATCCACGCCGCCTGCTGCCGGAATGGACAGCCCGTCCATATTGGTCAGCGTCACCGCATCATAGGCGCCTACAGTATATTGGTTCATCGATTCCACATAGTCGTTAAACTGGGTGACCTCGATCTCGATCCCGTATTTATCCGCCCATTTCTGGACGATTCCGCTATCCTGCGCATAGCCCCACGGCATCCAGCCCGCATAGATCGACCAAGCGACCTTGAAGGAGGGTTTGGTCTGCGCCTGCAGAGGGGCGGTGGCCATCAGGGTGGCAATCAGGGTGGTGGCGGAAGACAGCATTAGTCCACGGCGAGTAATCATGGCTCGTTCCTTTACATTCATCATGTTGCATAAGGGACGTACGAAACCACGTTCCGCCAATCCCTTGGCTGGACGAGGTCTCCCGGGCTTTTATCCCGCCGTGTGCCGAACGGGATGTCTCCCCGCCGGTGGCTGCTCTCGGACCAGACGCATCTCTGCCGGAACCCTAGCGGCCAACTCCTGTAGATTGCTAGCAGCAGGCATTTCTCCGCGTCAACGCCCGCAGGCCAGAGCCGCAAGATACCAAAGGATTGCACCGGAACGTCAGAAAATAAGAGCAAGAATGCAGCGACATGCCCAATATTTACCCAATCCGCGAAGAAAGCGACGGCGGGCCAATATGCGGGCCATACGTTCCGCCGCGTAGACCGGTCCGGCAGAACCGGAGAAACAATCTGCCATGCGCGAGGCGCAGCCGACGGGCGGCCCCTTTGGCAGGCATCGCACCCGCTCTCGCCAAACAGGCCCGAAGCCGCGCGGTTAAGTCAGCTTACATGATCTGAAATCAATATTCGCCCGTAAGTCGTCGCCTTTTTTTGTCAGGAATGCCCGGACAGGCTTGAGACCGCGTCATATTATCATTTGTTAAGTTGGACGATATCCAGACCGCCTGCCGTTTCCTGATCCCGTTTAGCGGGAACATTCCAAGCGTCTGGTTGGTTTTCGAGTAAGCTTATTCCTGATCGGGCGATGTGATCTATATGTCGAGTGAAACCTATCCGAATACATGGCGCTTTCTCAAAGGCCGCGTGCGTGACAGCATGAGCCGTAACGAGAAATCCGTGATGGAGGATCTGGTGCAGGATGTGTGCCAGCTGGGGCATGGCGAGAAAATCCTGACGCGCGGGTCGGTGACCCAGCGCAGCACATTCCTGATCGAAGGTTTCGTCGCTCGTGTCAACGAGCGTGACGGTAAACGCCAGATCATCTCCATCCATGTGCCCGGAGATTTCGTCGATCTGCACAGCTATGCGCTGAAAAAGATCGACCACGACCTGATGACCTTCGGCACCGCCCGCGTGGGCTATGTCTCCCATGTCAATCTGGATGTGGTAATGACACGCGAGCCGAAACTGGCGCGCCACCTGTGGTTCGCCTCGCATCTGGACGCCGCGATCCACCGCGAATGGATCGCCAAGCTGCAGAGCCTTTCGGCCGATGGCTGCCTTGCGCATCTGATCACCGAGGTGCATGCCCGCCTCAAAGCGGTGGCCGCGATCGAGCATAACAGCTTCGCCTTCCCGCTGACCCAGACCGAGCTGGCCGAAACCTGCGGCACCACCCCCGTGCATATGAATCGCGTGGTGCGCAAACTGCGCGAACAGGGTCTGGCCGATATCTCGCGCAAGAAGATCACCATTCTTGACGCCGAAGGGCTGGCCGCCCTCGCCCAGTTCGATATGGGCTATCTCTACCAGAACCTCCCCGAGCCTGTCCGCGCCTGACACGAGTTGACATCAGGTTTAGTTTCATGATCTGTGTTAGGCCGTCTTGTAGGCATGGCTAAGGTCACTGCTTGGCTTATTTTTATTTTTACAGAGTATTACGACGGGCGCTGCCTGCCGGACTACCTTGGGGAGGTAGAATGGAACTATCATCAAACGACATGGATCAGGCGTTCCATGATCTGGGCAATGCGCTTCAGAAAGTCAAATCCGCCAGTTCGATCGCCCATCGCAGCCCCGAAAACGCCATGCAGTGTTTCGATGTGATCGACGAGGCCGTCGAACAGATCGAGACCCAACTCAAATCCTTGCGCGACAGCCTGCATTCCTCGCGTTGAGGGCCTCTCGCTGAAGGCCTCGCGTTAAAGGCTGCTGCCCGTTTCAGGGCAACAGCACCCGCGGTGACGTTTTATCCTGAGCATGCTCTGGTAATCCGAAACTGCATGTTTATCCTCCTCCCCGAAGACAGGTGGCAGGCAGGGACAGGATGGACGAGTTCGAGACACGGTTGAAAGAGGCGCAGCCGCTTTTATGGTGCAACCCGTCCTATCAGCCGGACGGAGATGACGAGGCCCGCGCGGGGCTTGCGCGGGCGGTGGCCGATTGGGCAGAGCTTGCGCCCCTGATCGCCGCCCTCTGGCCCGAGACCTCCGGCACGATCCGCTCGGACTTGCGCAGCGGCGCCGCTGCCGGACTGGGAGACGCGCTCTGGATCAAATGCGATCATGATCTGCCGGTGGCGGGCTCGGTCAAGGCCCGTGGAGGCCTCTTCGAAGTGCTGATGACGGCCCGCACGCAGGCCCGCGCCGCGGGGCTCCTCTCACCGGATGGGGACATCGCCACGCTGGCAAAGCCGGAGGCTCGGGCGTTCTTTGCGCAGCGGCGGATCGCCGTGGGCTCCACCGGCAATCTGGGGCTCAGTGTGGGGATCGCCGCGCGGGCTCTGGGCTATCAGACCACCGTGCACATGTCACATGATGCCAAAGCGTGGAAGGTGCAGCGCCTGCGCGATCTGGGTGTCGAGGTGGTGCAGCATGACAGCGATTACAGCGCCGCCGTCGCGGCGGCGCGCAATATTGCCGCCAATGATCCGCTGACCCATTTCGTCGATGACGAGGCCTCCGAACTCTTGTTTCGTGGCTATAGCGCGGCGGCGCGGGAATTGCAGAGACAGCTGGCAAAGGCGGGGATAGAGATCGGGCCGGACCGCCCTCTGGTCCTCTACCTGCCCTGCGGGATCGGTGGCGCACCGGGCGGGATCGCCTATGGGGCCCGCGCCGTTTTCGGCCCTGATGTCCATGCCTTCTTCATGGAGCCGGTGCAGGCCCCCTCGGCGCTGGTGCAGATGCGCGCGGGACTCGCGCGCGCGACCGATGTCTATGAGGTCGGTCTGAGCAACCGCACCGAGGCCGATGGCATGGCCGTGGCCACCATGTCGGGGCTTGTCGCCCATGCCATGCACACACGGCTGGCCGGTGTGATCACGGTAGATGATGACCGCCTGCTATGCGATCTGGCCCGCATGGCCGATCATGGCTTCCGGCTCGAGCCCTCTGCCGCCTCGGGCTTTGCTGGTCCTGCCATGCTGGAGACCACCGAGGAAGGTCGCGCCTTCCTTGCCAGACATCTCACCCCGGAAGCCGCCCGAAATATCGTCCATCTGGTCTGGACCACCGGCGGCGCCTTCGTGCCCGAAGACCAGTATCAGGATTTCATCGTTCGCGGACGCGCAATTTCCAAGCATTTACAGGATAGATCATGACCACCCATCCCCGCATCGTTGCAACCGACCCCGCCGATCTGGGCGCGAGCGAAGCCCGTCGTCTGATCGCGCGCAAGCAACTGTCTCCCGTGGAACTGGCCGAGGCCTGTATCGCACGGATCGAGACGCTCGATCATGCCGTCAATGCCGTGGTCGCGCGCAATTTCGAAGGGCTTCTGGACGATGCCCGCCGCGCCGAGACCGCGGTGATGGAAGGCGCGCCTCTGGGTCTTCTGCACGGCTTGCCCTTCGGCGTGAAGGACATGATCGATGTCAAAGGTCTGCCGACCACCTTCGGCTCGGAGATCTACGCCGACAATATCGCGGTCAAGGATGATCCGATCGTTGCCGCGATGCGGGCGGCGGGGGCCAGCCCCTTGGGCAAGCTCAACAACCCCGAATGGAGCGCGGGCGGCAATACCCGCAACCGCGTCTACGGAGTGACCGCCAACCCCTATGACGTCACGCGCTCCTGTGCGGGCTCGTCGGGCGGCTCCGCGGTGGCGCTGGCCTGTGGCTATGCGCCGCTGGCCACAGGCTCGGATACCGGCGGCAGCCTGCGCAATCCGGCCGCCTTCTGCGGCGTGGTAGGCTACCGCCCCAGCCCCGGTGTGGTGCCCGGACCGGCGCGGGCAACGGCATTGATCCCACTGCCCACCGCAGGTCCGATGGCGCGGTCGGTGGCCGATGTCGGGCTGATGCTGGCGGTGATGGCACGTCCCGACGGACGCGATCCCTATACCATCCTACACAACGGCCAGACTCTGTGGAACCCGCTCGATTTTGCCACCCTGCCCCGGCGCGACCTGTCATCGCTGAAGATCGCCATCAGCGAGGATTACGGCTTCGCGCCCGTCGAGGGGATCGTGCGCGCGCAGTTCGCCAAAGCCATGGCGCAGATCGGCCCCGCCTTCGGCGAGACCCGTCATGCCCATCCTGACTGCCATGACGCCGACCGCATCTTCTCGGTGCTCAGGGCGCTCCAGTTTCTCGGGCTCGGCGCGCATGTGGATGCGACGCCCGAACTGTGCGGGCCCAATGTCCATGACAATGTGGCCGAAGGCCGCCGCTATTCGGCAGAGGATGTCGCGCAGGCGCTGACGGCGCAGGGCAATTTCTACCGCCGCTGGCAGATCTTCTTCGAGCATCACGACTATCTGCTGACCCCCGCCGTCACCATCAGCCCGCGCGACTGGCACGAGCTTTACCCCAAGGAGATCGACGGCCAGCCCACCAAGAGCTATTATCACTGGCTCGCGATGGCCTACGCCTCGACCCTTGCAGGCCACCCCTCGATCACCATTCCCTGCGGGTTTGATGCCAATGGCATGCCCTTCGGTCTGCAGATCGTCGGCAAGCGGCATGATGATCTGGGGGTGCTTGCGGTTGCCGCCGAGCTGGAGGCGGTCATCGCAGGCCTACCGGCTCTTGCGCCGCATGGTCCCGATCTGGCTGCTCTCGCCCGTGCTCCGGCGTTGAGAGAGGTGGAGGGGTTCCTTTCCTTCGAATGAGACGCGCCCTGGCGCCGGACACCTCGTCCGGCGCCAGAGTATCCGCCGATCACGCCCCCAGAAGGCCCGGCCGAAGCGCATGGGTCAGGGCTGCGCCGAATTCGACATAGGCGCCCGCGACGGATTTGAACCGCTCGGAATAGGCTTGGTGGACCGGCAGGGGCAGCGCCGCCTCCCCCGCCCCCAGCAGCGCCTGCGCGGCGGCTGTGCCGATCACGGTGCCCGGACAGATCCCGCGCCCCGAATAGCCGAACACCGCATAGGCATCGGGACCGAACGCGACCACTTTCGGGATATGGTCGCGGGTCATCGCGATGCGCCCGCGCCATTGATGCTCGAAAGGAAGATCGGCCAGCTCCGGATAGAGATGACGCAATTTGCGCCGCGCCCAGCTTTCGTGGATCATGGCCGCCGGACCTTCGGTATTGCCCATGCCACCGATAATCAGCCGCCCCTGCGCGTCGGTGCGGATCGAGGACATCACCATAGCTGTATCCCAGCATCCCTCGCGCCCCGCAAGGATCCGCTGGCGCTGATCGGGGGACAGCGGCGCAGTGGCGAACTGGCAATAACTCACCACGACATATTCCGGCGCATAGGCCCCTTCAGCCAGCTGGTGATAGGCATTTGTCGCCACCAGAAGACGGGCGGCGCTCACCCGATGCCCTCCGGCCTGCACATGCCACCGCCCGCCCGCCCGCTCGACCCCCGTCACCGGTGTCCGCTGGCAGATCCGCGCGCCCGCGGCGATTGCCGCACGGGCCAAACCCAGACAATAGGCGCGCGGCTGCAATGTGCCCGCACGCGGATCGAGAAGCGCGGCATGAAAGGCGGAACTTCCCGTCCGCCGCGCGGTTTCCTCGCGGTCGAGCAGACGCAGCGGCGCGCCGAAACCGGTGCCCTGCCGGAAGCGGTTCTTCAGATCCCTGACCCCGCCTGGAGCATGGGCCAGATGCAGGGTGCCGTTCTGCGCCGCCTCGCACTCGATGCCGAATTCCCTGATGCGGGAGAAAACCGTTTCGGGGCCGCGCCCGAGCGCCTCGATCAAGCGCCGGCCCATGGCCTCGCCCAGCTGCGCCACCACCTCCTCGGGCGGCAGCCAGAGCCCGGCATTGACCAGCCCGACATTGCGCCCCGAGCCACCATGGGCAAGGGTCTCGGCCTCGAGCACGATCACCGAGGCCCCCGCGCGGGCGGCCTCCAGCGCGGCCGAGCAGCCGGTAAATCCGCCTCCGATCACCGCCAGATCGACCTCCGCATCCGCCAGAAGACGGTCGGGGGAGATCTGTTCGGCGCAGGTCAGGTGCCAGAGATTGCTGGACGTGTGCATGTGGAGCCTCGCAGCAGGGAAGACAGGGATGAGGAAAAGGCGGCCAATGGAGCACAGGCCCGGGCTTTGCGTAAAAATCCAACATCGGATATCCACCCGAGAAGCGGGATAGGGGTATCAATGAGGTATTGTGGAAATATTGCCCTAGCCCTCTCCCTTGGAAAAGTGATTTGATGGCACATCACTTGGAGCTTTTGTCACATGTCGATCCCCAGACGGTTTCTGCCGACCATGAGCAGCCTGCGCGCCCTCGAAGCCGTGGACCGGCTGGGCACGGCGGTGGCGGCGGCGCAGGATCTGGACCTGACCCATTCGGCCGTGAGCCGCCAGTTGCGGGTGCTGGAAGAGCAGCTGGGCGTGAAACTGTTCCTGCGCGAAGGCAAAAGGCTAGGCCTGACCTCCGCCGGACAGAGCTATGCCCGCGCTGTCCGTGACTGTCTTGACACGCTGGCACAGGCCAGCCTCAGCCTGCGGGCCGCAGGCGATCAGGACAGCCTGTCTCTGGCCGTGCCACTGACATTCGGGTTGCACTGGCTGGCCCCGCGCCTCGCGCGGTTTGCCGCGATACATCCCGCGCTCCATATCAACCAGTCCACGCGCAACCATCCTGTCAATTTCGCAACCGAACCCTTCGATGCAGCCATCCTCTTCGGGCTTGCCGATGCCGATGGTCTGGCGAGGCTGCCTTTGGCCGAAAACCGGCTGGTCCCGGTGGGCGGAACAACAATGTCGCCCCCCGCGCAGCCTCGGGATCTTCTGGAGAGGCCGCTTCTGCATCTGGCCAGCCGTCCGGGAGCGTGGGAGAGCTGGTTTGCAGATCACGATATCCCGCCCGGACATCTGCGCGGACCACTCTTCGACCAATTCCTGTCACTGGCCCATGCGGCCAGATCAGGCATGGGACTGGCCCTCCTGCCCGACTTCCTTGCCGAACCCGAGATCGCGCAGGGTAGCCTGATCCGTATGGGCGCGACCTTTCAGGATCGTGCAAGCCGCTACTATCTGGCCTGGCCCGCTGATATCGAACCCTCAGTGCCCTTGAAGACCCTGATCCGCTTTCTCGAAACAGATCTAAAGGCCCGCCCGCATGGGCCTGCAACGCCCTGATGCAGCCGCCCGTTCGGACGGATCGCGTCTCTGTAACAGAAAGCACCGATTGCGGCCGCCGGATCCCAGCCTCGACACGCGTTCGAAGACGCACGGCGCGGCGCGGGCCTGCCCGTGCGCTCTCGGCAATCGCCCTCCCGCCGCGTTGCCTCGAGAATACCCAGACCGATGGGAATGCTTTTCCGCATCGCGTCTTGCTCTCGTTCTCATGGCCCGGCGCCGGGCCAGTCGCCGCCCCGCGCATACTGAACGCCGTGGCAGGGACAGCCGCGCATGTCCCATCGCAACGCGATCATCGGGCTCAGGCGCGCGGATCCGGATGGATGCAACGGAGCCCGGGCACCTCCGTTGCCTGTGACATGGCCAAGGAGAGCGAAGGTCAGATATGGAAGGCGATACCTTCGCCTGCCAACCCGCCCCCCAAAGCCGAGACCGTGCCATCGGCGCGCCAACAGGCCGCCCCCGTCATCATCGCCGCGCCAAAGGCCACCATATTCATCCCGCCGCCGATATGAGGCACGATCTGCACCTCATGGCCCATCGCCTCGAGGGCGGGCTTGTGATGGGCGTAATCGGGCTCCAGCTCGACATGCGCGCCCTCCGTCCAGATCCGCGGCGCCTCGACCGCTTGTTGCGGGCTCATCGCGAAATCGATCATGTTGACGATGGATTGCATGGCCGAAGGGAAAATCCTGACCGCCCCCGGCAGCCCCAGCGCAAAGGCGGGCTTGCCGTCTTTCGCCACGATCATCGGTGCCATCGAGGTGGGCACCCGTTTGCACGGCGCAATCGACAGGGCCTTGCCCGGATGGGGATCGAAATTCAGCATGTAGTTATTGGGGATGATGCCGGTTCCGGGCACCATGAAACGCGCCCCGAAGAGCCCGTTGATCGTATGGGTCGCGCAGACGATCCGCCCGTCGCGATCGGCCACGGTGATATGGGTGGTGTTCTGGCTCTCATAGGTCGGCAGATGGGTCTCTGCCCCGCCTGTCGCGCGCATACGCGCCAGACAGTCCTGCGCATAGGCTTTGGAGATCAGCTTCTCGACCGGAATATCCACGAAATCAGGGTCACCCGAGGCCGCGCGGCGATCCTCGAAGGCGATGCGGATCGTCTCGGCCAGAAGATGCAGGCGTTCGGGATTATCGAACCCCATCCCCGCCATATCAACGGTTTCGAGCATGTTGAGCATCTGCGCCACATGCACCCCCGACGAGGCAGGCGGCGGCGGTCCGACGATCTCAAAGCCACGATAGCTGCCTTTGATCGCGGTCCGTTCGCGCACGTCATAGCCGGTGAGATCTTCCATCGACAGGCGGCCCTGATCACCGATCCGGTCGATCAGCGCCTGCCCCAGAGATCCCCCATGCAGCGCACCGGCCCCCTCTTTGGCAATCAGCCTGAGGCTCTCGGCATAGTCCGCCTGCACGATCTTCTGCCCCATTGTGGCGGGCCGTCCGTCCGGCAGGAAAATCGCCGAGATCACCGGATCGAGTGCCAGATCCCCGGCATGACGGGCGATATTGGAGGCCAGATAGCTGGTAGCGGCAAACCCGCGCGCGGCATAACGGATCGCGGGCGCGATCACATCCTCGAAGGGCAGCGCACCATGGGCGTCATGCATTCTGCACCAGCCCAGGAGATTGCCGGGACTGGCAACCGAGGAAGGCCCGATCATATTACGCCGATCCTTTGTCTGCATGTAATCGGGCAGGCTATCGGAGACCGGCTCATACATGTCGGGCGTGGCCGCCGCAGGCGCCTGCGAGAGGCAATCATAGATCTGGTGGCCGTCCTCGGGCGTATAGAGATGGGCCACCCCGCCCCCCGCAATCCCCACCATCATCGGTTCGACCACGGTCAGCGCCAGAAGGGCCGCCATTGCAGCATCCACCGCATTCCCGCCCGAGGCCAACATCTCGTGGCCCGCCACGGAGCCCAGCGGATGGTTGGTCACCACCATGCCCTGCGTGCTTTGGGCGGGAGTCTTGCGACAGATGAACGGCAGGGAAAGGCTCTGGACGGACATATCGGGTCTCTTTTCGGGTAGTCGCGGTGAGGCAGGCAACAGGCGGAGGATAGGCAGCGCGCCGCATATCGACTGAAATTCCGCGCAGACGGCTGCTTGGGTGAAGATTCCTTCCCCCAGCCTAATGCGTCATTCCCTGGACAAAAGCGGGAAATGCCGATTTGCGGCAATCCGCACAGACAGGGGCCCTGCGATGCCAGGAATTAGGCACTAGGAATTAGGCATGTGTCTGTGTCTTCTGCACGTCCATGCAAAACAGGGCCCGAAAACGGGCCCTGTCCTCACGTCATACACGCCGGATTTTACGCGGCTTCGGTTTTCAGCGTTGCCTCGGGCGAGAGCAGGAACTGGTCGATGAAGCTACGGATATCTTCGACAGGCGCATCGAGCAGCTCCAGCACCTTGCCCGTTTCCGCCCATTCGCTGGCAATCAGATCCGGGTTTTCCTGCAGGGACTGCCCGTAGCTCGGAACGATCTCGCGCAGCTTGGCCTGCCAAGTCTCGCTCGCAACCCGCTCGGGGAAGACCTGATCGAGCAGTTTGAGCATGATCGGCGCGGCGGTCGAGGCCCCCGGCGAGGCGCCCAGAAGCGCCGCGATCGAGCGGTCCTCGCAGGCCACGATTTCGGTGCCCAGCTTCAGCTGGCCGCCATTCTCGGGGTCTTTCTTGATGATCTGCACCCGCTGACCGGCCTGCCACAGGCGCCAGTCCTCGTCACGCGCCTGCGGGAAATAGGCCCGCAGCGCCTTCATCCGGTCCTTGTCCGACAGCATCAGCTGACCAGCCAGATATTCCACCAGATTGAAGTTATGCACACCGACCTGCATCATCGGCACGAGATTGCGGCGGGTGATGGTCGAGGGCAGATCCCAGAACGACCCTTCCTTCAGGAATTTCGTCGAGAAGGTCGCGAAGGGGCCGAACAGCAGCATGTCCTTGCCGTCGATCACGCGGCGGTCGAGATGGGGCACCGACATCGGCGGAGCGCCGGTCGAGGCTTTACCATAGACCTTAACATTATGCCTGTTCACGACCTCGGGGTTCTCGCAGACGAGGAACGAGCCGCCCACGGGGAAGCCCGCATATTGGCGCGCTTCGGGAATGCCCGACATCTGCAAGAGCGGCAGCGCACCGCCCCCTGCCCCGAGAAACACGAATTTCGCATCCACGATCTGTTTGTCACCACCGCGCGAGTTGGTGCAGACCACACGCCAGCCACCATCGGGGCGACGGTGAACACCGGTTACGGTCCGGCCGGTCTTGAGCTGGAAGCGCGGGCTGCTGGCGAGGAAGCGGATATACTGGCGGGTGATCTCGCCGTAATCCACATCGGTGCCCTGCGGGGCCCAGGTCGCGGCGACCTGCTCGTCGGGATCGAGGCCCTCGGTCATCAACGGCGACCATTTGGCGATCTCGGCATGATCGGTCGAGAATTTCATTCCCGCGAAAAGCGGGCTGCGGATCAGCGCCTCGTAGCGCTTGCGCAGGAAGCTGACATTCTTCTCGCCCCAGACAAAACTCATATGGGGGGTGCGGTTGATGAAGGAGCGCGGATTGCTTAGCACGCCCTGACGGACCTGGTGAGCCCAGAACTGGCGCGAAATCTGGAACTGCTCGTTGATCGAGAGCGCCTTGTCGATATTGATCGACCCGTCCTCTGCCTCCGGCGTGTAATTCAGCTCGCATAGCGCCGAATGGCCCGTGCCTGCATTGTTCCAGCCGTTGGAGCTTTCGGATGCGACCTCATCAAGACGCTCGGTCAGTTCAATTGTCCATTCGGGCTCCAGCTCATGCAGCAAAACGCCAAGCGTCGCGCTCATGATACCGCCGCCAACAAGGAGTACGTCGACCGAACGGTCTGCGGTTTTGTTTTTGAAATCCATGATGACCGCCCCCTTCGCGGATCTATAGCGGCGAACCTAGGAATTTAGCGGAAGGATGCAACCGCCGCGTTGCAGCATCACGCAAAAGGGAGCGAGCGAACAAAAATGTGAGGGAACGCAAGGACTTGACCTTAAAGCTATGTGATATCTACATTTTATTTAGTAATTACCACGCGACATAGGGGCAAAGAGCGATGCAAAACGCATCAATGCTGCAGGGCAGCCATGCGCTCAGGGGGTAGCTCTCAACCCAAACTAGCACTGCGGCAGGGTGTCGCACTCGCGGATGTGACCGCTAACGCGAGGCCGATTATTAAACTGGTCTGAAAAACTAACCAGCAAAGATGGTTCATGGACGAATCAAACCGGAGAGGCAGAGATGCAGCCAGCGCGCAGGTCATTCAATGGAACAGATTGTCGCATGCAATTGCATACCGAAACTTCGGGTGCAGGCCGGCGATTGTCAATGCGCACCGCTGCCCCGACAGACCTCCCGCCCCACTCGATGGTCGGGATTTCGGACCGGCATCCCACGGCGCACGGGCGCGCCCTGTTGCCCGCCGGTGCCGCGCGCATGCCAAAAGCCCTAACCTGCCCGCAACCTGTCGACGAGGAAGTCCACAAAGACCCGCACCCGCGCAGGTAGTGTCGGACCACCGAGAAACAGCGCGTGCACGTGATGGGTTTCGGGCACCGGATAGTCCTGCAGGATTTCGCATAACCGCCCCTCGGCCAGATCCTCCTCGACCGCAAAGCGCGCCACCCGCGCCACACCCAGGCCCGAGACCGCCAGCATCCCCAGAGCCTCGCCGCTATTGACGCGGAACTTGCCGCCGACCTGTATGATCCGAGGCCCTTCTGGTGTATCGAAAGCCCACCGCGCACGCCCCGGATCGAAGCTGAACAGAAGACAGTCATGCTGGCGCAGGTCATCCGGATGGCGCGGAGTGCCACGCGTCGCGATATAAGCGGGGGCCGCGACGGTAATCATCGGCTCGTCCGCCAGCTTGCGCGCGATCAGCAAACTGTCGGACAGCTTCCCGAAGCGGATCGCCACATCTGTCCGTCCCGTCGCAGGGTCCTCGAGCAGATCGGTCAGCGTCATATCGAGCCGGATCGCAGGATAGATCCGCGAGAATTCGCCAAGGAGCGGGACGATCTTGAGGCGCCCGTGTGAGACCGCCGCCGAGACGCGTAACAGCCCCGAGGGGCCCTGCCCCGCGCCCAGTTGCTCTTCGGCCTGATCCACCGCGCTCAGGATGCGCCGCGCCGAATACGCGAAAGCCTCGCCCTCGGATGTCAGCCGGAGGGCGCGGGTCGAGCGGATGAGCAATCTCACCGCCAGCCGCGCCTCGAGCCGGTCGATCGTGCGGGACGCGCCCGAGGCCGTCAGCGCGAGCACCTGCGCCGCGGCGGAGAAGCTGCCTTCATCAAGCACCGTGATGAAAACCTCCATCTCGCGAAGGCGGTCCGGTAAAGGTGCCATCTTTGCCTCCCGGGCAAAAAAGAGTTGCGATCAGGCAACCTACCCCCCGTCTCCGTTCCCGTCCAGTCTGCGGGCTGTTCTTTCCAAAACCAGGAGACGGGCCATGCGGTTCAATCCGGCGCTCGCAGCGCTAACTCTCGGGTCTTTTGCCATCGGGCTGACCGAATTCTCGCCGATGGGGCTCCTCCCCACCATCGCCGATGACCTGAATGTCGACATTCCCTCCGCCGGCCTCATTGTGACGGCTTATGCGTTCGGCGTTATGGTCTTTGCCCCCGCAGTCACATTGGCGGCGGCGGGCATGGCGCGGAACCGGCTGCTGATCCTGCTGGCGCTGGTGTTGGCGGTCGGAAACCTTCTGGCCGCCGCAGCCCCCGATTACAGCATCATTCTCGGCGCGAGGGTGATCACCGCCCTATGTCAGGGCACGTTCTTCGGCGTCGGTTCGCTGGTTGCGGCAAGCCTCGTGGCTCCCGACCGTCAGGCGGGTGCGGTCGCAGCGGTCTTTATGGGGCTGACAGTCGCCAATGTGGCAGGTGTGCCCGCGATGACGTGGCTGGGCGAGGCTACCAGCTGGCGCCTGCCGTTCGTGTTGATTTCCGGCCTTGGCGTGCTGACAGCGTTGGCGCTCCTGAAGGCGCTCCCGCATCTGCCCGCTCCGAGAGGCGGTAGCCCCAAAGCGGAGCTGGCCGTCATGATGCGCCGCCCCGTTCTGGCCGCCCTCGGGCTTACGGTGCTGACCTCCACCCGACAGTTCACTGTCTTCACCTATGTCGCCCCCATGCTGCAGAATACGCTGGGAGCGTCGGCAGGCCTGATCACGCTGGCGCTTGTCATCGTGGGGCTCGGCATGACGGTCGGCAACCATCTTGGCGGCATCGCGGCCGATCGCTCGCTCAGGGTCACCCTGATCTCGGTACTGGTCGCCCTGATCGCCCTTCTGGCAGCGCTGAGCCTGCTGAGCCAACATCTGATTACCGTGCTTGTCCTTCTCTTCATCTGGGGCGGCCTGTGTTTCGCGCTGGTGCCCACAATGCAGATGCGCGTGATGACGGCCGCCGCGGATGCTCCCAGCCTTGCCTCATCGGTTAATATCGGCGCGTTCAACCTCGGCAACGGGCTTGGTGCTCTGGTAGGGGCGGCTGTGCTGCGGATGGGCTTCGACTATCCGGTCATTCCGCTGGCAAGCGCCATCGTCTTTGCCCTGCCCCTCGTGCTTGTCCTGACAAAACGCCAACCGAGCGGTGCGCCCGCCTCCGCCTGAACAGAGCCATCCCTCCCAGAGGGACGGTCATACATGCGGGACCATCAGCCTTGCGGGCCACCCCTCAGCCGCGCGCATCGGAGGGTTTTTCAGCGCCCGACGCCCGCGCAAACGCGACCTTAGCAACGGGTGAGCAACTGGCTGGGCGTAATATTGAATTCCTTCTTGAAGGCGCGCGCGAAATGCGAACTGTCCTTGAAGCCGAAGCGGAAGGCCGCTTCGGTGACCTGCCGGACCGACCCGTCCGACATCGCACGGTAGCTCGCCGCAAGGCGCTGCGACCAGACCCAGCGCATGACCGTTGTGCCCTCGGATGCAAAAAGCCGGTTCAGAGTGCGCGGCGAGATGCCATTGGCCATGGCAATACCGACAACCGATAGATCGCTGTCGTCCAGCTGGCCCATCAGCTCGCGCTTGATCCGGCTCAGCATCGCGGCCTGCCCTGCAGTCGGGCGGCTCTGGTCCTCGTGCAGATCCCTCACCGCAAGCGAGAGAATATCCAGGATCGGCCCCTCCGCCTCGCGGCATTTCTGCGCATCCGGTAGATCCGTCAGGTCGTTGACATTCAGCATCAGCCCCGCCGCCAGCCGCGCAAGGGGGTTCTGCCCGTCCAGATGGATGGCGAATTGCCGGTCCGCATCCTTGATCCTGCTGGTCATCAGCGGGCGCGGAATGCGCAAGGTGATCGTCCGCGCATCTTTCGGAAAGCGGATCGAATAGATCTGGTCGGTGTCATAGACCACGATATCGTTGGCCTTGAATTCGAAAGCGCTGGTGTTGTTGACAAAAGATCCACCGCTATCCAGAGCCAGCACGCAGAAGAAATCATCATGTGCGGAATGGCGCATCTCGTTGACGCCGTGGCTATAGGCGATCGGCGAGAATTTCGTATCCGAGAATTGCAGCCCGCCCCAATCGTTGATCTTCATCCAGCCACGGAACCCATCCGCGCCCTCGAAAGGTGAAACGACCGCCACATGATGCTGGCTGATCATGTTCTGCCAGTAGTCGAACTTGTCGCCGGTCAAGCAATCATCGGTCTGGAAAATAAAGCTCATATCCACCTTTCCTGTGAAGCGCGGCCCGCGGTCGGAAAACCGCTCGAAGAGCCTCGAACATGCGGCCTTCCCATCCGCATCGTGCCAAAGAAACGGGCGCTTGAGAGGATGTCTTTATGTAAATCCGGCCCTCCAAGGGGCCGGAAACAGGGCGAGCGCCGAAGAAATAGCAGTTACTGGGATTGTGCCCGAAAATAAGGCACCCTTTGAACAATCAGCGGCACCGCAATGGCCACGGATTCGCGAAACAGACCCTAGACAGGGCAAGTCTCGCGCAGCCAAAGTTCAATCTTTTGAACCATCTGGCCGTAGAATAGCCGGTAGGTATCTTCGGTCACAAAACCGATATGCGGAGTGGCAACCACATTCGGCAGGGTCCGGAACGGATGATCGATCGCAAGCGGCTCATGATCGAACGTATCGAGCCCCGCCCCACCGATCCGCTCCGCCTTCAAGGCCGCGATCAGGGCTGCCTCATCCACCAGAGGACCGCGCGAGGCGTTGATCAGCCATGCCGTCTCCTTCATCAGCGCAAGCTCGCCCGCCCCGATCATGTGATGGCTCCGCGCGCTAAGCTTCATATGGACGGAGATGATATCCGACGTGGCAAAAAGGGTTTCCTTGTCAACGGCCTGAACCCCGAATTCCGCAGCATGGGCCGGATCGAGGTTCTGGCTCCACGCGATGACCTCCATCCCGAAGGCCTGCCCGACCTTGGCCACCGCCTTGCCGAAATTCCCCAGACCCACGATACCCAACCGGCGGCCATGGATATCCTGCCCGATATGTTCCTGCCAGCGGCCTGCACGCAGGTTGTTGATTTCCTGCGGCAGACGACGTGTGGCGGCAAGGATCAGGCCCCAGGTCAGTTCGGTCGTGCCATATAGCAGATAGTCGGTATGGGTCAGGGTAATGCCGCGCGCTGCAGCCGCCTCCGCATCGATCGCGGCATTGGCCGCCGAATTCGATGCGATGAACCGCAGCTTCGGTAGTGCTGCCAGAAGTTCCGCATCAAACACCGTGCGCTCGCGCATCACACAGATGATATCGAAGGGCCGGAGCCGTTCGATGAGGGCCGCGCGATCCTCCAGATGATCGGTGAATATAGTGATTTCGGCCTGGGCGCGGATTGTGGACCAATCGGCCATCGTCAAAGCAACCGACTGGTAATCATCAAGAATGGCCAGCTTCATCATTTGTCCTTGCATAAAGAAGGGGCGGCCTGCGCCGCCCCTGTTGGGTCAGGCCGCGCGCAGCTTTGCGGTGGCCTCGGTGTCGATCCCCGTGGCGAAGCCCTCGGCATCCACCAGCACGGCCACACGATACACATCACGCGCACGCTCCACCGTCTCGTAGCCCTCGGCCACATCGGCCAGCACAAGCGCTGGATCGCGGGTTTCGGGCGCACCGTAACCGCCGCCGCCGCTATCGAGACCGACGATCGTCTCGCCCGGTTTCAACACGGTGTGCAGATAGCCCGGAAGGACTTCCTCGCGCCCATCGGCATGGATCTTGATATTGGCACCCGGATAGGCGTCATGCCCGCCCTGCACTCCGCGCGGGCCGGTGGCCACACCATTGGTCACCTGCATCACGACCATCTCGTTGCCGCGCGGACCGAACTCGGTGCGGGTGGCAACGCCCCCGCGCTGGCGCCCTGCCCCTGCCGTGCCCGGCAAAAGCTTCATCGACTTCACGATCAATGGCAGGCGCTGTTCCGAAATCTCGATACTGTCGCGATAGCACAGCCCCGCGCCCGCGATCACCGTGAAGGTGTCGAGCCCGTCGGCCGAGCTGGAGGCCGGACCACCGCCGCCCATCAGGAACAGCTGGTTGACGTAATCGGCATTGCCGTCGCGCTCGTCCTTGCCCGAGATTACCCCCGTCGAGACGCCGAGGAACATATTGCTCTCCGACAGGCCGAACCCGTCGCCCAGCTCGGCAATCGAGCTTTGCGCCGTGTTACAGATCACGTCGGCAAGAAGCGTTGTGGCCGTCGAGGCCGAATGCGGGAATTTCGGGATGCCCACCACGCAATTCTCACGCAACAGAACCTCGATCCGGCGGAACGTGCCGGAATTGAGCGGCAGGTCATGCTCGAGACAATTGACGATGCCCGTGATCGCCATACCCGTGGCGGTCGCCTGACACAGGTTTACCCCCGCATCGACGCAATCGATATTGTCGCGCAGATCGACAATGGCCTTCTGCGCCTCGGGGTCGATAGTGATCTTGACGAAAACCTCCACCCCATCGGGCAGGAAGCCCCCCAGCGCATCCAGCCGCCCGCGCCGCTCCAGCGTCGCTTTCGGCAGGTTGGCAATTGCCGCCGCCGCCCGACGCTCGGAATAGTCGAGCCATGCCTTCACGAAGGCCTTCACGCGGTCCTTACCGAATTTCTCGGCGAATTTATGCAGCGATTTCTCACCGGTGCGGGCGGCCGCAATGGCGGATTTCAGATCGCCATACCATTGGTCCGGCACGCGGATCCGCGCTTTGCACATGCGCACAATATCGGCATTATCCTCGTAATCGCGCTGCAGCTGCACCATCGGGAAGACCAGCGCGCCCTCGTTATAGACATCGGTCGCCGCTGCGAAATAGGTGGTGGGCACCGAGTTGCCGCAATCGGCCTGATGGCATTTCACCACCGTGGTGAAAAGATGCTCGCCCTCCCAGAAGACCGGCACGAGGATCGTGTGGTCGGCGGCATGGGTATTGCCGTTATAGGGGTCGTTATTGAGGAAGGCGTCGCCCTCCCTGAAGTCGGGATGGTAATCGGCCATCGCCTGACCCTGCAGGTTCGAGCCGAACGCATGGACCGGCAGCGCCTCGGCCACCCCGATGATGTCGTGATCCGCCGACAGGATAGAGCAAGAGAAATCCCGTGCCATCCCGATCACCGAGGAATTCGCGGTGAGGATCACCGTCGAGGTCATCTCCCGCACGATCGCATCGAGGCGGTTGCCCATGATCGCCAGATCTACCGGATCGAAATCCTGTTCGACAAAGTCCTTAGCCATGGGAACCTCCGAATTCGAATACATAATTGCCTTGGGCCGAAAGGTGACCGGTCATGCCCGGCTCGACCACGATGGTGGTAGTGGGCTCTTCGATGATCATCGGACCCGCGATCTTGTAGCCCAGCGGGATGGTCGTGCCATTGATCACCGGTGTTTTGGTATGGCCGCCCTCGCGGAAGAAGGCCTCGTTCTCGCGGCTGTCCAGAACCTGCCCTTCGGGGGCGGGCCATGTGACCTGCGGCGAGGGCAGAACAGCCGCCACACGCAAACGCCAGTTGATGGCCTCCATCACGGTGCCCTTGCGGTTCACATGGTAAAGGCGTTCGTATTGCTCGGCGAATTTGGTCTCGAGCAGATCGATATCGTCACAGCCCTGCGCCCAATCCACAGGCAGCTCCACCTCCAGCTCCCATTGCTGGCGGGCATAGCGCGCCTCGACAAACAGCTGGTGACGGAAGGTATCCACACCTTTGGCCCGTAGCGCGGTCTCGAATTCGCTGCTTTTAGCCAGCAGATCGTTCAGCGCCTCCTTGACGCCTGCACTATCGAACGCGTTCGAGGCGGCATAGCAGGAGGTCGAGAAATCGGTCGCGATATCCGAGAATTGCCCGCCTGCCGCCGAGATGGCGCCTGCGGTTTTCGGGATGATGACATTTTTCACCTTCATCGAACGCGCGATGGACAGAAGGTTCAGCCCCGCCGCGCCGCCACCGGCCACGATCGTGCTGTCACCGGGGCTCACGCCATCATTGGTGGTGATATCCTCGATAGCCTTGATCATGATCTCCGACGAGATCTGTAAAATGGCCGCAGCCGTATCCCAGATCGACTTGCCAAGCTGGGTTGCGACCTTCTGCATCGCGGCCTCGGCCGCAGGTTTGTCGAGCTTCATGCGCCCGCCAAGGAAGCGGTCGGGGTCGATATAGCCGAGCACAACGGCCGCATCGGTCACGGTAGGCAATGTGCCGCCCTTGCCATAGCAGGCAGGCCCCGGAACCGAGCCCGCCGATTGCGGACCTACCCGCAGCATGCCGCCCGCATCGACCCAGGCGATCGAGCCGCCGCCCGCACCGACCGAGCGGATATCCACGGTCGCCATCCCGAGCATGGTCGAGGCCATCGGCGTGCCGAGCCACGTCTCGCGCGAGTATTTGATCGCGCCATCGCGGATCAGCGACACATCGAAAGTGGTGCCTCCGGTATCGACGATGATCACATCATCATCCATCGCCTCGGATTTGGTATAAGCAATGCCCGCCAGCGGCGCCATCGCGGGGCCGGATTTGGCCATATAGATCGGTTTCTGCACCACATCATCGATATGTAGCACGCCGCCGGACGAAGCCGAAATCAGCAGCTCGCCGCCAAAGCCCGCCTCGGCCAGATCGGCCTTGAGGTCACGCAGGTGGCGCTGCATCAGCGGTTTGAGCGAGGCATCGATCGCCGTGGCCGAACTGCGCGGATATTCGCGGATCGTGGGGTTGAGCGCGGAAGACAGCGTATAGGGCACACCGGGCAGGATCTCTTCGATCAGCTCGCCCAGACGCTGCTCATGCGCGGGGTTCGAGATCGACCACAGGAAGGCCACGGCCACCGCCTCGATCCCGATCCGGCCCAGTTTCTCCAGCGTGGCGCGGGCCGCCGCCTCGTCGAGCGCCGTCTCGACACCGCCTTCGGCATTCATCCGCTCGGGGATCTCGAAGGTCAGCGCGCGCGGGATATAGGGCGGCTCGACCTTGGCATTGATCTCGAGCGCATTCAGCTTGCCGCCCTTGCGGAAGACCAGCACATCGGGGAAGCCTTCGGTGACCAGAAGGGCGGTCTTCGCGGTCTTGCGCTCGACAATCGCATTGGTCGCGCGGGTGGTCCCGTAGACCAGCACTCGGGTCTGGGCCAAGAGATCGCTCAGCGTAATGCCCAGTTGATCGGCGGCGTTAGTGATCGAGTTCGACAGGCCGGTGAAGCTTCGCTCGGGGGTCGTCAGCGATTTGCCGACCGTCAGGCGGCCCTGCTCGTCGGTAACCACGACATCGGTAAACGTGCCTCCGGTGTCGACTGAAATTCTATACATAGTGCCTCCAGGTCATGGCCATCGCGCTTGGGCGCGGGCCCCGTAAGTGGTTGGTATAAGATGATCCTAAGGACCGCCGAGGCCCTGCGCGCGACTGGGCGCGACAGAGAAACCGACTGCGACGGTCAGGCGGACGGACGGGCCAGATCGGCCATCATGGTAATATTGATCCGGCGCCCCTCATGGGTGTCGGCAAAGTGGGCCGCATTGGTCTGATGGAGATATTTCGACGGGAAAAGCACCGCACGATTTCCGCGATAGGGCACGGGATGGGCTTGCGCGCCCGCCTGCGCGATGCGCTGGCGGTTCAGCTCGGGACGGGCGTTATACTCGGCAAAGGGAATATCGGCCCCGATCTTGAGATCATAAAGCGTCATCCCGCCCGCCCCCTCCTCGGCCTGCAAATGGGCATGGTCCACCGGCCAGATATTGAGGTTCCAATCCCCCTGATCGGCATGGATATCAATACCTTGCGACTTGCGCAGATAGCGGAAGGCCCAAAGCTGCGCGACGCTCACAGGGGCCGCCAGCCGCGTAATGGTCGCCTGCATTTCCTGCGCCAGCCGCAGCACCAACGCATTGGCAAAACCGTCATGCAGATGCGCGCCCAGATAGCCACGGCTTTCGCGGGCATCGAACCAGATGGTGGCCTGCAGCAAATATTCCAGCACGGCCTGACGCCCCGCATCCGAGAGCACATCATCAAGGATATAGAAGCAATCGCCCGCCCCGCCGGAAAGGGCGACCCGCCGGATCCGGGGCGCGGGGTTCAACACCTCTTCCGGCAAGGTCACGGGCGGCAGATAGCTTGCCCCAGCCATCAGTTTCGCGGTCTGGGCTGTCAGACGACAACTGCGCAGGTCCTCAGCAATTCCGGAAGTAAACCAGTCAATCCGGCCAAGGTCCGAGAGGTATTCAAGCTGCCCGGCCAGCGCCGCACCGGCAACGGGGCCGAAGCCCTCTTGTGTCATCGGGGCGGCTTCGGGGACGCCACCCGCCCAGAGATCGGGGCGACGACGGATGCGGAACCCGCGGTCGAAATGCTGGAAGGCCAGATCCAGATCGCCCATCCGCTTGAGACATTGCGCGGCATTCACATGGATCGGATAGGATTCGAACCCCAGCCCGAAAACCTGCCGGTAAAGGCCAAGCGCCTGCGCATAAGCCTGCCGCCCCAAAGCATCATCCGCCGCGGCCAGCAGGCTCTGCGCCTGACGCTGCCTGTCCTTTACATCCATCACCGACATCGCTCTGCCCTCCGTTTTGTTCTGCCCCAGACTAGGGGGCAGCGGTGGCACTGCCGCGACCGGTTGCGCCAGATCCACCGGCTGCATGCGCCACGCGCGCAGCATAAAGCCCCCGATACATCCGCATCGGGGGCTTTACGGTAAGTCACTGCCTCAGGACGGCTGTTCGGTCCGCTCGAGCGCGGCCGCGCCCGATTTGCGCGCCCGCCCCGGCCATTTCAGCTCGCGCCCGCCGGTCAGACCATCGGCACGGTTGATCAGCACGAAGATCATGAAGATCCCCAGCACGATCTGCTGCATCCCGAGCGGCAGCGCGATCTGATGGCCGCCCAAGGCGACCCCCTCTTCCGCCATGCGCAAAACTTCGGAGACGCAGGAGACCAGAACCACCCCGACGACCACACCGGTCAGGCTGCCCGCGCCACCGACCACCAGCATGACCAGCAGCAGGAAGGTCAGGCTCATATAGAACACATCCACCGTCAGGATGCCGAGGAAGAAGCTGTAGATCGCCCCGCCACACCCCATCACCGCACCCGAGATCGCGAAGGCGGTCAGACGCATACGGTAGACCGAGATGCCCGAGGCCAGCGCCGCCACCTCGTCATCGCGCGAGGCGCGCAGCATCAGCCCGATGCGCGAGTTCTGGAACACCCAAGCGATCAGCAGGGCCCCCGCCATGAAGAGGAAATTCATCCAGATGCCGCCCAATTGCGGAATATTGGTCAGCGGTGCCACGCCGCCCGTTACACTATCCCAGTTGGAAAAGATCCGGTTGACGACCAGCAGGAAGGCGAAGGTGGCGATGGACGCCGCGATATCCGAGAGCCGCACGATCACCGCGCCGATGATGCCCGCGATCACTCCCGAGACCACAAAGCCTGCCAGCGCCGCGATCCAGGGCATCAGCTGGGTGTTCTGGACCCAGACCGGCAGGCCTGACAGCATGATCTGCTTGAACATCATATCCATTGACAGCCACGCCGCCACATAGCCCCCGATACAGGCGAAGGCCGCATGGCCGAAGGCGAAGATGCCGGAATTGCCGATGAAGATATAGAACCCCGTGACAAGGATGATGCGGATCAGGATCTCGGTCCAGAAGGTCTGCACCGCCAGCCCCGCCACCAGCGAGACGATGGCTGTGACAATCGCCAGAGCACCGATCAACACGATGGGGGTCCACTGGCTGCGCAGGAAGGATTTCATATCGGTTTGCGCCATGGATCAGACCCTTTTATGCACGTTTTTATTGGGGAAGAGGCCGTTGGGCCGCACGACCAGCGTCAGGATAACAAAGCCGAAGGCGAAGGCGTCACGGAAGGGCTTGAGATCGAAGGGCAGGTAGACCTGCAACAACGTGGTGGCGATGCCCAGAAGGAAGCCGCCCACGACCGCGCCCACAAGCGAACCCATGCCGCCCACGACCACCGCAACAAAGGCATAAAGTGCAAGAGGCGAGCCCCATGCGTAATTCACCGTGCCCGATTGCGGCAGATAGAGCAGCGCGACCGTGGCCGCCAGCATGCCGCTGATGGCGAAGGCCCCGCCGATAACGCGGTTGGCTTTGACACCCAGATATTGCGCCATGCGGAAATCCTCTGCCGCAGCGCGCACCTGAATACCGAAGCGCGAATATTTCAGGAAAAGGCTCAGCGAGATCATCAGGAAAGCCGTCACCCCGATGGTAATCAACTGGATCACCGGCACCCGCAGCGCTCCCAGATAGATGGGTTGGGTCAGACCATACCACAGATCCACCCCTCGCGCCTGGCTTCCATAGGCCAGCATCATCGCATTCTGCAGCACATAGCTGACGGTGAAAGAGGCCATCATCAGAGTGGGCGCCGAGGCATTGCGCAGGGGGCGGAAGACGAACCGCTCGGTCACCAGTGCCACCAGCACCACAATCGCACCCACCGTCGGGATCACGAAAAACCACGGCCAGGCGCCGATGAACAACTGGGCCGAGGCCGCGACCGAGGTGAAGGGCACGATCAGCGAATAGGCCCCCAACGTGATGAAATCGCCATGCGCGATATTGGCCAGCCGCAGGATGCCGAATAACAGCCCGACCCCGAGCGCCGCCAGCGCGAAGATCGAGCCGAGGCTCAGCGCATCCAGCGCGGTTTGCAAGACCTGTACCATGTCAGACCCCTTCCCTGTCAAAGCCGAAATAGGCCTGTTTGATGGCAACGCCGTCCTGCAGATTGGCGGTATCATCACAAAGCTGCACCTGCCCGCCGCGCAGCACATAGATGCGGTCGGCATGTTTGAGCACGCGGGCCGAGCTCTGTTCGTTGATCAGAAGCGTCACGCCGCGCCGCGCCTTGATCTCGGCGAGGATCTCATAGACCTGATCCACGATCTTGGGCGCAAGCCCCAGCGATGGCTCGTCGATCATGATGATCTCGGGATTGGTCATGATCGCGCGGGCAATGGCCAGCATCTGCTGCTCGCCGCCCGAAAGCCGCCCTGCCGGATAACTGGCACGCTCACGCAGGATCGGGAACAGATCCATCATCTCGCCCATCATCCAGCGCGCCTTGGAAGCATCGCCCTGCAGCATCCCGCCCAGCTTGAGGTTCTCTGCCACGGTCAGCGAGGAAAAGATCTGCCGCCCCTCGGGCACCAGCGACATCCCCCGCCCCGCGATCTCCTCGGGCTTATTGCCAAGGATCGGCTGGCCCGCCAGCGTCACGGCGCCGCGCGTGGCCTTCACGCCGCCCGCGATCGCCGCCATCAGGGTGGATTTTCCCGCGCCATTAGGGCCCACCACACAGACCGTCTCGCCGGTCATCACCTTCAAAGACACCCCGCGCAAAGCTGCGATCTGGCCGTAACTCACATGGAGGTCGCTGACCTCCAGAAACACCGTCCGCTCGATCATGCCGCGATCTCCTCGCCAAGATAGGCTTTCAGGAAGGCCTCATGGCGGCTGACCTCTTCGGGCAGGCCGGTGATGATCGTGCGCCCGCCATCAAGCACATGCAGCCGGTCGCTGAGCGACATCACCACATGCATGTTGTGTTCGATGAGCAGCACCCCGCAACCATAGCGTTCGGGCAGCGACCGGATGATGGCCATCAGATCCTCGCATTCGCTATCGGACATACCCGCCGCAGGTTCGTCGAGCAGCATGAATTTGGGCTGCGAGCACAGGGCGCGGGCGATATCGAGGCGGCGCTGGTCGGTATAGGGAAGACTTGCCGCCTGCTGGTCATGGGCCTGCGAGAGCCCGACCTCCTCGAGGATCGCTTCGGCACGCACACGCGCGGCGCGTTTGCCGAGGCCCGAGGCAATTGCCGAGACCTGCGCATTTTCCAGCACGCTCAGGTTCCCGAAGAGCCGCCCCGCCTGGAAGGTCCGCGCAACCCCTGCCCCGCGCACCTTCGCGGGCGACCAGCCAAGCGCGTCGCGGCCCTCGATATGCAGGCTGCCTTCGGTAGGTTTCTGGAAGCCCGTCAGCACGTTCACAAGCGTGGTCTTGCCCGCGCCATTGGGGCCGACCAGCCCCACGATCTCGCGCGGGGCAAGCGACAATGTGCAATCACTGATCGCGGCAAGCCCCTGAAAGCGCACAGTCACGGACGAGATCGACAGCGCATCGGCTGCGGGTGGATGGGGTGATGCGTTCAAGAGACCGCTCCTTGCAGAGAAACATTGGCACCGGCCCCAGACGGGCCGATGCCGTGGCAGGGTGGATCAGCCACCAACGCGATAGAGTACCGAATTCGGGATCGCGTCCTCGATCTTCCATTCCTCGACGAATTTCTGACGCCCGTCGGTGAATTCGGTGATCTGCATCGGCTCGGAGGTCTGGATATGCAGTTGCGGCGTGAAGGTGCGCGGACCAAGCGCCGTCGGCTCGTCCTTGAAGCCGTTCATCACATCGACCACCTTCTGCGGATCGGTTGTGCCAGCGGTCTCTACGGCTTTCGCCCAAAGCTGTAGCCACGCATAGATCGGATAGGACCACATGGAGGCGGGCTTTTCGCCGTATTCGGCCACGAACGCATCCGTCATCGCCTGCGCCTCGGGGCGCGGATCGCCTTCGATAACCACCTGTGTCGGAATGAAGAAGTTCGTCAAACCGGGCACAGCGGATGTCCATGCGACACCGTCGAACAGTGCCGGCCCCAGAAGCGGAAGATCGATCCCTGCCGAGCGGATCTGGCGCACCGCGCCGCCTGCGCCCAGATGCGAGCAAAGCATCACCGTCTGTACCCCGTCGGAGGCGATCTTCTTGCTGATTTCCGAGACCTGCGCCGAAATCGAGGCATCGTCGAAGCGGAACTGCTCGGAGCCTACAATCTTGCCACCATCCTTCTCATACATCCATTTGAAGCCCGCGCAGGCAGACTTTTGTGCTTCGCCAGCCACGTCTTCCAGAACGAAGGCCGTTTTCAGCCCCTTTTCCTTGATCGCCCAATCCGCAATCACCGCACCTCCCAGCTGGGCCGCCGTGCCGCCGGTGAAGGACAAGGGCCCGACCCCCAGCACGCCCGCCTTGGGATCTGCCGCACACATGAAGGCCGAGATCTTGCCTGCCTTTTGCACCTGGACCGCCGAGGGCGCGCCGAAGTCGTAATCACAGCTGACCAGCACAAGATCGGGATCGGAGGCCAGAACCTTCTGGCCCGCCTTCACGGCCTCGCCCAGATCGGTCTTGTTGTCAGCAGTCTCGTAAACAATCTGGCGGCCCAGAAGCCCGCCCTTCTCGTTTTGCTGTTTGATCCACATCTGCGCAAAGCGATAGGCATCGGCATCGGTCACCGCCATCCGGCCCGATTGCGCGATGGCGAACCCGATATTGATCGGCGGCTCTTCGGCATGGGCGCTGCCAAACAGCCCTGCGCCAAGAAGGCCTGTCGTCAACAGACCCAACACGCGTTGTTTCATCATCACCATCTCCTGTCAGAAATATCTTATTTTTGTTTGGGCGGCAGGGAGCGGCGCATGGGAGAGCCGGTCTTGTCACCAAACCGCAGATCAAGCTTAGCCAGCGCCGCTCCGAGTGACCTGTCCGCAGGCGTCAATTCGTATGACCCAGAAAGACAGCCCTGCCTCCTGGCGCTTAGGCGTGGGCGGGGTTTCCATGTTTAACAAATGCACAAGAACCTGCCCCCTGCAGGCAAAGCTGCCCCAAATGCAGGCATTTTTGGTGTTTTGCCCTCTGCCAACCACGCAAACAGGTGCTGTTTTGGACGAATCCGGTCAGTTTCGCCCAGATTAAAGGCAAAGGGGAAAGCCATGTTGTCTGTCGCGTCTGAACGGAAGGGGATCTCTCGCATCGATACAGAGGGGCTACCGCCAAAGGACAGGCTGCCATTCTGGCGCGATGTCGTGTGCCAGCACTTCTCCCCCGCAGCGACCGATCTGCCCGACTGGTTCAATGCCAGCAGTTTTCATGCGCGGATGACACGGCGCGATCTGGGTTCGGTCGGACTGAGCCATGTAGAGGCCTCGCCGCAAAACTCGTTGCGCGATCGCGCCTCGCTGCGGCGCGATCCGTCGGACTGTTTCTTCCTCTCCTATGTGACCGTCGGCAAGAGCGTGCTGAAACAGGGGGGGCGCGAGGCGGTGCAGGGTCCGGGAGAATTTCTCCTCTATGATTCCGCCCAACCTTTCACCTATGCTTGGAACGGCGATTATGCCGGGTACTGGCTGCGCCTGCCGCGCCATCTGCTGACCAACCGGCTTGCATCGGCCGAGGTGCTGACCGCACGCACCATCTCCGCCTCGGCCCCGATCGGGCGGCTGGTCGGTCAGATGATCGAGGAATCTTTCGGGCTTGATCTCTGTGGCGAGACGCCGGCTGCACGGCGCGTTGCAACATCGCTCGTGGATCTGGTCACTGCGGCTTTCGAGACACAGACAGGGTTGGGGGCCGATTATTCCGCCCGTCATCAGGGGCTCCTCGACCGGGCCAAATCCCATATTCTCGTCAATCTGGAAAATAACGACCTGAATATAGATGCGATGGTGAAGGACCTCGGTGTGTCGCGCCGGACCCTGGCGCGTCTTTTTGCCCATGAAGATACCACGCCCACCCGCTGGCTCTGGTCGCAACGTCTCGAACGCGCCCGCATGATGATCTGCGAGGCCGATGGTGCACGGATTACAGAGATCGCTCTGGCGTGCGGATTCAGCGATATCTCGCATTTCTCGCGTGCCTTCAAAGCCGAGTTCGGCATCACGGCCAAGGCAATGATGGCTGCGCGTGCGAGCTAAGCTGCAGGCGGCGCAAAATTCCAACTGGCCGGACCGGCAAAATAAATTGGCCCGCAAAACAAAGATAGGGGCGCAACATCCCATTACAGCTAGAGGGGAGAGAACCAGAACAGGGATTTGACCCATGGCTGTGCATACGCCGACAAAAGACGAACTGAAACAGACGGCGGCTGCGCTTGGCCTGTCCTTCTCGGAAAGCGAACTGACCGAGTATCACGAGCAGATCACCCAGCGCCTTCAGGCCTATACCGTTATCGCGCAGATGCCCGACGAGATCCCCGAGGTGACTTATGCCCGCACCATGGGCCATCGTCCGACCGTTGAGGAAAACCCCCATAACGCCTGGTATTGGAAAACCGCCATCAAGGGCGCGGCCAATGGCAAGCTGAAAGGCAAGAAGATCTCGCTCAAGGATAACATCATGCTGGCCGGTGTGCCGATGATGAACGGCACGCCGCATCTGGAAGGCTATATCCCCGAATTCGACGCGCCCATCGTGACGCGGATGCTCGATGCGGGCGGCGAGATCGCGGGCAAGGCGCATTGCGAGTTGCTGTGCATGACGGGCAGCTCCTTCACGAATGCCACGGGCCATGTCCATAACCCCTATAAACATGGCTATTCGGCGGGCGGTTCGTCCTCTGGCTCTGCCGTGACCGTTGCCACCGGCGAGGTCGACATGTCGATCGGTTGCGATCAGGGCGGCTCGATCCGTATGCCCTCGTCCTTCTGCGGCATCTACGGCATGAAACCCACCCACGGTCTGGTGCCCTATACCGGTATCATGCCGATCGAGATCGAGATCGACCATGCAGGCCCGATGACCCGCACTGTCGAGGATAACGCGCTCCTTCTGGAAGTGATCGCGGGCGATGACGGCTATGATCCGCGCATCAAAGCGCCCGAGGTGAAGGAATACACCAAGGCACTGACGGGAAATATCCGCGGCCTGAAGATCGGCATCATGACCGAAGGCTTCCAGAGCATCTATGCCGATGAGACTGTGAACGCCAAGGTCCGCGAGGCGGCCAAGCGCTTCGAGGCACTGGGAGCCGAGGTTGTCGAGGTGTCGGTGCCGATGCATATGCAGGCCCCCTCGATCTTCGAACCGATCGTGACCCAAGGCGCCTATGCCACCATGTTCGAGGGAGACGGCTACGGGGCCTCGCGCCGCGATCTCTATGCGGTCTCCATGATGGACCATTACCGTGGCTGGCGCCGCACCGCCGATGACCTCTCGCCCACCGCAAAGATCGCGCTGATGGCAGGCCATTATATGACGCACCGCTATGGCACCCGCTTCTATGGCAAGGCGCGCAATATCACCCGCCGTCTGCGCGCGGCCTATGACGCGCAGCTGGCACAGGTCGATCTGCTGCTAATGCCCACGACCGCCACCACTGCGCAAAAGCTGCCCGGACCGGATGCGAGCCTCGCCGAGATCGTGCGCCGTGCCGCCGAGCCGGTGGCGATCACCCATCCCTTCGACATCACCCACCATCCGGCAATGTCTGTGCCCTGCGGCATGATCGATGGTCTGCCGGTGGGCATGATGCTGGTGGGCAAGCATTTCGACGAGGAAACCATCTACCGCGCTGCCCATGCGTTCGAGCAGTCGGGCGACTGGAAGACCTTCTGAACCAAGGAAACGGCCCATCGGATCAACTCGATTGACCCGATGGGCAAAGCAGGCCCGTCGGAAGCATTCTAGCCTTGGATATATGGACGCCCGCCCCGCGCGGGCCTGCCCTCCCAATTGCAGGAAGTTTTTATGTCCGACCACACTCACGGAACAATGCCCCCCGATGCGCTTGCCCTGCGCGCCCGCGCCGTCGAACAGCTAATGATCGAAAAAGGTCTGCTACGCGAAGGCGCGGTCGATGCTCTTGTCGAGATTTTCGAGCATGAGCTGGGTCCGAGGAACGGCGCCAAGATCGTGGCGCGCGCATGGACCGACCCCGACTATCTGGCGCGGTTGCGAACCGACACGAACAATGCGCTTCAGGAATACGGTTTTTCGGGGATGGAGGGATCACATATCGTGCTGTGCGAGAACACGCCCGAGATCCATAACGTTATCGTCTGCACCCTCTGTTCATGCTACCCGTGGCCGCTCTTGGGCCTGCCGCCCATGTGGTATAAGACCGCGGCCTACCGCTCGCGGATCGTGATCGAACCGCGCGCCGTCCTGGCCGAATTCAAGACCGACATCCCCAAAGATGTCGAGCTGCGCGTCTGGGACAGCAATGCCGAGCTGCGCTATTTCGTGCTGCCCATGCGCCCCGCAGGCACCGAAGGCTGGAGCGCCGAACAGCTCGAGAAGTTGGTCACCCGCAATTCCATGATCGGCACCGGTCTTCCGCAGGATCTGGACGGAGAAGCCTCATGAACAGCGTCCATGATTTCGGCGGCATGCAGGGCTACGGGCCCGTTATCCCTGACGATGGCAACGAACCGAAATTCGTCCACGATTGGGAACGCGGAGCCTTCGGCCTCAATCTGATGTTGCAGGTGGCGGGGTTGTTCAATGCCGATACCTCGCGCCATGCGATGGAAAAAATCGAACCCATCCACTATCTGACCTCGCCCTATTACCTGCACTGGATGGAAAGCTACGAGGATATTCTTGTGGCCAAGGGCATCGCCACCCGCGAGGAGCTGCGCACCGGTAAGGCGACCGAGCCGCTGCCCGAATGGGCGCGAAACAAAGAGCTGCCGCCCAACGAGGATTTAGGCAAGATCGTGCGGGGCTATATCGACACCACCGGCGAAGCCCGCGCGCCTCGCAAATTCGGGATCGGCGAGAAGATCCGCTCGGTCAACAACCACCCTAAGGGCCATACCCGCCTGCCCGCCTATGCGCGCGGCCGGATCGGCACCATCACCGCCACCCGCGAGGCCTTTGTCTATGCCGACCAGCGCGCCCATAGCGCAGGCGAGGACCCGCAATGGATCTACTCGGTGCGCTTTGACGCAGAGGAGCTGTGGGGAGCCGATGCCGACGGGCGTGGCGCCGTCTATCTGGACCTCTACGAACCCTACATGCAGGCGCTCTGAGCCCCTGCCTGAAATCCCGCGCAAAGCGCGGGCCAAACCTGCCCGCAAGGCAGGCAACTAAAACCAAAAGACGATCCAACACGGAGAGCATCCCCGATGACCATTTCCACCCTCAGAACGACCGCCAGCTGGCTTGCCGCCTGCACGATCGCCGCCACTCTGGCCACGGCCGCCCATGCCGAGGAACCCACGCAGATGGGCAAGGGCGCCGATATCACCAGCATGTGCGGCACCAAACCCGCCCGCGTGGCCCTGATCGACGGCATCGGCGGCGACACATGGCGTCGCACGACCGAAGAAGAGCTGCGTGACGAAGCCTCGAAATGTTCCAATATCACCGAGGTCGCCTATGCGGATGCAGGCGGAGATTCGCAGAAATTCAACAGCGACATCAACAGCTTTGTCGCCCAGGGCTATGACATCATCATTCCCTTCGCAGACTTTGGCGACGCCTCCATGCCCGCCTTCCGCGCCGCCACCCGTGCAGGCGTGACCATGGTGCCCTATTTCTCCAAACTCTCCGGCACGCAAGGGCGCGACTACACCGCCAATGTCTATCAGGACCAAACCGTGGCGGGCAGCCTCTGGGCGGAATGGATTGGCCAGAATCTCGGCGATGCGAATATCGTCATGCTGGGTGGCTCGCCCGGTGCCGCCTCCTCGACCAATTTCTTCAACGGGCTGAAGGAAGGCATCAAAAAATATCCGGGCGTCAAACTGCTGCAGGACAGCTATGTCACCACCAACTGGAACATGGCCGATGCCCAACGGGCGACGGCAGGACTGATCGCCACCTACCCCAAGATCGATGCCATCGTGACCGACCATGGTCCGGCGGCGCTGGCGGTGGTCAATGCCTACCAACAGGCGGGAGAGAAGGTTCCTGCGATCCTGACCATCGCCTCGGGCAACGAGCTGAACTGCAAGTTCGAGGATGATAAGGCCGCAGGCAAAGGCTGGGATTTCTACGCGCTTGATGGCACCACCACCATCATCCGCTTCGCCTTCCGTCGCGCGCTGGCGGAATTCGAAGGGACCGAGGATCCCGAAGGCACTGTGCTGGTGCCCTATGTCTCCAATGACAGCTTCAAGAATGTCTCGCTTGGCTGCAACAAGGAGCTGCCGCCGGATGCCGATCTCAGCTCGCTTCTATCGGAAGACCAGCTGAAAAAAGTCTTCGGATACGAGTAAGCCATGACCGTGTCTTCTTCTGGAACCGATGCCCTCCGACTGGAGGGCATCACCAAGCGTTTCGGTCCTGTCACCGCGCTTGACGATGTGTCTCTTTCCGTCCGTCCGGGCGAGATCCACGCCCTTGTGGGCGAGAACGGGGCCGGCAAATCCACGCTGATGGCGGTGGCGTCGGGCGCGCTTGAGCCGGAAGAGGGCACGGTGCGCTTCTTTGGCGAGGCGCTGAGTGCCGATCCGGGCGAGACCCGCGAGAGAGGTCTGGCGATCGTGCGTCAGGAACCCTCGCTGATGCCCGATCTGACGGTGGCCGAGAATATCCATATCGGTCTGCCCAAACATCTGCGCCCCTCGGTGGGTGCGCTGCGCGAGTTCGTGCGCAGCAAGCTGGCCAGCTGGCATGACGATACCGGCATCGACCCCGATGCGCGGATCGAGAGCCTGCTGCCGGAAAAACGCTTTATCGTCGAGATCGTGAAGGCGATTGCCTCGCAGCCACGCCTACTGGTGCTGGACGAGCCGACCGAACACCTGACAGGCCGCGATGTCGTGCGTCTGTTCGAGGTGGTGCGGGAACTGGCGGCCTCGGGCTGTGCGGTGGTCTATATCTCGCACCGTATCCGCGAGGTGCGCCAGATCGCAGAGCGGATCTCGGTTCTGCGCAACGGACGTGCGGTCGGCACGCGGGATGCGACCAATCTCTCGGAAGACGAGATCATCACCATGATCGTCGGCCGCCGCGTCGAGCGTCCCTTCCCGCCCAAACGGGCGAAGGACGTCCATTCGGAGCGGATCTTCGAGCTGCATGGCGTCTCCGGGCCGGGTTTCCGTGATGTGGTCATGCGCGTTGATCGCGGCGAGATCGTGGGACTTGCGGGCATTGACGGCCATGGCCAACGCGAGCTGATGCGCGCGCTGGCGGGCCAGAAACCCATCGAAGGCCGCGTGAATGTGGCCGAGCGCTTCGTCTCGATCAGATCGCCGCGTGACAGCCGCAAGGCAGGCATCCGTTTCGTGCCGGGCGACCGTCACCGCGAGGGTCTGCTGCCGGGCCTGTCGGTGCGCGAGAATTTCTCGCTGCGCTCCATCGAGAAGGATACCCGTGGCGGGCTGATCAATGCCGGTGCCGAAAAGCGCCGCGCCCGCACCGAACTTGCCCGTCTCGAGGTGAAGATGGCAGGCATCGAGGCGCCGATCTCCTCGCTCTCGGGCGGGAACGCGCAGAAGGTCGTGCTCACCTCGGTGCTGGCGGGCGACCCCAAGGTGCTGCTCCTTGACGAGCCGACACAGGGTGTGGATGTGGGCGCACGCGCCGAGATCTATCAGGTCATGCGGGCCGCCGCCGACGAGGGCATGAGCCAGATCGTCTGCTCGTCGGACCGTGCCGAGCTGGTGGGGCTATGCGACCGGATCTATGTCTTCTCGCGTGGCGAGATCGTGGCCGAACTGACCGGCGACGAGGTCAATGACGAGGCCATCGCTCAGGCCATGATGACGGCCACCAATGCCCGCGCCCATACGGCAGCCCTCGGCGGCAAACTGGCCAAGCTGGGCAGTTCCGACTGGGCGCCCTTCTGGATGCTGGTGGCCGCAATGCTGATCTTGGGCTCCGTAGCGGGCTGGGTGAACCCGTTCTTCCTGTCGGAACGCTCGCTGGTGAACCTGATGGTGATGACCGCGACCCTGGCGATGGTGGCCTATGGTCAGCAGCTCCTGATGCTGACCGGCGGGATCGACCTCTCTGTGGGGCCGCTGATGGGGCTTTGTGCCGTGGTGGGCTCGTTCTTCCTGTCGGGGGATCCGTGGCTGATGCCATCGCTGGGCTATGCCGCAATCATCGCTGTCGCCGCGATGGTGGGGGCGGTAAATTTCCTGCTCGTCGGCCCGCTGAAGCTGCACCCAATGGTGGCGACACTGGCCACCTACATGGCGGTGCAGGCCGTTTCGCTTCTGCTGCGTCCGGTGCCTGCGGGCATGACCGATTTCGACGTGCTCGACACAATCGGCTATCGTATGGGTGCCATACCCGCGACCTTCATCATCGCCGTGATCGCCGCCATCGTGCTCGATATCTTCCTGCTGCGCAGCGGCAAGGGCATCCGCTGGCGCGCCTTCGGTTCCAATGCCGAGGCCGCCCGTGTCGCCGGTGTCACGCCGCTCGTGATGCAGTTTGCCGCTTATGTGGGCTGCTCGGTCCTCACCGCACTGGCCGCGATCATGATGATCGAACAGGTGGCCATCGGCGATCCGCGCGCGGGCCTCGGTTACACGCTGACCTCCATCGCAGCGGTCGTCATCGGCGGCACCAGCCTGATGGGCGGGCGCGGGTTGTTCCTCGGCGCCCTTCTCGGCGCGGGCTTCATCTCGCTGGTGAATTCGGCCGCAACCTTCCTGCAGCTTGATAGCGCATGGCAGAACTACCTGCTGGGCGGGCTGATCATCGCGGCTGTGGCCTTCTACTCCTATTCCAGATCCAAGGCGGTATCGGCATGAGCAATTCAGAGGTGATCGACACGAAAGGCGCGGGCGCAAAGCCCCGCCTGCATGTCTCGGAATTCGCATGGGTCTGGCTGCCCCTCGTGCTGGTCTTTGCGGCAAGTTTCGTCCTGGCGCCCGGCACGATGCGCTGGCCCGCGCTGATGGGGATGTTGCCCTTTGCCGCCATGCTGGCGGTGGTGGCGGCAGGCCAGACCATCATAATCCAGCAACGCGGTATGGATCTGTCCTCGGGCGCAATCATGACCGTGGGCGGGCTACTCGTGTCGCGGGTCTATCTGCAGACCGGCTCTTTGACATTGGCGGTTTTGGCCACCGTCGTGCTCTGTGCCCTCATGGGGCTGGTGAACGGGATCGCGGTCTCGGTCTTCCGGATTACGCCCATCGTGGCGACGCTGGCTACGGGCGCGATCTATGCAGGCGTCGCGCGTCATGTCTCGAACGGAAACTCCATCTCGGCCCCCGCACCGCTGGCAGGCTTCGTGCATATGAAACTGGCCGGTGTGCCGGTGATCCTGATCGTTGCACTTGTTGTGGTGGCGCTGATGGCCGCCGCGATCCGCTATCTGCCGATGGGCCGCCGCTTCACGGCGGTGGGCGCAAGCCCTGCGGCGGCGACAGCTGCGGGCTTCCCCGCGCGCCCCTATCTCATGGGCACCTATGTTGTGGGCGCCATCTTCTTCGGGCTGGGCGGCATGCTGTTCACCGGCTTCATCAACTCGGCCACGATCACGGCAGGCAACGATTATCTGCTCCCCTCGATCGCGGCGGTGGTGGTCGGCGGCACGCCCTTCACCGGCGGGAAAGGCAGCGTGGTCGCCAGTGCGATTGCCGCGGTCTTCATGACCCAGCTCGGCCAGATGGTGCTGGCCATGGGCGCAGGCACGCCCGCGCAATATCTGGTGCAGGCCACTGTGATCGTTCTGGCGCTTGCCGGTCCCCGCCTGCTGGCAAAACTGCGCAAATAAGGCATGGCGGCACAGGCCGCAGCCCTTAGGAACATCCCCTGACGGGCGGAGTGCACCACATGCTGGCTCCACCCGTTTTTTCATGCGCCCTGCCCCACCACAGGACAGACAAAAACGGCCCCGAGGGGCCGCTTGCATGGAATGTCCGTTGATAGACCGCCCTCTGGCGGAATTACGACAAAACCATATCGCTCCGGCGGCGCCGGCAGTATTGCAACATCCCCAGCGTCGCTGCCGCGACCGCAACCAGACAGACCGAGAAAAGAACGAAGGCTGTCGCAAGACCGAGCGCATCGCTCAGATAGCCCACCACCACCGTGGGGATGGCATTCGCGATATATCCCGCCACATAGAAGCGCGAGATATAGAGCCCGCGCAGCTCGGGCGGGGCCGAAAGATTGGCCATGCCGAGCGCCCCCACGAAGGCCGCCCCGTAGAAAAAGCCCGAGACCGGCATGAGTGCCAGCATCAGATAGCCCGAGCCGGTGGGCTCTCCCATGAGCAGCGCACCCTGCGCGAGGGCAATCCCCAGCATGCCGAACAGGATGGCTTTCTCGGACGAGACCCGACCCCAGACCGCCTGTCCGATACCGGCAAACAGCTGAAAGACCGCAGGGATCAGACCGGCAATCGCCGCCGAGGGCAGGATATAGACCGACTGCCCCAGATCCGCACCCAGAGCCATGAGCACCGAGCCGACCATCCATGCCGTCCCGACCCCCATACAGGCCAGCACGAAGAGCGGCCTGTTGACCTGACCTCGGGACGGCTGCGGCTTGGTGCTGGTTTTCTCGACAGGCGCCTTGAGGGGCCAATGGCACGCCATCAGCCCCGCCCCCGCCACCAGACAGAGCACGACGATCACCACGAAAGGGCTGATCGTCGGTGCCAGATCAATGGCGATGGCAGACGAGCTCAGCAGCGGGCCGACCGTCGCCCCGCCGGTAAAGGCCAACGTTGCCAGCACTGCCGCGGAGCCGCGCTTCTCAGCCGGGGTGAGGCTGAAGAGTGAGGCCGAGGCCATGCCGGTGATCATCCCCGTGCCGAACCCGTTCAGGAACCGGCCCGCAAGCAGCATCCCCAGCGAGTGGGCGCTGGCAAACATGACAGCCCCCAAAGCGGTGATCACCAGCCCGGGCAGGATCAGCCGCCGCAGGTCACGGGTCTTCTGCGCCAGTGATCCGCCCAGAAACAGCGCAGCCAGAGTGCCGCCTGCATAGATCGCAAAGATGGCTGTGCCCATCATTTTACCCAGTCCCAGCATTTCAAGATAATGCGGGTAAAGCGGGCTCGGGGCCGTGCTGCCCAGAAGGGCGGCAAAAATCGCGATGGCACAGGAGATCCGCGCCAGCAGGGTCGAGCGGGGTTGGTCTGTGACGGGGGAAGTCATGAAGATAGGCTTTCGCGCAAAAAGGGAGACTGGAGAAACGGGCCCAGATCGGGCCCGCTGGAGGATCAGTCGAAGGAGATGGCCAGCTTGCCGCGCAAGCCACCGGCTTTGAACCGTGTCTGTGCGGCTTCAAGCTCTGCCAGAGGATAGGTTTCGGAGATATGGACACGAAGCTGGCCTGCGCCGACAAGTTCGACGATCGGGGCAAGCTGCGCGCCACTGGCTTGCGCGATAAAGAACTGTGCATAGGCAAGCCCACGGGCCTTCGCGGCCACCTCATCGGGCGGGGCCACTGCCGATACCAGCCGACCGCCCTCACGCAGGGTCGCGAGGCTGCGGGCCAGCGTCGCGCCACCCGCGAGATCGAGAACCATATCGAAGGCCGGCAGACCCTCATCCCATTCCGGATCCTGATAGCTGAGCGCATGGTCGGCACCCATCTGGCTCAGCATCGCCTGATTGGCATCCGACGCCAGTGCCCAGACCTCGGCGCCCGCAGCCTTGGCGATCTGGATGGCAAGATGCCCCACGCCACCCGAACCGCCGGTGATCAGGACACGCTGGCCCTGCGCGATGCAGCCGTGATCATGCAGCCCCTGCCAGGCGGTCAGTGCCACCAGCGGCAGCGCCCCCAGTCCGGCTGCGCCGACCTGCGTCAGAGTGGCATCGGGGACAACGCAGAGTTCGGAGGGGTTCATCACGATGTAATCGGCAAAGCTGCCACGGTCGATCTCGGGCAGCCCGATAACGAAGGCCCCCAGCAATGCAGGATCGGCCTCTGGGCCCAGAGCCTCGACCCGGCCCGCCACGTCACGCCCACCGCAATAAGGCAACGCATCGGCATCCAGCCGGGGGTAACCACCCGCGCGGATCATCAGGTCGATATAATTCAGGCTCGACCCCTCCTGCCGCACCAGAACCTGCGCGCCTACGGGAACGGGCGTCCCGATCTCGTCACAGAAGATTTTGGTATCAGGACCGAAACTGTGAAAACGCATGGCGTGCATGGAAGGCTCCTGTAGCTACGAATTGACGGGGATCAACAGCCCCCGATGTCATAGGCACCACTCGAGAAACAAGACCGTCACGATGGATTGGCCCGCACAGACCAGAGGTTTGGCCTGCACAGTCAAGCTTTTTTCCTTCACTCATACCGCCAGGACGCACCAAGATCTCAGGCAAGCGCGGCCTCGATGCGCGCCGCCATCTCCAAGAGCGCGCGATCCGCCCCGACGAGGCCATCCAGCAACAGTCCTACTGGCAGACCATCCCTGTCCAACCCTGCCGGGAGGCTCAGCGATGGACAGCCTATATAGGTTGCATAGGATACGTTCTGCGCCAGCACCGGAAGGATCGGACGGGTCTCGCCACCAACGGTGATGGTCAGGTAATCCGCGCGTTTGGCAGGCTGCACCGGACAGGTCGGCGCGATCAGCGCATCGATCCCGTGGGCCGCGAAAAGCGCGCCGTGGCGGGCCTGCATCTGCGGACGGATGATGCGCAGATAGGTTTCATGGGCCAGCGCGTTCTCGGCCGCCAGATCGGGGGTCGCCGCAAAAATCGCTTGCACATCAGGGCTGCCGATCCGGGAGGTGAACGTAGCGTAGCTCAGCCCCAGCACATCAGGGCAGAAACGGCTCCAGAATTCGTAGGATTCCACCGAGGCCGTAGGCACGTCATAGGCCTCCTGCGCCTCGCGGTAGCCTAGCGCGGGAAGGTCGATGACCTCGACAATGCCCTTTTGGGCCAAATCGGCCAGCACCGCGTCAAACCTCTCCTCGACCTTGTCGCAAAGCCCCGGTCGCGCGTCCTGCGCCAGACCCAGCCGCAAGGGACGGTCGGGCAGCACCGGTTCGGGCAGGCCGGTGGGCGCGGCAACCGCATCCAGTTCGGCCACATCCGCCACGCAATTGGCCAGAAAGCCGGGGGTGTCGCGCGACCACGAGATCGGTAGCACGCCTTGCGTCGAATAGCGCCCCGTCGATGGGCGCAGCCCCACCACCCCGCAGAAAGAGGCGGGAATCCGGACGCTTGCACCGGTATCGGTGCCGATAGCCGCAGGCACGATACCGGCCGCCACTGCCGCGCCGGACCCGCCCGACGACCCGCCCGCGGTGCGATTGTCGTCATAGGGGTTGAGGACCGCGCCATAGGCACCATTGTCCGAGGTGATCCCGAAGGCGAACTCATGCAGGTTCAGCTTGGCCGGCACCCATGCGCCGGCAGCGCGGATCCGCGCGACAATACCGGCATCCTCCGCAGGGAAATACCCCGCCATAGCGGGCGAGCCGCCGGTCGTGGCAAAGGGAACCGCGTCGATATTATCCTTCACGCCGATCGGAATGCCCGCCAGCGGACCCGAGCCTGTCTCGGGCGCGGAATAATCCTGCGCGATCACAGCATGGAGCGGGTTGGACGCGGCCAGCGCGCCCAGACGGGCAGCCAGTGCCCCCATCCCTTCGGTCGCGATGATCGCGCGCGCCTGTGCCAGCGTCATCCGGTTTTCTGTCGTCATCATTCTTTCCTTCAACCGCTTACATCAACTGGGCGGCCACATCTTCCATTGCGCGCGTATCACCGATGGCCGATTGCGGCACCTCGCCGGTGATCCGCCCGCGCTTGAGGATCATCACGCGCTCGGAGAGTTGGGTGATAAAATTCAGGTTCTGCTCCACCAGAAGAAGCGTGATCGCGTGCGAGGCTTTCAGCCCGTGGAGCGTTTCGATCATTTCCTCGATGATCGAGGGCTGGATGCCCTCCGTCGGCTCGTCGAGCAAGATCAGTCTGGGGTCACCACATAGACACCGCGCGAGCGCCAGCAACTGCTGCTCGCCCCCCGAAAGTGCGCCACCCGCACGCCCCAGAAGCCGCGTCAAACGCGGGAAGGCCTGAAGGATCTCTTCGATCTTCTGGTCTTCGGGCGATTTGGACAGAAGGCACCCCATGCGCAGGTTTTCCATCACGCTCAGCGTCGGGAAAATCTGGCGGCCCTGCGGCACATAGCCGATACCTGCGCGCGCCCGCGCCTCGGTCGGGCTGCCCTTGAGCGGCGTGCCCTCGAACTCGATCCTGCCTTCGGAGGTGGGCAGGAAGCCCATGATCGTCTTCAGCAGGGTCGATTTTCCCATGCCGTTATGGCCCAGCACCGAGACAAATTCGCCCTCCCCGACCGTGAGATCCACACCGAAAAGCGCGGGCACACGGCCATAGCGGGTCTCGACACCCGAAACACTTAGCAAGCTCATGCCGCAGCCTTTCCAAGATAGACATCGCGCACGCGCTGGTCGGAGAGCACCGCATCCACATCGCCCTCCACCAGCACCGCACCCTGATTGAAGACGGTCACCGTCTTGGCGATCTTGCGGATGAAGACCATGTCATGTTCGACCACCACAACCGCGCGCTCGCGATTGATCTCGCGGATGATCTGGGCGGTGCGGTCAACCTCCTCGTCGCTCATGCCCGCCACGGGTTCATCGAGCAGCACCAGATCGGGTTTCTGCGCCAGAACGGTCGCGATCTCGACCCATTGGCGCTGGCCATGCGACAGGATACCGACCTGCCGGTTGGCAATCGCCCCCAGTTCAACCCGCGCAACCACCTCGTCCACGATTTCGCGGGCCATCTTGCGGGTATGCAGGCGGGTGGCCGAGACCATGATATTCTCGATCACCGAGAGCCCGTCGAAGACATTGGGCGTCTGGGTCTTCACCCCCACCCCGCGCCGCGCAATCTGATGCGGCGAGAGACCCGCGATACTGTCCCCGCGGTGGAGAAGCGTGCCCAAACTGGGCGTGAGCTGGCCGGTGAGCATCTTGAAGAAGGTGCTCTTGCCAGCCCCGTTCGGCCCGATGAGGCAGCGCAGCTCCATCTCGCGCAGGGTGAAATCGACGTTATTGACAGCGACCACACCGCCGAAGCGCATCGTGAGGCCTTTGGTTTCGATCAAGGGCACAGTCATTCATGGGCCTCCTTTTCAAGGGACGAGCGCGCGCCGAAACGGTGCTGCAGCATCGGCCAGAGAGTGTCGCGGATCAGCGGCACCACACCTTTAGGCACCAGAAGCACGAAGACGATCAGCACCGCGCCCATCACCAGATTGGCGTCCAGCACGCTTTGCTGGCCAACAGAGCTCATCAGCCATTGCAGGACAAAAGCCCCGAGGATCGGCCCGATCAGAGTGCCAAGACCACCGACCAGCACGAAGATGATCGCCTGTGCCGAGATCGCGAGAGCGAAGATCGTGGGCGAGATATAGGCGCCCCAATTGGTGTAGAGACAGCCCGCAAGCCCTGCGACCGCCGCCGAGAACATGAAGGCGACCAGCTTGTAGAAACGTGCGTCATATCCCAGCAGCGTCACCCGTGTCTCATTCTCGCGGATAGCCACCGTCACCGCGCCAAAGCGCGAGCGCAGCACGGCATGGAGCGCGATATAGCACAGGATCAGGCAGCCCATCGTCACATACCACAGCTGGTTGGGGTCCAGAACGGCCTCCGGATCGCCCGGAATATTGAGGGTCGGCACCGAGGGGATCCCGTTGAACCCGCCAAGCGCCGCCTCGCCCACACGGTAGGCATCGCCAGAGGTGGAGTTGATCAGGTTGAACAGGATGATCGAGGTGGTCATGGTGATCACGCCGACATAGGCATCGCTGATCCGGCCATAGAACATGAAATAGCCCAGAAGCCCTGCAAAGATCACCGGCACCAGAATACCCACGGCCATCGCGGGCGTGCTTTCGCCGAAATTGATTGCGGCCACGGCATAGCTATAGGCGCCAAGGCCCAGAAAAGCCGCTTGGCCAAAGCTCATGATCCCCGCAAAGCCCCAGACAAAGCCCTGACTAAGCGCGAAGACCGCCATCGCCACAAAGCCCGTCAGCTGCATCACGGTGAACATATCCATGGTCTGCGGCACGGCGACCAGCGCCACGATCCCCGCCACCACGGCGGCGTAAAAGCCTGTGCGTTTGCTGGTCATAGGCTTCTCCTGAAGAAACGTCCGGTGATGCCCTGCGGCAGCAGGCGCACGATGATGATTGCCGCCACCAGCATGGCCACCTCGCCAATGATCGGGGTCGCCTTGAAGGAGACGATCTCGTTGATGGGCGAGAAGAGGGTCGAGGCAAGGCCCGTGCCGGTGACAATGGCAGGCCCGCCCCCCAGCACGGTGATGAAGGCCTTGGCGATATAGGCCGCGCCCATCGTCGGCGCCACGCCCGAGATCGGTGCCAGCACGCCGCCTGCGAGACCCGCAAGCGCCGTGCCGGTGGCGAATGTGCCCATATAGACGCGCTTGGGTGCAACCCCCAAAGCCGAGGCCATGGCCGAGTTCTGCATTGTCGCCCGCACGATCAGCCCGAGCTTGGTGAATTTCAGCACGCAAGCCACGGCGGCCAGCGCCCCGATGGCCGTCAGCACGATGACCATGCCATGCAGCCCAACATCGAAGCGACCGATCGACATATTTCCTACCGGCGAGGAGATCCCGCGCGTCTGGTTGCCAAAAATCACGGTGATGGCGCCAATGATCAGAAGGCTCAGCCCCCATGTGGCCAGCATTGTATCGATCATCCGGCCATAGAGATGGCGCATCAAGAGACGCTCGGTGATCAGCCCCAACAGACCGGAAACAAGCGGCGCAAGGAGGAACATGGAGATCCAGATATTCACACCCGCGCCGGTGGCCAGAACCACCGTATAGGCGCCGATCATCATGAATTCGCCATGCGCGAGATTGATGATCTTCATCATGCCGAAGATCACCCCGAGGCCGATGGTGATCAGCACAAGCGTGCCGATCCCCACCAGAATATTATAGGCAAGAAGCCCTGTAAGTTCCATAACTTGGCCTTTACATCTTGGTATCGACGACGAATTGCTTGTTCGTCTTCGGATTAGCGATCAGGTCGCAGACAGCGGCGGTGTCAGCCGGCGCCACATCGCTGAGACGCTTCTGGATGTCCCATTTGCCGTCCTTCGCCTCGGCAATGAATGCGCTGCGCACGGTATGGTGGGTCTTCGGATCGAGTGTGACCTTGCCCGACGGCCCGACAAACTCCAGCCCGCTTTCCAGCGCCTCGATCACCTTCATCCGGTCCGTCGTGCCTGCCTTTTCCAGCGCCTGTGCGTAGAGCATCATCGCCTCATAGCTCGAGACGGTGATCTCGGTGCAGGCCGTGCTGGGCGGCAGCATCGGGGTCACCTCCTCGAGGAAGGCATTGCTCTCGGGCGTATCGATACTGTCGAAATAGCCGCCTGCGGCTACGATGCCATTGGTGGTCTGGGGTTCGAGCGTGATGATCTCCGAATTGACCCCGAAATTCGAGGAGGCCAACGGGATTTTCGCCAGAAGCCCTGCAGCTTCCCACTGGCGGTAGAAGCCCAGATGGTTGGCCCCCACAAGTGCGGCCAGCACATAATCGGGATTGGCGGCCTGGATACGCGCGATGGCGGAAGAGAAGTTGGTAACATCCAGCGGGAAGAAATCGGTGCCCACGACCTCGCCGCCATTGTCCAGCACGCCGTTCTGCATCCATTTGGCGGTGATATGGCCGTAATTGTAATCGGCAGCGATAATATAGACCTTCTTGCCGAAACGTTTTGCCGTATCCTCGACCAGCGGCAAGACGGTCTGGGCGGGCGTGGTGCCGGTGCAGAACGTGTTGCGGTCGCAGACGCCGCCTTCATAGAGGACGTTGTAGAAATAGAGCGTCTTGAAGCGGTCGAAGATCGGACGGATCGCCTCGCGCGAGGCCGAGGTAAGCCCGCCAAAGACCACATCCACCTTATCCTTCAGCGCCAGCTGCTGGGCGTATTGGGTATAGAGCTGCATATTCGACTGGGTGTCGTAATTCACCAGCTCGATCTGGCGCCCCAGAACGCCGCCCTTATCGTTAAGATGCTTGACGGCCAGCTCCATCCCCGGCGCCACGGCCTGACCACCCGGCCCGATCGGGCCGGTCATATCGAGGATATTGCCGATACGGATCGTGTCGGAGGCAGCAAACGACATCCTTGCAAGAAACGGCGTGGCAAGGGCGGCCCCTGCGGCCTGCCCGAGCAGACGACGGCGGCTGAGCTGGAAGCGGGATTTTTCGGTCATGGCGAGAGCTCCGGTAAGGCGATAACTCCCCCGATTGGGCCGTCCCGGCGAGCGGAAGTTGAGAGGGAAACCCGCCTCCTCCCCATTTTTGCGGAGGCAGAAAAGAGCAGAAATTCCCCCTCTTTGTATAAACATGCGACACCCGCCTAAAAATCCGGCATTCGACCAAGAGAAAGCCGGAAACACTCAAGCCAGAAAGGACGACTCTTCATTTTTCGCCCCCCCTCACACTAATCTTGGAGAGACGGAAAAGTGGCCGGAGGACTGACCGGAACTATGGGCGTTTCAGACCTTACCAGCACCGAAATCAACAGCTATGCGGCGGTGATCGCAACACTTGCACAGGCGCGTTCGCGTGAAGAGGTCCGGCGGAATATTCTGGGCGATCTCCGCGTCGTGATGCGGGCCGATACCGTCTCGAGCTGTAGCTGGGATGACACGGAGGCCCGCTTCGGAAAGCTGGTCTACGAGGGTGGGGACCCCGAGATAGAGGCCCTTTATCTTTCGACTTTCCAATATGATGACCCGATCACCTTCCGGATGCGACAAACCGCGAGACCGGTCATCCTGGATGAGGTCATCGACCGCACGGAGCTTCGGCGCACGGCCTTCTATCAAGACTTTCTCAAGCGCGACAAACTCGAATGGGGGCTCAATCTCTTCGCCTTTGGCGCGGATGGGCACGACCTCGGCGACCTGCGGTTCTGGCGGCGGAGCACCCGCGAGAATTTCGCCTCCCGCGAAACGATGCTGCTGGCGGGGCTCGCGCCTCATTTCAAGGCAGCATTGGAACGCCTTCCGGCAGAGCCCCCGCCTGCGCTCAGCCCCCGCGAAACCGAGATCTGCCAGTTGTTGGGACAGGGTCTGACCGACCGCGAAATCGCCGCACACCTGCAGATCGGATTTGCCACCGTGCGCACGCATATCTCCAACGCGATGCACAAACACGGTGCACGCAACAAGACGGCGCTTGCCGTGCGCACCGCCTGCCTGACCGAGTAAGGCAGAATAAAAAACGGCGCGATCATAAGACCGCGCCGCAAGTCGCAGGCGGGCATGGAGACCCGACCTGACGGGGAAGCCTGAACCCTCAGAATGTCTTCCAGTCGCCTGACTGCTCGAACGCATGGGCCGCGCGGTAGATCACATCCTCGTCGAAATGCCGCCCGACCAACATCATGCCCACCGGCAGACCATCGGCCAGACCACAAGGCACGGACATCGCGGGATGATGCGTGATGTCGAAGGCGCAGGTAATCCCGACCATTTCCAGCCCGCGGGTGATGACCTCGTCAAAGGACATGTCCCGGGTCGGGAAAGGTTTCGCGGTCACAGCGGTCGTCGGCATCAGGAGCAAATCGACCTTGGCGAGCGCCGCATCATAGGCTGCGCGCAGACGGCGCGAGAGGTTCATGCCCTTGCCATAATAACGCGTGCCGGTCTGGTCCTTGAAATACCGCCCCGCCAACAGCCCGATCTTGGCATGTGAGGACAGCTCGTCCGCCCGCATCCGCCAGCTGCGATAGCGGTCCATCAACGAGGTCGCATAAAGATCGCTTCGCGAAGCGCCAAAACCGTCGCCCTCGAACATGGTGGCATAGGTGCCTTCAGTGCAGATCGCCTGGAAGATATGGCCCGCATCATGGTGCATCGGGACCGAGATCTCGACCACCTCCACACCCAGCGCCTCGAACCGCTTTGCCGCGGCGCGCACCTTCTCGTTGACCGCCGGGTCGGCGTGACGGTCCTCGAAGCCCTCTTTCAAAATGCCGATCTTCAGCCCTCTGGCCTCGCCGGTCAGCGCCTTGGTATAGTCTTTCACGATCGGAGTCTTGATGCGCGGGTCAAACCCATCATCGCCTGCCAGAACCTCCAGCAGCAGCGCGTTATCCTCGACCGTGCGGGTCATCGGACCGGCATGGTCGATCTGGATCTCGATCGGCATGATGCCGGTATAGGGCACCAGGCCATGGGTGGGTTTCATGCCGTAGATGCCGCAGAAGGACGAGGGCATACGGATGGAGCCGCCCTGATCGCAACCAACAGACATGTCCACCTCGCCGGTGGCCACCGTCACCGCGGAACCGGAGGACGAGCCGCCCGCCGAATAGCCCTGCCGCCACGGGTTATGCACGGCGCCGGTCGAATTGGTGAAAGAACTGCCCGTCATGCACAGCAATTCACAATGCGCCTTGCCCGCGATCTCGCCGCCCGCATCAAGAATGCGCGTCACCACGGTCGCGTCGAACTCGGGCACATAGCCATCAAGCACCGAGAACCCGTTCATCATGGGCACACCGGCCAGCATGATATTGTCCTTGAGCGAGACCGTCTTGCCCTTCAGCTTACCGCTTGGCGCCCCCTTGATCGAGGTCTTCCAATACCAGGCATTATGCGGGTTCTCCCCGGCCTGCGGGCGATATCCCTGCAGCCTCGGATATGAGGATTGAGGGATATCGTCAGCCATCCCATCGAGCCGCTCGTAAGACGTGATCCGGTCGCCGATCGCCTTACGGTAATCCTCCAGTTCCTCGTCGGAAAGCGAGAGACCGCAGTTTGCGGCGAGGTCACGCATCTGCGCCTGAGTGGGCAGTTTGGGGGCCATGACAGTGCTGATCCTTCTTGGGCAATGCCAACCAGTCTAGCCGCGCGCGACGATCTCGGCAGTGCCGACTGCGCCAATAAATTTGACTGAACCGGCCAAAGCCTGACGCCCGCTCCAGAGGCAGAACGCGCCCGAAATCGGGGCGAGCGGAGGGCGAATATTATGATTCTGCCTGCCATATGGCCAGCGCCGCCTGTTTTCGCCCGCAAATTAGACAATCGGCAGAACGTGGTATCAGCTTTCTCTCTCGCCTGTTGATCGCAAGCGCGGCCATCGCCCATGACGGATTCATGTACGGAGTGTGCCAATGATTCCTCTGACTACCAATGTCAAATCATCGACCTTCATCAACGCGCAGGCGCTGCCAGCAAAAGACCGCTTCGCCTTCTGGAACGATGTGATCCACGCCCATTTCTGCCCTGCCGAGAACAGCGCACGCGGCAATGCAAAAGATTTCGAGGCGAAGATCCGCATGCGTCCCCTCGGCTCGCTTGGCGTAAGCGAGCTGGAAACCAGCGGCATGACCAGCAAACGCACCGTGAACTGTATGCGAAAGATGCCGCTCGACAGTTTCTTCGTCTCGCGTCTGACACGCGGACAGGCCCATGTTGCTCAGTCGGGACGTGACGCGGTCCAGAAGACCGGCGATTTCATCATGTATGACGCCAACAGCCCCTTCCAGATCGACATGGCAGAAACCTATGGCGGCAACTGGATCAGGGTGCCGCGCTCGCTGCTTCTCAACCGCATGCCACACGCAGAAGCGATGACCGCGCGCGCATTGTCGGGGAACACGCCTCTGGGCAAGATGCTGACGCATATCATGCTGGAGATCCAGGATCTCGATCTTCCCGCCGACAGCCCGGCCACACAGCGTGTGGCCAATTCACTGATCGACCTCCTGACGGCCGCCTTCGAATGCGAACACGGCATCTCGCAGATGGAAAACAGCCGCCATATCGGCCTGCTGGACAAAGCAAAGGGCTGGATCCTTGCCAATCTCGAGGACTGTGACATCGATAGCGACAGGCTGGTCGATGTCCTCGGTGTCTCGCGCCGCACGCTCAACCGGATCTTCGCGACAGAAAATACCACCCCTATCCGCTGGCTCTGGTCACAGCGCCTCAAGCGCGCCCACGAGATGCTCTGCTCGGGTCACGAGCTGCGGGTCTCGGAGGTCGCCCTGAAATGCGGCTTCAGCGACTTTTCCCACTTTTCCCGTGCGTTCAAGAGTGAATTCGGCCTTACGCCAAAATCCCTTCTCAAGGATCTGCATTAAACGGCACGTCTTTCATGAATTGTGGAAGGGTCGGCGCGTCCGGCCCTTCTTTTATGCGCCCATAGAAAAAGCCCGGCAGATCTGCCGGGCTTTTCCAGTTCCGTCAACGCGGCTCAATGCGCTCTGGCAGGCTTTCTCGCCGTGCTGAACAGGGCCGCCGCGATGAAGGTCGCGCCCCCGATGAGCACATATTGCCACACCGCGCCGAGATTGAGGAAGGGCAGCGCCGCAACGATGGTCTGGATGAAGAACGCGCCCGCCATCGTCGAGAGGAAGGATCCGCGCCCGCCGGTGATCTGCGCCCCGCCCAGCACCACGGCGGTAATGCTCATCATCGTGTAGCTGATACCCGTGGTCGGTGAACCGATCCCCACCTGCGCCGACAGCAGCACGCCCGCGAGCCCCGCAAGGAAACCGCTGGTGACGAAGGCCAGAATGACGATGCGCGCGCGCTTGAGACCGATCATTTCGGCGGATTTCGGATTAGAGCCGACCGCCCGCAAGGCGCGACCTGCCGGACGCCGGAAGAGCAGGTATTCGGCAGCAACCGCCGCCAGAACGATCACGACGAAGACTGCGGGCAGCGGCCCGACAAGCGCCTGTGCCCCATCCATGAAGTCCCCCCCGATCATCCCCGCAGGTGAGGGCCGCAGGATCAGCGACAGACCCTGAAGGCCGGTATAGGTCGCAAGCGTGATAACGATGGCCGGAAGCTTCAGCTTTTCCACCAGCAGACCATGCGCCAGCCCGATCAGGGTGCAGAGCGCCAGAATGGCAAGGATCCCGCCAAAAGTGCCCAGAGGTGGCGTGTCGGTCACAAGGAAGGAGGCCAGCACCACGGCCAGCCCCGCGACCGGCCCCACCGAGAGGTCGATGCCCCCCTTCATCATCACGAACATCTGCGCAAAGCCCGCAAGCGCGAGGATCGCGGTCAGCGTGGCGATGGATTGCAACGAGAAGGCCGAAAGGAAATAGGGGCTCTGCCACTGGGTAATGCCCATTACCAGAACCGAGAGCAGCACCAGAATGCCGGCCGGAAGCTGGTCCGAGGAGAGCCAGCGGCTTCTGGTCTTGCGGCTCACATCATCGGCAGCCTCGCGGATACCGGTGGCGTTGAGATTGGCCTCGGTGATCTTGGCATCATTGACATCCGCGCCCGACAGTTCGGCCACGACCCGCCCACGCGAGAAGACCAGAACGCGGTCACACAGACCCTCGATCTCGACCCCGTCGGCAGAGCAGACGATCACGGCCACGCCCTGATTGGCCATCTCGCGCAGCTTGCCATAGATATCCGAGCGCGACCCCACATCGACGCCCTTGGTCGGTTCGTCGACCAGCATCAGCTTGGGGCCCATCGCCATCTCGCGACCCATCAGAACCTTCTGCTGGTTGCCGCCCGACAGTGCCGAGACCGGCGTCTCGACTGTGGGGGCCTTCACCCGCAAATCGGCGTGGATTTTCCCAGCCAGCGCCTTTTCGCGCGTCTCCGACAGAACCCCGTTCGAAGAGATCCGCTCGAGCTGGCCAAGCCCCTCGTTTTCCTTGATCGACAGCGACAGGACCAGACCTTCGGCATGGCGGTCGTCGGGCACAAAGGCGATGCCGGCACGACGGAAATTGGCGACCCCCGCTTTGGGTTCGACCATATCCACCCGGATATCGCCCGAAGTGGCGGGGCTCACGCCGGCAAGGGCGCGCAGGAACTCCCGTTGCCCCTGCCCTTCGACACCGGCCAGACCCACGATCTCGCCCGGACGCATTTCCAGCGAGACATTGCTGAAGCCGTGCCCCGAAAGATCGGCCACCACCAGCGGCTTCGGTCCCGTGCCGATCTTGCCCTTGGCGGGGAAGACCTGCCCCAGCGGGCGACCCACGATCAGATCGACGATCTCCTGCGGGGTGAATTTCGACGCCACCCGCGTCTCGATCAGATCGCCATCGCGCAGCACCGAGAGCCGGTCGGCGATGGACATCACCTCCTTGAGACGGTGCGAGATATAGATGATCGCGGTGCCCTCGGCCTTCAGCTCGGCAATGAGCCTGAAGAGATGACGCACCTCGGGATCCTGGAACGGCTCGGTCGGTTCGTCAAAGATGAAAACCTTGGGGCGGCTCGCAAGCGCACGCGCGATCTCGAGCACATGTTCCTGCGCCAGAGACAGCTCGCCCGCGCGCGATTTCAGATCCATCGCCAAAGCCTTGGTCGAGACGCGATCCAGAAGCGCCTGCGCCGCCTCCATGCTCAGATCCTTGCGCGCAAGGCGGAGGTTTTCCAGCACGGTCAGATCGGGGGCGAGCGCCGGATGCTGGAAGGCCACCGACAGACCCATCTCTCGCACGAAGGCGGGCTGGGCCTTGGCCAGACGGCCTGCAATGGTCACTGTGCCGGTATTGGGCGCAAGCACGCCCGCTGCGCAATTGATCAACGTGGATTTTCCCGCGCCATTCTCGCCCACGATCGCATGGACCTCGCCGGGCCATGCCTTGAGGCTGACCCCCTTGAGCGCCTTCACGGGGCCGAAGGATTTGCTGATGGCATCCAGAACGAGCACGGGTTCGGCTGCGGGCGTCTCCATGATGTCGGTCATTTGGGTATCTTTCATGTTACGACCTCACGCGGTCTTCAGGCGTTGGGCGATGGTCGGCAGGCAGACCCCCAAGAGCACGATGAGCGCCTGAATGAGATACTGCACGGAGGTATCAAGCCCCAGCGACACGACGAGCTGACCCAGATAGGTCAGGAAGAAGGCGCCGATCCCCGTGGCCAGAACCGAGGATCGCTCGCCGGTCAGCGAATTGCCCCCCACGACATAGGCGGCCACCGAGGCCAGCATATAGGCATCCCCGCCCATCAGGGACGGCACGTTGGAAAGACCTGCGAAGATCACACCGGCTGCGGCGAAGAGCACGCCAGCGGCCACATAGGCGCCCAGCTGGAACAGCTCGACACGGAAACCGAGGGCGGCGGCGGTGCGCGGGTTGAGCCCCACCACCTTGAAGCGGCGCCCGAGCGTGGTCCGTGTCAGCACAAAGGCTACCAGCACCACAAGTAACAGTCCCGCAAGGAAAGCATTGGGCAGGCCGAGAACCCGCCCGACCGCGATATCGGCGATCGGCACCGGAACCACCTGCGGCGCGCCGCCGGAGAACTGCAACACAAGGCCAAGCAGTATGGAATTCATCGCAATGGTTACCACCAGAGGCGGCACGCCGAGGCGGGTCACGGTCAGACCGTTGATCAGGCCGATCCCCGCACCCACCGCAAGAGCCAGCAGCACGAGCCCGGTCGCGGTCATACCGCTGGTTCCTGCCGGATCGAGTGCCGTCACCAGCACGGCCGATAGCGAGAACAGCCCCGCGACCGAGATATCTAGGCCGCGCTGCTGGATCACGAGGTGCTGGCCGACTGCCGTCACTGCGGTGATCCCCGCAAAGGGCATCAGTCCCGCAAGAGCCGTCAGCGTCACGGTCGACGGCGCTGCAACCCCTCCGACGATGAGCAGCAGGATCAGGGCCGCAATGGCCCTGAACTCGTTACGTTGAAAATAGTTGGTCATCGGAAGGGTCCTTCTGTCTTCGCTTACTTAAAGACGTCCTGCATCTGCTCTTTCGTCATGGTGAAGGAGGAGACATGGGCGCCCATGGGCAAGTCGGGATCACAGACCGGCGCCTTTTTCGGGTCATCCGAGGTCGTCTCGTCGATCACCGGATCGATGATGATCGTCGGCTCGTCATTCTCGATATCGTTGGCCGCAGCCACACCCTTGCGCAGGGCAAGACGGGTCAGCCAGGTGCCTGCCGAGGTGGTGAAGAGCTGGAAGTCCGGATTGTCGGCGTGATGCTCTTTCCAGTAGCAGGCCAGCTCGTTCCCGTCACGGGTCGCCCAGAGCGGGATTTTCTTGCCGGCGATCTCGTAGGCACGGATAGCGCCCATCGAGCCGATCCCGTAATCGGAGATCACGGCGTCAATCTTGGGGTATTTCGCCAGAAGCGAGGTCATGACCTGCTGGTATTGCGCACGGTCCCAATTGGTGGTGACGGGCGCATCTTCCAACATCTTGATACCCGGATGGTCCTTGAAAACGCTCATCGCGCCGTCAAAGGTGTTCTGGGTCGAGTCCGCCCCCGGCGCGCCGCCAAGCATGATGACATTGCCTTCACCATTGAGCTGCTTGACGATCCATTTGGCCGCCATCTCGCCTTCGATATTCTGGTCGGCCGTGACCATGCCGACATAATCCTTCCCCGGGGTGCCCGGCCAGGAGGTGCCGCCATAGAAGGGAACGACCTTCGCACCGCGCTTCATGGCCTGGCTCATCGCCCGCAGCAGTGCCTGCCCTCCATCGGGGCGCACCACGATCACGTCAAAGCCCTGCGCCGCCAGACCGGTGATATCGGAGATCTGCTGCTCGACGGAGCCGCGTGCATCGACATAGCGGGCTTCTTTGATATTGGGACATTTCGCCGCCTCGAGCTCGAATTCCGCCTTGGAAATCTTGCGCCACGGATCACCCGAAGAGCCGGTCGAATAAGCCACGCGCAGGGGCTTGGTGCCACAGAACTGCGAGATATCCTTGAATTCGTCGATCGTGCCAACCTTCAGGGGATGCTGGTCAGCTTCCGCAAAGGCCGCGCCCGCCGACAGTGCCAACGCCGCGATCCCGAGTTGTACAGTTTTGGTAAGCTTCATGTTTCCCTCTTTCATTCGGGCGGAGCTCTTTATGGAACCTGCCCTCTCTCCTGTTGGTGCTGCGCTCCGCGGATCACGCGGAAAGCGGCGGGATTTTCTGATGCCAGTCGGTGAGCTTCTGGAAGGCGCTGCCTGCGCGCACGAGAGCCCCCTCGCCCAGATTCGGCGCGACAAGCTGCACCGCGAGCGGCAGACCATCTTGGTCGAACCCTCCCGGCATGGTGATGGATGGCGAGCCGGACATATCGTAAGGCCCTGTAAAGCGGATAAATTCCGAATTGTCGCCCTCGGCATAATCGGCCCAGTTGGCCAGTGCCGGCACCCGCCAGATGGTGGCCGGAATAAGCAGCAGATCAACCTGACGGAACATGGCCTCCAGATGGCCCGAGAAGATAAGACGGTCCTGATGGGCGCGCGCCACATCACGCGTGCTGTAGCTTTCGGCCATGTCGATCAACGCAGCCAGCGTCGATCCATAGTCGGATTTTAGACGCGGGTAGAAATCGTCATGGGCGGCGGCGGTCTCGGGCGCGCAGAGCGGTAGCCACGAGATCGCGGCCTCTTTCCAGTGTTTGACGCTGACATCCACCAGCACCGCGCCCAGCGATTGCAGCACTTCTGCCGCCGCCTCGACGGCGGCCACATTCGCCGGATCGACCCCTTCGGAAATATAGGCACGGTCGATCCCGATGCGCAGACCGGCAATCGACTGGCCCGCTTCGGCAGCATAGTCCGGCACGGGGGCAGTCAATGTGGTCGGATCATTGATATCGGCACCCGCCATCGCCTGAAGAACAATCCCCGCATCCGCTGCAGAACGTGCCAGAGGTCCGATATGGTCAAGCGAGGCCGCAAGCTCGAAGGCGCCATAACGCGAGGTCCGGCCCCAAGTGGGCTTGAGCCCAGTCACACCATTCACTGCCGAAGGGAAACGGATCGAGCCGCCGGTGTCGGACCCCAATGAGGCAAAGGTCATGCCTGCCGCCACCGAAACGCCCGTGCCCGAAGAGGACGAGCCCGCCCAGTGGCCCGCCGACCACGGGTTCAGCGGCGGCGTCACATCAGGGTGGTGGTTGGCATAGGCCTGCTCGGTGGTTTTGACCTTGCCCAGCGTGATCGAGCCCGCCGCTTCCAGACGGCGGATCACGGTCGCGGTGAAATCGGGCTGGAAATCCTTGTGGATACGAGTGCCGCCGGTCGTCTTGGCGAAATCGGTATAGAGGATGTCCTTGTAGTTCATCGGCACGCCATGCAGCGGCCCGCGATATTTGCCCGCCATGATCTCGGCCTCGGCCTGACGCGCCTGATCCATCGCGCGTTCTGCCGTCACGGTCACATAGGCGCCGAGTTTCGGATCAAGCGTCTCGATCCGCGACAGCATGTGCTCCGTTACCTCGACGGGCGAGATCTTGCGGGTCTTGATGTCTTCGGCCAGTGCCGTGATCGACTGGTAATGCATGGAAGGCTTTCATTGCTGGCCGGTCGGGCGGGCACACAAAAGCCCTGCCCGAACCGGCAGAGGTTCGAGAATGTCACGGCGATCTTTCGCGGTGACGATGCAGGACACTCCCTGCTATTCAGGAAAAATCAGGCCTTTTCGCTGATCGCGACCGGCACCGGTTCGGGATGGTGGTGGTGATGGTGGTGATGACCATCGATATCGGGCAGATCCGGCAGATCGCGGCGGAAGACGATGGGTTTGCCATGTTCGGTGGCAATATAGGACCGGCGCCAATGTTCCGATGTCTCGGCCAGTTCCTCGTCGGTCATGACACCGGTTTTGCGCAGAAGCGTGACAAGCGCTGCCGACCACTGCCGGTAATAGGCATCTTCCGAGGTCTCGGTGCCCGTCTGGGGATTGGCACGGATCTCGGTCGAGAAGGTCTCGACCCATGTGGCCCAGCTGAACACGCCCGCCTGCGCCAGTGCCATCGAGAGGCCGAAGACCTGCGCATGCCATGGCTCACCGAAACCGGGTGCGCCAAGATCCTGCGCCCCCAACGATTTCAGGTCGGTGCGGCAAGGATCAAGCGCTTGGATAATACTTACGATTTCCATCACATGGCCTCCAGATACTGTTCGTAGAGATCGATATAGACCGCGTCTTTGGCGCCCGCGTCGCGCCCCCAGAGATCAGCGCCCTCGAACCGCACCGTATAGGTGTGATCGACCGCGCCATAATCCCCGACAGAGCGCGCATCCGCATAAAAGCAGGCGCCTCGGTAGGCTACGATGGTGCAGGGTTTACCACGGGTATAGCGCGGCAGGCGGGTATGGGTTTTGGGGTTGATGTTCAGCGTCATCGCCTTGTCGCCCACCGCAAATTTCGGCTCTGTTTCGGCCTCGCCGGTCACAGGGTGGTTGGTGGTGAACATCTTGGCGGTTTCTTCGGGCGTCAACGCCTTCAGTTTCGCCGCCCATTCGGGAAGCGGCGCCTGAGCTTTGCCGGTGGCCAGTTCCTCGGAAGTAGCGATGCCCTTCTCAAGAAAATAGGTCGCGGTCCCGTCGAGCCAGTGCTCGTAATAGGGCGAGGCCAGCCAGTGCAGCGCGGGGATACGCTCCATCGAATGGCGCGCTTCATCGGCTACGGCGATTCCGGTCATCAGTGTCAGCAGGTGGAAGCCACAAGTGCGCGCCTCCCAGTCTTCGGCGAATTTGGGTTCGTTGACATCCAGCACGATCGGTCCCATGCCGTGCATCCCGCCCAGATCGTGGATCGAGTTCATAGCACGGCCTCCTCGGTATTTTCGGATTTGGCCAGCTCTGCGGGGGTCATCGCCACACCGGTTCCGATCATCGAGTTGCGGGTCACCAGCTTGGCCAATTGTTCTTCCGACCAGCCTTCGGTGCCGGCGGGACGCTCGGGCAGAACCAGATAGCGCAGTTCGTTATTGCTGTCCCAGACGCGGACTTCGGTCTCATCAGGGATATGCAGGTCGAACTCTTCCAGCACGGCACGCGGCTCGATCACAACGCGCGAGCGGTAAGGCGCGGCCTTATACCAGTTCGGCGGCAGGCCGAGCACCGGCCACGGGTAGCACGAGCACAAGGTGCAAACGACGACATTGTGGACGCCGGGCGTATTCTCGCACACGACCATATATTCGCCCTGAAAACCCGCAAAGCCGAATTCGAGGATGGCGTCGGAGGCGTTCTCCATCAGACGCTGTTTATAGGCGGGATCGGTCCATGCGCGGGCCACGACCTTGGCGCCGTTCTTGGGGCCTAGCTGATGCTCGAAGATATCAATGATCGCATCCACGGCACCTTCCTTGATGAGCCCCTTCTCGAGGAGCAGCTGCTCCATCGCGCGCACACGCAACGCCTTGTCAGAGGGTGGTTGCGTCCCGTGGGAATGATCGGACATCTTCGGCTCCCTTGTTCTGGTAACGGCCGCCTGAGCGCGGCTCTTTCGATACTGCTACCCTGACGCCAAATGCCCGAACTGTCTGTGCTGAAAATGCCGAATAAGCTGGCTGTATTGGCCAAGAGTGCCAAGGCAGACGTATTATGCAAGCGTCCGCCTTGGCGACTGGCAGGCCGTGCGCTCCACAGGCGCACGGTCAGGACCCGCCACTCAGGCGTGGTCGAAGGTATTGAGCGGGGCGTTGCGAACCAGCTGCATCTCGGCGGCAAGATCGATCCGGCGAGCCAGGAGAGCATAGACTACCGAGGAGACCAGCAGACCGACGATGAAGGAGACATCGACACCGCTCATGCTCGCGGCCAGCGGGCCGGTATAGAGAGCCGAGCTGAAGAAGGGGATCATCGCCACGAACCCGATCAGATAGCTGGCAATGCCGATACCACCCCACGCACCATACATTCCGCCATCGGGGCGCATGATATCGGTAATCGAATAGCGACCGTTGCGCACAAGGTAGTAGTCGGTCAGGTTCACGGCCGTCCACGGGATCAGCACATAGCCAAGGATCGCGAGATAGGCGCCAAATGTGTTGAGCATATCCTGCGACATGGCGAGCGAGCAGATCAGCGCAAGGATCATACCGAGGGTGATCGACACGGTGCGCAGCTTTGCGGTCGGACGCAGCGGGCGGAAGGCCTCGAGCCCCGAGATCAGTGCAAGCGTGCCGCTATAGGCAGTGATGGAGATCGTGATCAGGCAGCTGAGCGCTGCGACCACCATGGTAAAGCCCCCGAGCCCGAAGCCGAAACCGTCACCCAGCTGGCGCACGGCAGCGATGGTATCAAGATCCGGATAGGCGGTCGTAACGATGGCACCGATGCTCTCGAGCCAGACTGCGGAAAGCGTGGTCCCGAAGAAGACCGAGGCCGACACTTTGACACCGCTGGTCCTCGCGGGAAGATAGCGGGTGTAATCCGACACCAGCGGTGCGATGGCCAGCTGGTAGATCGCCGAGACGCCGAATTGCAGGAAGAAGGCATGGGTGATGAACCCGCCCTTGTCGAACAGCTCGCCGATAGGCAGCACGGTGAAGACGGCAAGCGTCAGCAAGGCGAAATTGGCAAGCGTCAGCCACGAGGCGAATTTCTCGACCTTCATCACCAGCCGGAAGCCGACAATCGCGATCGCGCCCGCGATCACCGCGATCAAGACCTGCAGCAGCGTCAGCGAACCGATCCCCGTGACATCACTGACCGCGAAGGACGAGGTCTGGATCAGGAAGACCGCAAAGCCGAAAGGCGAGAGAGTGGCAGCAAGGATCGGAAGCAAAACGCCACGCGAGCCGAACTGCACACGCGACTGGATCATCTGCGGCAGACCCATCACCGGGCCCTGCGCCCCGTGGAAGGCCTGGAACAGCGTGCCGACCAGCGATCCGGTCAGGATCGCGATCAGCGCCCAGCCCAGAGACAGCCCTTGGGCCACGCCGACCGCTCCCGTGTAGATCGTCAGGATTTGCGCGTTGATCATGAACCAGAGCTGCACCTGCGAGCGGACATTGCCATGCCGTTCGGCGTCGGGCACATAATCGAAGGATCGGGTTTCGAGTAGTTGTTCGGACATTGCAGTCTCCCTGACCGAGCCGCTCCGGGCCCCTTTGACAAAAACGGACCTCACCGGCCCTACTTTGCCCAGAATGCGCGCGCAGCTGTCAGAAAACTTGGACTCAACGGCCATAGTCTCGCCCAGACCCGCCAAAAAGAGCAGCCGACAATGCACAACGCGCCCGACCTTGGCAGGCGGGCGCGTCGGATATGCCGGTCCGGAAGGCGGGATCAGCCGAACATGAAAACGGTGCGGCGGTTCGTAGGCAGGGTCACCATCGCGTCGAGATCGATGAAGGCGGCGCTGTCCTCGATCACCTCAGGCAGGTCCCAGCACTCCTCGGCCTGCGCCTCGGTGGCGAAGCTATAGACGGAGACGGCGTCATAGGCCGGACCGCCCTCGGCCAGATAGCGGCCCTTATCCTGCGGGGCCACAGGAAAATGCTCATAGGAAATTAGCCCCTTATCTTTGATCAGCTCGACCATGCGGGGTCCGTGACGGTCACGGTAATATGTCAGGAAGTCCTCCAGCGACATGCCGGGCTTGCGCTTCATGATGAAGGCGACGGTATACATTGCGGTCTCCGTATCTGTTGATGACCCCAGATTTGCACAAGACCCTGCCACTCGCTCGTCCTTGACGGTCACATATTTGACCGTGACGGACGAATGCGAGCCGTCTCAATGACGAAGGGTGGAGACCTGCCGCGGTGTCTTGCCGTAGGCTTTCTTGAACGCCCGTCCGAAATAGCTCAGATCGCGGAAGCCGCATGCATACGCCGCCTCGGTAACAGAGCGCGCTCGCCCTTCCGAAAGCATTGCATGGGCTTCGGCCAGACGCCGGTCGCGCAGCCAGCTCATCGGCGTGGTACCCTCGGCGGCAAACACCCGCCCCAGCGAACGCACCGAGATATTCTGCGCCTCGCTGATATCGGCCACCGACAGCTCCTCTTCAGCCATATGCGCAATCATGAAGCGTTTGATACGGTTGAGGGTATCGTTACGGCCTGCGACTTCGGTGCGCGGCGCGCCCTGCCCAACGGCTCCCGAGATCAGGTCGAGCGTCGGCGACAGGAATTGCTCGGGCACATCGGTCTCGCGGGCAGTGTCGATCAGATTGGTGATCAGGTTACGGATCAGCGCCGCTTGCGGACGGTGCGCCTCGAGCAGGGTGCCCCCCAGATCGCACACGCCCAGCATCCGTGCCTCTATCATACGGCGCGGCACACGCAGTAGCGCGGTACGGTAACGGGAGGGATAATCGTAATGATAGGGGCGCGAACCGTCATAGATCAGCACCGTGCCCGCGTCATGACGGACCGAGCGGTCATTCTGGCGGAAGAAGCCGCCACCCTCCAGCATCGCCGAGATGAAGAAGGTCTCCTCGTCTCTCTGGCGGATATGGCGTTCCTTGCGGTCGTAGCGGACAGGATCAGAGGATAGCAGCGTCAGCTCGCTGTCGCCGCAGCGCGCGATATCGATCTCCGCATAGAAGCGCGACCGATCGGGCGCGATGCCATCGCAATGGGTGAAGGAGGTCTCGACGATATTGTGCCAGAAATCATACTGCATTCCCGGCGCCTGATGTGCGGTGCTCAGATGCTGCATTCCTGTATCCCTGATAACCGTGAAGAGATGGATTTCCCTATAACCTCCGCTAAGAGGTTTGATTCATTTGCGCGAGTCCTGCCGCATGATCCGGTGCAAATTGCCCAATATGTGACGATATTTTCATCATCAACTCATCACTAAGCCTAAATATCACACAAAGTGCGAATTGCGCCCTGCATATCGTGGCCCCGGAACCCTCTGACAATTGGCCAGCGAGTCCGACTTTCTGGCCGTGTAAGCCAAGCGATCCGGGACAAGAAATGGCCATCATCCTTCCAAATGACGCTGCAAATCGACGGAGATCACATGACCCGCACTTCCCAGACCACCCTGCGCCTTGTAATGCCCCAATGGCAGGGCGGTGACCTGCCGGCGTATCGCGTGGGCGCAAAGATCCTCGAGGCTTTGCTGCCCGATGCAACGGGGCCTGTCGAGACGATCGCCATCCCCGTAGAGAGCGACCGCTCCGAGCAGGACGGCATCAAAGCGCGCGCGGCATTGCTGGCGCAGCTGGACGCCGCCCGCGAGGCGATTGCCAAACATGCCCCCGAAGCGATCATGACGGTGGGCGGCGACTGCCTTGTCGATCTGGCCCCCATCGCCTATCTGGCCGAGAAATACGAAGACGACATGGCCGTTCTCTGGGTCGATGCTCATCCCGACGTAATGAACAAGAGCCTGTTCAGTCACGCTCACGCCCATGTGCTGGCAATGCTGCTGGGTGATGGCGATGCCGATTTCACCTCTGTTGTGAAACGTCCGGTCGATCCCAAGAAGGTTCTCTATGTCGGCGTGAACGACATGATGGATGTCGAAGAAACCTATCTGGCAGACCGCGGCATGAGCGTGATCGGCCCCGATGCGTTGCGCGCCAACCCGCAAGCGGTTGTCGATTGGCTGAAGGCCTCGGGCGCGACCAAGGTTGCAGTCCATTTCGACCTTGACGTGCTGAACCCCGTCGGCCGCGACTACCTGCTGTTTAACAAACCCGACGCCCCCGAAGGTGCCTTTGAGGGGGTCGCTACCGGCAAGCTGGAGCTGGAAGAGATCGTCAGCTTGTTGAAGGGCGTGGCGGGCGAACTGGATATGGTCGGCCTCGCCATCACCGAATTCCTGCCTTGGGACATGATCAACCTGTCCAGAACGCTGGCCGAGCTGCCGATGGTCGGATCGGAGAACGCATGAGCGCACCCATCCTGAGCGCAAGGGGCCTCAAGAAAAGCTATGGCGGTGTCCGTGCCTTGCGCGGCATGGACATCGATCTGGCGGCAGGCGAGATCCACGGCCTATGCGGTGAAAACGGCGCGGGAAAAAGCACGCTGGTGAAAATCCTCGGCGGGTTTGTGATGCCCGACGAGGGCGAACTGGGCATTGACGGCATGCAGATCGAACTGGGCACGCCCGTCGATCCGGCGCTCCTGTCAATCGTCCACCAGGAACTGTCGATCATCCCGCATCTGAGCGTTCTGGATAACGTCATGCTGGGCGCGCGCGAGGTGGGCCGGATCTACCGCCGCGAGCCGTTCCGCGCGCATGTCCGTCAGGTGCTGGATTCCGTGGGGCTGGAGCATGTGGCGCTCGATGCGCTGGCCGAGACCCTACCGCTGGCCGAGCGCCAGCTGATCGAGATCGCACGCGGCATCGCACGCGGGGCCAAGGTATTGCTGCTCGACGAGCCGACCGCGACCCTGTCGGATGGCGAGATCGAGAAGGTCTTTGCCGTTCTGCGCCGCCTGAAGGCTGAAAAAGGCACCACCATCGTTATCATCTCGCACCGCCTGAACGAGATCTTCGCGCTGACAGACCGCGTCACCGTGCTGCGCTCGGGCCAGCATGTGATGACCGCCGATACATCGGCGCTGACCAATGCGACGCTGGTCGAGGCGATGATCGGCCATGAGATCAAGATCGGCGAGATCGCCCCGAGCCATGCCCGGCATGGCGTAACCCCGCGCCTGTCACTGAACAACTGGAGCGTGCCGGGCCGTGTCGCGCCCGTCAGCATGGATGTGCAGCCGGGCCAGATCCTGGCGCTGGTGGGCCAGCTTGGCTCGGGGGCCGATGCGCTTCTGGAAAGCCTTGCGGGCCTGCAACCCGCCAAGGGGACACTGTCGCTTGATGGCGCGGACGTCACGCCGCGCAACATCACGCAGGCCTATGCCGCAGGTATCGCCTATGTGTCCGAGGACCGCGCCCGCCGTGGGGTGTTTCTCGAGGCGCCGATCGGGACCAATTTGGTCAGCCAGATCCTTGATCGCGTGTCCAGGAAAGGCTGGATAATTCCGGCAGCGATCCGCGAAAAGGCAACCGGGCTGGCCCGCGGCTTCGCCATCGATCCCGCGCGTCTGCCCCATGATGTCTCGACCCTGTCGGGTGGCAACCAGCAGAAGGTCTCGCTGGGCAAGGCCGCAGCTCTCGGGCCGCGTCTTCTGCTGCTCAACGAGCCGACCCGTGGTGTCGATATCGGCGCACGCTCCGAGATCTATGACCAGCTGCGCAGTCTGGCCGAGGCCGAGGGGCTGGCCATTCTCTTCTACTCTACCGACCTTGAAGAGGTGCTCGATGCCTCCGACCGTATCGTGACCTTCTATCGCGGAGCCGTGGTGCGCGATGCCGACCGCCCCGAGATGGATGCCGATGCGATCCTGCACGATATCCTCCATGGCCCCGAAAAGGAGACTGCCGCATGAGCGCCGCACCTCTTTCCCCGCCCTCGCGCGTATCGGGGATGTTCGCCCCCGCCCGCGTGCAGGCCACGGTAATCCAGATCACCACGGTCGTCATGTTTCTGGTGGCCTGCGCGACAATCGACAATTTCGCCACCGCTTCGAATATCTCCTCGATCCTCTTTGCGGCATCGACCGTGGGAATTGCCGCAGTCGGTCTGGCCTCCGTCACCATTTCGGGCAATCTCTTCGCTCTGTCGCTTGGCAGCACGGCGGCCTTCTCGTCGATTATCTTCGTCATGGTCTCCGGCTGGGGTGTGATCCCCGCGCTCTTGGCCAGCATCCTGCTGGGTCTGGTTTTCGGACTCCTGCAAGGGCTGGTCGTGGGCTGGCTTCGCTGCAATGCCATCATCTCGACCATCGCGGCAGGCTCGCTGATTGCAGGTCTGGCGACATGGGTGTCGGACGGGCGCACGGTTCTGGCCGGGGGCGGTCCCACATGGCTGGGAAGCGGCGCCATCCTGCCCGGCGTTCCGTGGCAGGCGGTGATTTTCCTCATCGTTGTTGTCTTGGGCGAAATCCTGATGAGCCGCACCCGCGCCGGATGGGAGCTGCGCCTGCGCGGCACCAATGCCGCCGCCGCCGAGCTGGCGGGCCTGCGGGTCACGCGGATGGTCATCCTCTCCTATGTTCTGGCAGGGGCCGGAGCCGCAATTGCGGGGGCCCTGATTGCCGCCCAATCGGGCACGGGCAACCTGCGGGTGGGCGCCGACCTCGATTTCAGCGCCATCGCCGCGATGCTGGTAGGCGGCATTGCCATTGGCGGTGGCCGTGGCCGGATCATCGATGTGGCCTGGGGCACGCTGTTTCTGGCGGTCCTGACCAATATCCTTCTCGTCAACAACTTCGCCTATGAGGTCCAGCTGATGGTCAAAGGGCTCGCCGTTCTGGTGGCCGTGACGGCCGGTGCCCTTCTGGCCCGCAAGAAGCGCTGAAAGGGATCGCTATGAAAACGCTTGCAGAAAACCCCCTTCTTGTCCTGCGCTGGGTGCTGCTGATCGGCATGGGCGTGATCTTCACCGCGCTCAACAGCTACTTCCTTGCTGCGGGCAATATCTTCGCGCTTGGCGACAGTTTTGCACTGCTGGGTCTGGTGGCCCTGGGTCTGGCCCTGACCATGCTGGCGGGCGAGTTCGACCTGTCGGGCGGCGCGATGGTCGCCGTCTCGGGGCTCATCATGCTCAAATGCGGGGCCGATAACGCGGCTCTCGGGCTGGTCGCCGCATTGGCCTTTGGCGCGCTGGTCGGGCTCTTCAACGGTGTCGTCACGCTGAAGCTTAACGTGTCCTCGCTGGTGACAACGCTGGGCGTGATGATCCTTCTGTCGGGCTTTGCGGTCTGGCTGGAAGGCGGACAGGCGGTCAGCTTTGCCAATTACGATCTGACCGATGCCTTCAACATGGACTGGTTCGGCGTCTTCTCGCCCCGTTCGGTGATCACTATCGCGCTCTTTATCCTCACCGGTCTGATGCTGGTCTTCACCCGCATGGGGCGCGACATCATCGCTGCCGGCAGCCATCGCAAGGCCGCCACCATGGCCGGCGCCAATGTGGGCGGTGCGATCGTCACGACCTTCGTGCTCTCTGGCCTCTTCGCCGCCCTTGCCGGTGCGCTTCTGGCCATCACGCTGGGCCGCGCCTCTTCGACCTTCGGCGCGAACCTGCTGCTGCAGGCCGCCTCGGCGGCGATCCTCGGAGGCATCGCTCTTTCGGGCGGCGTCGGGCGCCCCTTCGGCGTGGCCGTGGGCGTGATGGTGCTGGCCGTTCTCAATAACGGGCTGGGGCTTATCGGTGCCAGTTCTCCCGCGATCCTGCTGCTGAACGGTGCCGTTCTGCTGATCGCGGTGCTTGCCGGAGGCGCGCCCGCGCTCTGGCTGAAAACGCGGCTCAGGGCCTCGGAGTCCTGAGCACCAACACACCAAAACCAAGAAACAACGTCATCCCAACAGGAAGGTCTTTCCATGACTCTCATCCGCTCCACCCTCGGCGCCCTGCTTGCAGGCTCTCTTCTGGCCACCGCTTCCTTTGCCGCTGACAATGCACAGAAAGGCAAGAAGGTCATCTTCCTCGGTGCCGACGATATCTGCGAATATTGCGCGGTCTATAATGACCAGATCCGCAAAATGGCCGCCGAAAAGGGCATCGACCTCGAGGTCGTGACCAACAAGTTCGATGCCGCCCAGCAGGCCACGCAGGTTGATCAGGCCATCGCCAAGAAGCCTGACGCAATCCTGATGTGGACGATCGACGGCACCGCATTGTTCCCCGCGATGCGCAAGATCCAGCGTGCGGATATCCCGCTGCTGCTGACTGATGTGCAGCCCGATCAGGCCCGCGAGGACCTCTGGACCCAATATACCGGCGGCAATTATGAGGAGCAGGGATCCAAATCCGCGCAGCTGCTCGTGCAGGCTCTGGAAGCGAAGGGCAAGCCTCTGGAAGGCGGCGTGATCATGATTACCGGCATCGTCGGTCAGGCGCAGACCATCTCGATGACCAAGGGCTTCACCGAGACGCTCGCCAAGATTGCTCCCAAACTGGAAATCCTTGGCGCACAGCCCGGCAACTGGGATACCGGAACCTCGACACAGGCGGCTGCGGGTCTGTTCACCAAATATGGCGATAAGATCGTGGGCGTCTATGCGGCGGAGGATATCATGATGCAGGGCGTCCTGATTGCGGCAGAACGCGCGGGGCTCGACCCCAAGACGATGGCAATGATTGGTGGCGGCTGCGAACCGGTCGGCATCAAGAACATCAAGGCCGGCCTGCAATATGGCACCGTTCTGCAATCGCCGTTGGATGAGGCGCAATATGCCGTGCAATCCATAGTGGATCTGTTCAACGGCGCGGACATGCCGAAATCGGTCTATGTGCCCCACCCGATGGTCACCGCCGAAAACGTGGATGCCGTCTGCAAACCGTGGCCGAGCAAGTAAGGTCCAGCCGACACCGGCAGACCGGAAGGGCAGCATCCCCGTGCTGCCCTTTTGTCATGGCGCTTTTGTCATGGAATGGCACCCAGCACGGATCCGCGTGCCTTACCACCTGCCGGAAACACCGACCCGAGCAAGCGCAGACGGGGGTCGGTCGGCTCGGCAGAGCGGCGCAGGACACCGGGTGCCATCGCATTCGGATCATACCCTATGCGCCTCGCACGGGGGGCACGCAGCCATGAAAAACCACATGCTTCAGCCGAAGGATATAGGTGCAGAGTAGGGCAATGTGGCGGCCTCTCCCCGAGAAGGATACTGGTCGCCTTCGCGGATAAAAGACCGGATGGCGCTCGAGGGCAGTGCTCCGCGGCGGTGCAGGCCCGCCGCGCGGATCGCTGGCGCAACATGCGCCTCCAGCCCGCCGGGGCCCCGCGCCAAGATTTACGCCAGCCCGACACAGAGTAGCGTGGAAAGGGAGGTCAGGGATAAGGTCCTATCTGCGCCAACATCACAGCTCCCGTCAGAAACCCGAGACGTATAGGCGCGCGCCGTGATCATACTTCCCGACAGGCGGAGATTTCCATCACCCCGGACATCGGGTGCTGCCCCCTATCCTGAGCGCCGTGAGCACATTCGTTTTGGTCAGCCTCATCATGCAGGTTATGGGCCCCAATACGTCCGTCGTCTTGCGGCTTGCCAGTGCCTTGGTCATTGCGCGCGCCCGTGTCATCCGGACTGCTGGCATCGGCCCGTTTCTTTGCAGGGGTCCAATGCAGAGTGTGATATCCAGACCCGCCACCGTATCGGCCAGATCTTGGATCCGCACCTGACCGGCATCGGCGTGGCACGCGCCGCGATACATAACGGAGCCGCCGATACCGGACGGGCCCTGTGGACTGGCGCGATCAACCCAAAAAAGTGCCACCGCCTGATGGCGATGGCACGATAGCAAAGGGGCAAGCCCGTGGTCTGGCGTCTTAGTTCCAGAAGCCTTCGTCAACATCCTTGAGTTGCTCGAGCTGCTCTTCGGTCTGCGACGTTACGATTGCGTATTTGCCGTCATCGATCGGCACCAGATGGGTTGCGTCAACCGGGATCACCACATGCTTGTCAGCGATGTCGAGGAAGCCGCCGACTTCAGCCACGACGCCGACCATCTGGCCTTCGGGCGAGAGAACCACGTCCTCGATCTCGCCGATGTCGTTCAAGCCGTCATCGTTCCAATCCGAGGCGAGCGCATCCCAATCCATCGAATCCCAGCTCTGACCGCCATCCTTCGCGATGGTGTAGATGTCACCACCGGTGATGTCGCGCGAGCGGATCAGATTCGTCGAGTCGGACATATCGATGCCGTTTGCGGTTGCTTCGGTTGCCACTTTGGCTTCGGCACCAGCCTCCATGGACGCATCGGTTTTGTGGTCATCCGCATAGGCTGCACCAGCGATAAGGGCCATTGCGACGGCAGTGGTGGTCATGAATTTCATTTTGTTTTCCTCCGTTTGTCGATCACTTGCCCAACTATTGGGCGTAATTTTCGTTCCACGGATTTTTGAAAAAAATCTCGAATATGTGTCGCACTGTGTAAAATACCGTGACACCCTTCCACGCCCTGTCGCGAAAATCCCGCGCCAAGATCCGCCGAAGTCTAAAATTTCCCTTGTCTCTTTGACGATCTCCCTTCATGTTGGGTGCGCAATTGCTATTCTGATCGAATTTCTGCCCCCGCCTCTGCGGTCTCGGCTGATCGACTTGGATCACTTTCGCCGAGCTGTCGCATATCGCGGGCAGCGCTTTCTACTTGGAGACTACGGATATGGCCAGCGGCACCGTAAAATGGTTCAACAGCACCAAAGGTTTTGGTTTCATTCAGCCCGATGATGGCGGCAAAGATATCTTCGTGCATATCTCGGCAGTCGAGCGCGCCGGCCTGCAAGGTCTGAACGACGGCCAGAAGGTGAACTACGAGCTTCGCGCAGGTCGCGATGGTCGTGAATCCGCTGCTGATCTCGAACTCGCTTGAGCAGCTCGGCCGACGATTTTTTCAGAAAAGTCTCTGATTCCGGTGTGACTGCCTCGTCGCGTCCTGACCAGAAGGCGCTATCTGCGGAGAATTCCCGCAGGTCTGCGAGCCCTCAGGAAAAGACCGATGCGGCATTCAGGAACATCCAAGACGACGAGCATAAAGAACGCGCTGAAAAAACGGCGCGGCTGAAAGCAGCCCGACTGGCACGCGACACGGATCGCTGAGGCAGACGGGCATCAAGCACCCAGACTATCGAAAGGGCGGATCAAAGATCCGCCTTTTTTCTTGCGCGACGCATACGCGGTCTGCCTGATCGCTTTTTATCTTGCCATGACGAACTGTAAGGCCCGCACCCGACCGGCGGCGCAAGACAGTCCGCAGAAAACGACCCCTTCTGCCAGTATTCTCCCGCGACATCCGTCGTCGTGAAGCGGATCCATAAGCGCGGGCTTTCCCGATCTTCCGCTCTACGCTCACATGAACGCATTGAAGATCGATCCTGTCCGAGATGCCGGAGCATCATTTTCCACCGGATGCCCCCAAGATCACTGTTTCCAAGAAGCGAAGACGGCCACCCGTCGCCGATCCACCCGTTGTAACTTCCACGCATATCGCCGACATCTGGAGGCCGGATGCTGACAGGCTTGTCTTTCAAGCCAGCGCATATGGCACGGATGAAACCTCTGATGCGGCTGGGGGCGGGAGGCGTTCTGACAAAGGCGAAGGCCGCCCGGAAAGGATGCGACCGAGCGCTGTTTCGTGGTGCTCAACAGGCATAAAGGCAGCGCGCTCCAGTGTGTCCTCGCCGCAATTATGACCGGATCATGCGGCCTCCCGTGTTTTCAAGAAAGAACCCTTATGAGATCGTTACCCATGACAAGGGCTGCTATACCGCTCATAAGGTATCAACACGCCTTGGCGGGCGCGCGCATTCATCGACCGCGCCTGTAAGGTCGTGATCGGCGAACAGGGAGAGGTGCCCTCTGACAAGCGGTCCATCGCCACGGGCGCGAGCATCGATGCCAGTCTTGAAGAGGCCGATCTGATCGTGCGAACGGGGTCAAACCTCGCAGCTGCCATATGGATATGGAACACTCCGATGACGGTGCCGCCGTGTAAAGTGACCGGAATCCTTCCTCCACACCCGAAGCGGTGGGCGAAGAAAAAGTCACGGCGTGCTGGAGCCTTCATTCCAATCCAACGGCAACCCTGCCCGATGCGGAAACCGTGAGGGATCTGACAGCGGCCACGATTTCCACGCAGTTTGCCCATATGCTCCTGCCTCCCGCCGCATGGGATATGCGGGCTTCGACCATCCCCCGCCCAGATCATGCGCTTTATACCGGCTCCGAACCGGTGGCGCTCATATGCGATTTTCTGGTCGGTCTGTCGGGGACAGAAGCCTCTTGGGCGCTGGCCGGTCAGGCGCGCGGCGACACGCCCGATCCGGGGCCTGTGGTGTGTTCGTGCTTTGCGGTGGGGCGCAATACGATCCTGCGCGAGATCGCCGAGAAGGGGCTCGAAAGCCTCGAAGCGATCGGGGCCGGTCTTTCGGCGGGCACCAATTGCGGCTCGTGCAAAGCCGAGCTTGCTGGGCTGCTTATGGCTGCCCGAAACCAGATCCGAGGACAAGCATGACCCCCAGCGCCAGCGCCAATGCGCTGGCGCCAAGCGCCCACGCCCGCCAGAACCCCTTGCTGCCGCGCTGCAGAAGCGGCACGAATTCGGGCACCAAAGCCCCTTGGGACTGCGCAGAACGCAGATCGGCCAGAAATTCCGACATCACAACGGGGCGCGCTTTGGGATCGAAAGAGAGCACCCGCATAAGGGCTTCGCCTATGGCCTCGGGCAGATCAGAACGCGTCTCTACAAGCGGCTTTAGCGCCCAGTCCGAGGGTTTGGAAGACAGATGGCCTGCGCGGTCTTCAAGGTCGAAAGGCACCTGTCCCGCCAGCATCTCATAGGCAATCGCCCCGATCGAGAAAAGATCGGAGAGCTTGGTCGCGCCCTGCCCCGTCAGCACCTCGGGGGCGATATAATTGAGCGATCCCTCGGGGCGCTCGGTCTGGAACCCTGCCAAGAGCCCCTTGAAGCCCGCCACCTGCACCGAGCCGAAATCGATGATCTTGGCGCGCCCGTCGGGCATGACCATCACATTCTCGGGCTTGAGATCGCGATGCACCATGCCGAGCCGGTGGAACACCCGCATCGCGGCAATCAGCGAAGAGAGCACCGGCAGCACCTGCGCAAGACTTGGCACCGGATGGCGGCGCATCCAGTCGCGCAGGGTCTCGCCCTCGACCCACTCGGCGATGCAATAGAGGAAGCGGCTGTCTTCCTGCGGCAGGATTTTCATCACCTGCGGATGGTCGATCCGGCGGCCGACCCATTGTTCCAGCGCGAAGGCCTCGAGATAATGCAGATCCTCGGCAAAGTTGCGCGAGGGGGCCTTGAGCACGAAACTTCCCTCCAGATCGGCGCGGCGTACGCGGTAGACATGGCTGCGGGTCGAGGCATGCAGAACTTGGGTCACCTCATAGCCATCGATCCGGTTGCCAGGCGAGAGGGCGGGCGGGATCGCCTTCCGAGCCAGCCGCTGATGGGCCTCGGTCAGGCTTTCCGACGGAAGCGCCACGATGCGCATCAGCATGGCACTCAGATTGTCGTCACTGCCTGCCTTGAGCGCCGCATCGCAGAGCGCCCAAGCCGCCTTTTCAAGCGCCTTCTGGTTGCCGAGGTCTAAATCCGCAAGCACGGCGCCGATCTCGCGCAGACCGAGCACCCCATGCACCCCGTCCGAAAGCAGCAGATACAGATCACCCGCCTGCATCACCTCCTCTCGGTAATCGACCTGCACATGGCTATCGATCCCCAGCGCACGTGTCAGTGCCTGCCCGTTGCCCATATAGGCGGTGGTGTGAACGGTGGTCAGTACCTCGAGCGCAGCGCCCCGCAAGCGCAGACAGCGCGTGTCGCCCAGATGCACGATATGCGCCGACTGACCCCGCGCAATCAGCGCGGTGAAGGTGGTGACCTGTCCCTCCGCCTCGGGCGAGCCGGAACGGTTCTGGGCGTGGAAGAAGGAATTGAGCGCCGAGATCAGCCGAGCCGAGCAATCCGCCACCGTCCAGCTTTCGGGGGCGGAATAGTAATCCTGCGCGAATTGCAGCACCGCCATCTGCGCGGCCTTGTCCGAATTGCGCCCCGTGCTGATGCCGTCGGCTATGCAGATCACCGCGCCCTTGGCATGCAGCTCGTAGGGCTCGGACGGGATGCGTCCCGAGATCGCGTCATCATTACGCGGCTTGGGGCCAGCGGTGGAATAGCCGCCCATCACGGCCTTTAACGGATGGGTGGGGAACTGGTCTTTCATACGCGCATAACTCGGAACGGATCTGGTGCCCATGATGACCTCCCTCACTGCGCTGCCCGATATTCAGGGCGACCCCTCCCGCCGCCCTGCCTTGTGGCAGGCCTTCAGCCCACCTTGATCATGGTCACCGAACCGCCCTCGTCAACCTCGGCGATCTCGCCCGAGGGCTCCTCGAGGAAACACAGCGCGATAAAGCCGATGATTGCGGTGCCCGCGATCACAAGGAAGAAGGTCGAGGCCGGCACAAGCGAGTAGATGATCAGGTAGATCACCGCGCCGGTATTGCCATAGGCCCCCGTCATCCCCGCGATCTGGCCGGTGAGCGAGCGCTTGATCAGTGGCACAACCGCAAAGACCGCGCCTTCGCCCGCCTGCACGAAGAACGAGCAGGCCATGGCCGCAACCACCGCCAGCCAGACCGGCCAGCTGCTATCGACGATCCCCATAAGCGCATAACCCACCGCCAGACCGGCGGTCAGGATCAGAAGCGTTTTCTTGCGCCCGTAGCGGTCGGAGATGATCCCGCCGCCCGGACGCGACATGAGGTTCATGAAGGCATAGGCCGAGGCCACCATCCCCGCCACCACGGGGCTCAGGCCGAAGGTCTCGGCAAAAAACAGGGGCAGCATGGAGACCACGGCCAGCTCCGAGCCGAAGGTCGCGAAATAGAGGATATTGAGGATCGCCACCTGCTTGAACTTGTAGCGCTGGAACTCCGGCACCTCTTCCTTGAAGACGCGGCGATTGGCGCGAATTGCCAGCATCGCGTCATAGGCATAAAGCAGCAAAAGCCCGAAATAGACGATATTGGTGGTCATCGGCGTGAAGATACCGACGTTTTTCAGCCGCCATGCCAGCGCCCCGAGAGCGATATAAAGCGGGATCTTCATGACCAGCAGGAAGTAGAGATCGCTCTTGGAGGTCACCTCCATCGCGGTGGCATTTTTCGGGCGGAAATATTTGGAGCCTTTTGGCACGTCCTGCACCGAGGCGTAATAGATGAAGCCGAAGACCAGCGAGAGCGCCCCTGTCAGCCCGATCGACCAGCGCCAGCCATCCTCGCCGCCAAACATCAGCGCAATGGTCGGCAGGGTAAAGGCCGCCGCAGCCGAGCCGAAATTGCCCCAGCCACCATAGATGCCTTCCGCCGTGCCAAGTTCATTGGCCGGAAACCATTCCGAAACCATGCGGATCCCGATGACAAACCCCGCCCCGATGAACCCGAGCGCGAAACGCGCCAATGCCAGCTGCGTGAAACTGTCGGCCACGGCAAAGATGAAGCACGGGATCGAGCAGAGAATCAGAAGCCCAGAATAGACGCGGCGTGGTCCGAACTGGTCGGTCATCATACCGATGATGATGCGCGCAGGGATAGTCAGCGCCACGTTGAGGATCAGAAGGGTCGTCACCTGCGGTTTGCTCAGGCCAAGGCTCGCCTGTATCTGCGCCAGAAGCGGCGCGAGGTTAAACCAGACAACAAAGGTCAGAAAGAACGCAAACCAGGTCAGATGCAGGATCTTCATCTTTCCTGTGAATGAAAAAATGTTGAAGCCGGATGGTGACATGAGAGATCCTTCGACATGTCGCGGATGAAAATCTATTAGAATCCGGTCCTAGTTAAACGCGAATTCCCCGGCAGGATATCTGGCATTGGCAATCCAGAGGCAAAACACCGATCTTTGATACCCCCTGCCGCACGCTTGCGCGGCCACCCCCGATCTTTGTTCCCAAAACCTGTGCTTCCGTCATATTTGCACGCGTGCCCTCCTCCGGCACGGCGACACCGACAGGACATCGGCTTCGTCCAGCGGCCCGAACGCCTATACGGCACAGACATGCGCTTGCACCGAGGCTCACTTTAAGCGAGCTTGCTGACAGGAAAACCGTTCTTGGGGGGAGACAAGAAGATGCGATTTCTGTCGGTGGGGGAATGTATGCTGGAACTGTCCGAAGCGGACGGTGATCTCTGGCATATGGGCATTGCAGGCGATACGCTCAACACAGCATGGTATGCGCGAGCGCAGCTGCCCGCGCAATGGCAGGTGGAGTATGGCACGGTCATCGGACGCGACCGGTTCTCGGCGCGCATCCCGGTCTTCCTTGAAGATAACGGCATCGGAACGGGCGCCTTGCGGTTCCACGAGACGCGAACGATCGGGCTCTATGCCATTACGCTGGCCGCCGGAGAGCGCAGCTTCACCTACTGGCGCGAGAACTCGGCCGCAAGAACCCTCGCGGATGATCCGCAGGCGTTGGCGGCAACGATGGCAGGCGCGGCGGTCATTCATATCTCGGGCATCACGCTCGCGATCCTGTCCCCTTCAGGCCGCGAGGCGCTGATCGGGGCGCTGGCGCAGGCCAGAGCGGAGGGCGTGATGACGGTTCTGGACCCCAATATCCGCCCGAAACTCTGGGAGAGCCCGCACTCTGCCCGCGACTGGCTCACCCGCGCAGCGGGCGCAGCATCGGTTATTCTGCCAAGTTTCGATGACGAGGCCGCCTGTTTTGGCGACCGGACGCCCGAGGAGACCTGCACCCGATATGCCGCATCCGGCGCGCGGACCGTCATCGTCAAGAATGGCGGTGCCGGCATCATGGCCCACCACGCCGGAGAGGACCACCGGTTCGATGCGCTCGAACAGGTGGAGCCGGTGGACACAACCGGAGCGGGCGATAGCTTCAATGGCGCCTGTCTGGCCGAACTGGCCACCGGCAGACCGCTTGCACGCGCGATCGCGGCGGGCCATGACATGGCGCGCCGCGTGGTCAGGCATCGCGGGGCGCTGATCCCCATGGCCGATCTGGTCTGATGGCCCGTTTCATGGCCCTGCGCCCAATGCAGGCGCAACTCGTCGCAGCGATCAGCCGCTATGGCCAGCTGGGGCTTGCCGCCGAGATCTGCGGACTTGCCCAGCCCGCAGCCTCGCGCATGCTGCGCGAGCTGGAGACGCATTATGAGGCCGCGCTGTTTGTGCGCACACCGAAGGGGATGGAGCCCACCGCCGAAGGCGCACTTCTGGCGGCCTATGCGGCCGAGCTTGTCTCTGCGCAGACGCGCCTATCGCAAGCCCTTGGCACCTTCAAGGCGGGCCAAAGCGGGCGGGTGCGTATCGGTGCGGTGACAGGACCTGCCATCGGGATCGTCGTGCCCGCAATCACACAGATGAAACGCACCTCGCCCGAAGTGGATCTGACGCTCGAGGTCGCGCCCTCCACCCAGCTTGTCGAAGCCCTCCAGCGCAATGAACTGGACTTCGTTCTGGCCCGCCTGCCCGAGAGCGTCGACGATCGCGGATTTGCGATCTGGCCCGGACGCGAAGAGGCGGTCGATCTTCTGGTCCGGCACGATCACCCGCTTCTGGCGGAAAAACCGCTCAATCTCGCGGCCCTGCACGACCGCCTCTGGGTCATGCAGCAACACGGCACGCCGATCCGTCGCGCGGTCGAAAACGCCTTTCATGAAAACGGCCTCACATCGCCTGCGAATGTCGTCTCGGCCTCTTCGATCCTGGTCATCATCGCGCTTCTGCGCGACAGCGATGCCATTGCCGCCCTCTCGCGCGAGGTGGCCGAGATGATGATCGACCATCCGGTCAGTGCGGCCTTCAGGCGCTTGCCGCTCGACACCCCGATCCATGTCGCGCCCTATCAGATCCTGCGATGGCGGGACCAGCATCTCGGGCCTGCAGCAGAGGCCCTGTTTACCGCAATACGCGCCAGGCTGGCGCCCGGCGCATAATGCCCCCGCGCAGGCGGACCGGTCTCAGCCCAGATCCGCAGGCAGGATCTCGGCGGGGATGTTCTGGTAGCAGACCGGTCGCAGGAAGCGCCGGATCGCCATCGTGCCCACCGAGGTGGCCCCGAAATTGGTGGAGGCAGGATAGGGCCCGCCATGCACCATGCTGTCCACCACCTCGACACCCGTCGGGAAACCGTTGAACAGAACGCGGCCCGCCTTGCGTTCGAGCACGGGCAGCAGCGCGCGCGCAAGAGCGCTATCGCCTGCCTCCATATGCACAGTCGCGGTCAGCTGCCCCTCAAAGCGGCGGGCAAGATCGGTCATTTCCGCGCCATCGGCCACCCGCACCACAAGGCTGAGCGGACCGAAGACCTCCTCGGAGAGGATATGATCGTTCACGAATGTCTGGGCGCTGACCTCATAGAGATTGGGCCGTGCCTCGCGGCCCTCCGATGTGGTGGTGTAGACAGGCCGCACGGAATTACGCCCGTCAAACCGTGCCTGACCCTCCCGATAGGCGCGCGCCATCCCTGCGGTCAGCATCACTTGCGGTCCGATCTCCTTCAGAGCTTCGGCCGTGGCCGCAACAAAGGCATCTCCCGCGGGCCCTTCGGGAACCACAGCGATACCTGCATTGGTGCATAGCTGCCCCGCCGATCCGGTCATTGAGGCCGCCCAGCCCTTACCCAGAGCCCCTGCGCGCGCATGCAGCGCCTCGGGGAGCAGGAACATCGGGTTGACGGAGCCCAGCTCGCCGAAAAACGGGATCGGTTCGGGACGCGCGGCGCACAGGTCGAAGAGCGCGCGTCCCCCGCCCAAGGATCCTGTAAAGCCCACCGCCTTGATATCCGGGTGCTGCACGAGAGCGGCCCCCACCTCACGCTTGCCGCCCTGCACCATGGAAAACACCCCCGGATGCTGCCGGGTGCGCAGGATCGCGGCATGGATCGCCTCGGCCACGATCTCGCCCATGCCGGGATGGGCGGAATGGCCCTTGACCACCACCGGACAGCCCGCCGCCAGTGCCGCCGCCGTATCGCCCCCCGCCACCGAGAAGGCCAGCGGGAAATTGGACGCCCCGAAGACCGCAACCGGCCCGATCGGGCGCTGCATCAACCGCAGATCGGGGCGCGGCAGGGGGTGGCGGTCGGGCAAAGCCGCATCATGGCGGATATCGAGATAGCTGCCCTCGCGGAGGGTGGTGGCAAACAACCTGAGCTGGCCCACGGTACGCCCGCGCTCGCCATTCAGACGCGCCTCGGGCAGACCGGTTTCCTGACAGCCGATCTCGGTGATCTGCGCGCCGCGCGCCTCGATTTCCTCGGCGATAGCCTCGAGGAAGCCGGCACGATGCTCGCGGGAGGCATAGCCATAGGACCAGAAGGCCTCCTCGGCGGCACGGGCGGCACGGTCCACCAATTCCACCGTTCCCATCGAGAAGGCCACAGCCGGTCCATAGACCGGCTCGTTCTCGAATGTCTCGGAGCTGGCCACCCATTCGCCTGCGATCAGATGTTTGCCATGCGGTGTAAATTTCATAAGGATATCCTTCTATATCGTAGGGTTAGATCTCGCGCGCCGGACGTGATCCGCGGACTGGCGGACGGGGTGGGCGCTAGCGCCCGAACCCCTGATTGGTATCTCCCAGCGCGTGGCGCACCACAAAGACCATCACCAGGCCGAACACCAGAGCCGCCGACATGAAGTAGAGGCCCGAGGACAGGTTACCCGTCGCATCGCGCAGGAGCCCGATCCCGAAGGGTCCGATATAGCCGCCCAGATTGGCCAGAGAGTTGATGGTGGCGATGCCTACTGCGGCACGCGCCCCTGTCAGGAAGAGGCCGGGCAAGGCCCAGATCACCGCCTGAATGGAGTAGATGCAGAAGGCCGTCACGCAGAGCAGCGCCATCTGCAGCACCGGTGCGTTGGCCATCGCCGAGCCCGCCATCGACAGGGCTGCCACCCCCGCCATGAGGACCATATGCCAGTGGCGCTCGCCCTTTCGGTCGGACGAACGGGGCACATAGATCAGCCCCAAGACCGCGAAGAGATAGGGTATGGCATAAAGGAAGCCCGTAACGGTATCGCTGGTGCCGAACTGGCTGATGATGGTGGGAAGCCAAAGCGACAGCCCGTAGATCGCCAGCGGAAACGGCAGGAACAGCGCGGCCAGCAACAGCACGCGGCGGTCGAGCATCGCCCTGAGCGGGTTACCGTGGCTAACCAGATTGCGGCTGGCCGCCTCCTGATCGAGCTGGCGTTCCAGCCAGATCCGGTCCTCGCGCGGCAGCCAGCGCGCCTTGGCGGGCGTGTCCGGCAGCAGGCGCAATGTCGGCCCTGCCAGCAGGATCGCGGGCAATCCGCAGACCACGAAGAGAAGCTGCCAGTTGGCCAGCCCGAAGGCACCATTTCCCGCCAGTATCATGCCTGCCACAGGGCCGGTGATAATCAGCGCAATCGGCTGGGCCAGCACCAGCAACCCGATGATGCGGGCGCGGTGGCGCAGCGGGAACCATTTCGTCAGGAAATAGATGATGCCCGGATAGAGCCCCGCCTCGGCCGCGCCCAGCAAGAACCGCAGCACATAGAACGACATGGGTCCGCTGATCGCCGCCATCGCCACGATGATCACCCCCCATGTAATCAGGATGCGGGCAAACCAGATGCGCGCGCCATATCTGTCCAGCGCAAGGTTCGAGGGCACCTCGCACAGGAAATAGCCGATGAAGAACAGCCCCGCCCCCATGCCATAGGCGGTTTCACTGATCCCCACATCCACATTCATATGCAATTTGGCAAAGCCCACCATCGCGCGGTCGACATAGGCCACGATATACAGCAGCGCCAGAAACGGCAGCAGGCGGGTGCTGGTCAGCCTGATAATGCGCTTTTCCTGACTGTCGGTCGTATCGGCGCGGCCGGCATGGCCGGACACAGCGCCTTTCGGATAGGTCTGTTCCATAAATCCTCCCTCTCCCGCAAAGGGCGCCCGTCTCCTCCGTGGCGCGGCCTCGCGGGGATGTTCAAAAGCCTCAGTGGCTGTCACGGCCCACCGCATTGCCACGGCAGCCCTTCAGGAAGTCGAGATCGGCGCCCGTATCGGCCCCCTCGACATGGGTCTGATGCAGATAGGCATAGCCGCTGGTGGCAATCTCGTGGCGCGGAGTCCATGCCGCCAGACGGGCAGTCAGCTCGGCCTCGGAGATGTCCAGATGAAGGCGGCGGTTGGGCACATCCAGCTCGATCATATCCCCCGATTGCACCACCGCGAGCGGCCCGCCGGCTGCGGCCTCGGGCGCGGTATGCAGCACCACCGTGCCATAGGCCGTCCCCGACATACGCGCATCCGAGATCCGCACCATATCGGTCACCCCCTTGCGCAACACCTTGGGCGGCAGGCCCATATTGCCCACCTCGGCCATGCCCGGATAACCTTTGGGGCCGCAATTCTTGAGCACCATGACGCAGGTCTCGTCGATATCGAGCGCCTCGTCATTGATGCGGGCCTTGTAATCGTCGATATCCTCGAACACGACCGCCCGCCCGCGATGGGTCAGCAGATGCGCACTGGCCGCCGAGGGTTTGAGCACGGCTCCCTTGGGCGCGAGATTGCCGCGCAGCACGGCGATCCCGCCCTGATCGGTCAGCGCACGGTCGGCAGGGCGGATGACATCCTCGTTCCAGTTGCGCACCGAGGCGACCTCGTCCCAGATGGTCTGGCCTGAAACGGTCAGCGCCTCCTTGTGCAGCTGGCCGCTTTCCCCGAGCCGTTTGATCACCACCGGCAGACCACCGGCATAGAAGAACTCCTCCATCAGATACGCGCCCGACGGCATGAGATTGACGATGGTCTTCACATCGCGCCCGCAGCGGTCCCAGTCATCGAGCGTCAGATCGACCCCCATCCGCCCCGCAATCGCCAGCAGATGCACCACCGCATTGGTCGAGCCGCCAATCGCGCCATTGGTGCGGATCGCGTTCTCGAACGCCTCCTTGGTCATGATATCCGAAGGTTTGAGATCGTCCTTGACCATCTGCACGATCCGCCGCCCCGACATCTGCGCCATCACGCGGCGGCGGCTGTCGACCGCAGGGATCGCCGCATTGCCCGACAGCGCCATACCAAGAGCCTCGGCCATCGAGGCCATGGTCGAGGCCGTGCCCATCGTGTTGCAGGTGCCGGTGGACCGGCTCATGGATTGCTCGGCCTCGAGGAAATCGTCCTGCGTCATCTCTCCGGCCTTCACGGCTTCGGAGAATTTCCACAGATGGGTGCCCGAGCCCACGCGCTCGCCACGGAACGACCCGTTCAGCATCGGGCCGCCCGTCACCACGATCGAGGGCACATCGCAGCTTGCCGCCGCCATCAGAAGCGAGGGGGTGGTCTTGTCGCAGCCCACCATCAGCACGCAGCCGTCAATGGGCTGGCCGCGCAGGGTTTCCTCGATGGACAGCGCCGCGAGGTTGCGGAACATCATGGCCGAGGGCCGGAAGGTGTTCTCCGAGGCCGAGAAGACCGGCACTTCCACCGGAAAACCGCCCGCCTCCCAGATGCCTGCCTTCACCTTCTCGGCCAGTTCGCGCAGATGGCCGTTGCAGGGCGTCAGTTCGGACCATGTATTCATGATGCCGATGATCGGCCGCCCGTCGAAGAGATCATGCGGATAGCCCTGATTTTTCAGCCAGCCACGGTGGTAGATCGTATCGCGCGAATTGCCGCCATACCATTCCTGCGAGCGCAGCTTGCGCGGCCAGGGCGCGGGGGTGAAGCTCTGTGCCATGGACATCTCCTTACAATGCCGCCACGTCGACAAACCCCTCATCGGCGGCCACCGCCAGAGGGTTGCGCAGGGGCTGCCCGAACTCGGGGGCGAAAAGCTCGAACACATCCCCCGCCTGCGGCGCGATCTGGCTGCCAAACGACAGGGTCGCGGTGCCGAACATATGCACATGCAGATCCCCCGCCCTGCGGAAGGGCGCATATTTGAAGTGATGGTGCTCGAGATTGGCGATGGTGTGGGACATGTTGTCCTCCCCCGACAGGAAGGGCTTGTCGAAGATCACCTGATCGCCGCGCAGGATCCGCGAGCGGCCCTCGATATGTCTGGGCAAATCGCCGAGACGCATCTCGGGGCCGAAGGCGGCAGGGCGCAGCTTGGAATGGGCCAGATAGAGATAGTTCAGCTTTTCCGTCACATGGTCGGAAAACTCGTTGGCCAGAGCGAAGCCCGCGCGATGGGGCCTGCCATCAGGACCGATCAGATAGAAGCCCGCAATCTCGGGCTCCTCGCCGCCATCAAGGGCGAAGGCGGGCGAGATCAGCGCATCATTCGTGGCCACCGCCTGAGTGCCCGGCCCCTTGTAGAACCATTCGGGCTGGGCACCGATGGCGCCTTTGGCGGGCTTGCCACCCTCGAGCCCCATCTGGAACATCTTCATGCTGTCCGAGACATGGGTCTCGGATTTGGCATGCATGGAATTGCGGGTCGAGGCCGACCCCGTATGCGTGAGCCCCGTGCCACACAGATACATCCGCGCGGGCTCGGGATGGCGCATCGGCACATCCAGCGCGCCTTTGGCGGCCTGTTCCGCCACATCCACCGTCTCGCCCCCTTCGGGCAGGATCGTGGCCAGAGGTCGCCCCCGGGCAATGGCGTCACGCGCCAGTTCATAGGTCGTCAGGCCCTGCACGAGCCGTGCGGCCCCGCCCTGGCGGATGATGACACCCCCCGCCTTCAGCTGACTGAGATAGACCGTCATTCGAATTCTCCTCCTGAACAAGAGCGGACCCGCCCGAGCCATCGGCCGGACGCGCCATATAGAGGCGGGTGCTCTTGTGATATCCTCCATCGCGGGCTCCTCTCCCGCTCGAGGGGAGATTAGAAAGCCGCGGGATAGCATTCAAATATCAATATCGGCGCATCGCATACCAAAACTGGTATGCCTCAATAGACCTTGGTCGTGGCGCTGGCTTTGGCGGGGGCCGTGGCGTGGAAGTCCTCGAGGAGCCTTGACGCCCCGATGGCCAGAAGCCCCACATCATGGCCGATCGCCACAAAGCTCGCCCCCAATTCGGCATAGCGTTTCGACAGTCCCAGATCCCCGATCAGGATGCCTGCCGCCTTGCCGTGGCCGATGATGCGGGCGATCATGTCCTCGATGACCTCCTGCACATAGGGATGGGCCGGATCATCCAGATGGCCAAGGCTGGCCGCCAGATCGGCGGGGCCGATGAAGATACCATCAACCCCTTCGACACTGGCGATCTCGTCGAGGTTCTCGAGCCCCTTGGCGGTTTCGACCTGCACCAGAAGGCAGGTCTGGGCATCAGCGGTTTTCACATAATCGGGTATCCGGCCAAAGCCGGAGGCGCGCCCTACCACAGCCCCGACCCCGCGGATGCCATGCGGCGGATAGCGCATGGCGCGCACCAGATCGCGGGCCTGGGCTGCGGTTTCCACCATCGGCACCAGAACCGTCTGGGCCCCCGCATCGAGCACCTGCTTGATGATCCATGCCTCCCCCACCGGCACTCGCACGATGGCATGGGTCGCGCTGCCGCGCAGGGCTCCGATCTGGCCGGAGATGGTGGCCAGATCGTTGGGGCCGTGCTCGCCATCGATCAGCAGCCAGTCATATCCGGCATCAGCGCAAAGCTCGGTGCAATAGGGATGGGCGAGGTCCTGCCACAGACCGATCTGCAGGCGCTTCTCCTGCAGGGCTTTCTTGAACGGGTTCAAAGGGGCTGGCATGGTTTTATCTCCTTGAAAGGTATTACAAAACAGCGGTCATGCCGCCATCGACATAAAGGATCTGGCCATTGACGTAATCCGAGGCGGAGGAGGCGAGGAACACTAGCGCGCCCTGCAGCTCCTCGGGGCGGCCCCAGCGGCCTGCGGGGGCGCGGCCCCGCACGAACCCGTCGAAAGCCGGATCCTCCTGCAGCGCCTGGGTCATATCGGTGATCATGTAGCCCGGACCGATGGCATTGGCCTGGATATTCGCGCCCGCCCATTCGGCAGCCATGGATTGCGTGAGCATCCGGATGCCGCCTTTGGCGACCGTATAGGGCGCGACGGTGGCGCGGGCGAGCTGGCTCATGAGCGATCCGATATTGATGATCTTGCCGCCGCCGCGCGGCCCCATACGGCGTGCCGCCTCGCGCCCGCACAGGAAGGCCGCCGTCAGATTGGTCTCCAGCACACGGGTCCAGTCAGCCAGCGCCAGATCGAGCAGGGGCTGGCGGTGCTGGATACCGGCATTGTTGACGAGGATATCCACGGCCACGCCCTGCGCATCGAGCGCCTCGAACGCCACCATCACCTGATCCTCGCAGGTGACATCGAAGGCGCAAGCCTGCACATCATGGCCCAGTGCCGCCAGTTCGGCACGGGTCGCCTCGAGCCGGTCGGGGTTGATCCCGTTCAGGATCACCTTCGCCCCCGCCTCGGCCAGACCGGTGGCAAAGGCGCGCCCCAGCCCACGCGAGGAGCCGGTCACAAGGGCGGTTTTCCCGCCAAGAGAGAAATCAGGCATCCTTCAGCCCTCCGTCATGCGTGTTTCAAGATCAGGGCGGGTATAGAGATCGGCGCGCAGCCGCATGCCCAGCCCTGCGCCCTCGGGCGGGTAGACATAGCCCGCCTCGATGCGCGGCAATTCTTCGACAAGCTCCAGATACCAGCCCAGATAGGCGGCGCGCACGCTCTCCTGGATCAATGTATTAGGTTGGCTGAAGCCTGCATGGATACCGGCGACAAAGCCCACCGGCCCGATACAGTCATGGGCGGCAAAGGGACGGTGATAGGTATCGGCCTGCGCGGCGATCTTGCGCCCCTCGGTCAGCCCGCCGGTCCAGCACAGATCGGCCATCACCACCGCCATTGCATCGCGGTCGAGATAGTCTTTATAGGCAAAGCGGGTGCCCAGCGTCTCGGAGGCGCAGGTCCATGTCGCCGTGGCGCGGGCAAATTCGGCCAGCGCCTGCGCATTGGTCATGCGGACCGGGTCCTCGTACCAATAGGGGCGGAAGGCATCGACCTCGCCTGGAATCACCTTGGCCGCAGGCAGGGCCCATAGCCCGTGCATCTCGAGCATGATATCCATCCTGTCGCCCACAGCGCGGCGGATGACCTCGAACGGGCGCAGCGCCGCCTTCAGCCCCTCCCCCGAGATATGCTGGCCACGGAATTCGTCCGCATGCGGATCGAACGGCCAGATTTTCATGGCGGTAATGCCCTGATCCAGAAGCTCCTCCGCCAGTTCGGCCGGACGGGTCATGAAGGCATCGAGATCCTCATAATCCCCGCCTTCTCCCCTGTTCCAGTTCGACACGGGGCGGATGTTGTGGCTGCGCACATAGCGCGTGCCTGCACAGGTATTGTAAAGGCGCAACCGGTCCCAGCACCGTCCGCCCAGCATCTGCCATACGGGCTGGCCCATCGCCTTGCCGAAGATATCCCACAATGCGAGATCGATGGCGGATGCCGCCCGATGCTCGGCCCCCGTCGAGGCCTGACCCATCGGCAGGTTCAGCATCTCGCGATGCAGGGCCTCGATGGCAAAGGGATCGCGCCCCAGCAGACGCGGGGCCAGCGTGTCATGGATATGGGCCGCAACCGCGCCCGCACCGTAAAAGGTCTCGCCAAGGCCCGTAATTCCGGCATCGGTCTCGATCTCGACCCAGAGAATATTGGCGAATTCCGCGGCCCGAAGGGTCCGGAGTGCGGTGATTTTCATCTCTCACCTCGCTTGATCGCAAAGGCACACCCCGCAACGAAGCAGGGTGCGCGACAGGCTTACTGGGCGCGCATCTCGGCTAGTGTGCTCTGCACCATCTCGACGACATCGGCACCGATCTCGTCTTTATGCGTGTCGTAGACCTCCTGCGATTTCTCCAGCATCCGCTGTTGCTCCTCCGGCGAGATCACATTGAACTCCAGCCCCGCCTCTTCCATCTTGGCAAGCGAGGTCTTGTTCAGCTCCTGAATGACATCACGCTCGACATCGCGCCCGACCACTGCACAGTCGCGCAGCGCGGCCTGCTCCTCGGGGGAATAGGTGTCGAAGATCGGTTTCGAGAACAGGAACAGGAAGGGCGTGTAGGTGTGTTTCGTCTCGCTGATATAGTTCTGCACCTCGAAGAATTTCGATGTATCGATCGTGACATAGGGGTTTTCCTGCGCATCGATCGCCTTGGTCTCGAGGGCCGAGAACACCTCGCCGAAGGACATGGGCGTGGCATTGGCCCCGAAATTCGAAAACGTGTCGAGGAAGATATTGTTCTGCATGACGCGCATCTTCAGCCCTTCGAAATCCTCCCATTTGGTGATGGGGCGTTTCGAGTTTGACACGTTGCGGAAACCGTTCTCCCAATAGGCCAGATTGATCAGCCCGACCTTTTCGAGCTTCTCGTTGATGTAATCGCCAAATTCGCCATCCATCACGGCATAGGCTTCCTCGTTCGTGCGGAACAGGAACGGCAGATCGAAGACGCCGAGCGCGGGTTCGATGCCCACCAGCGGCGAGGACGATGTCACCACCGAATCCAGCACCCCCGAACGCAGTGATTGTGTGGATTGCAGGTCTCCTCCCAGCGCCCCGCCCCAGAAGCCGGTCATCTTCATCATGCCGCCGGTCTTCTCGTCCAGACATTGCTGCATCGCATCCATGCCGTTATGGACCGGATGGTCCTCGGCAATCCCGTTCGACACCCTGATATTGCGTTTCTTGAAATCGGCCAGTGCAGGGCTTGCAACGGCACAGGCAACCGTGACCAGAAGTGCGGCCTTGAGTGACTTTTTCATGTGATCCTCCCTAATCGGTTGAAAAAGATTTGGTTCGAGATGCAGCGGTCAGTAGAACCACTGCGCGGGCACCAGAACGATCTGCGGGAACAGAACCAGCGTCAGGATGACGAGGATCTGGGCCAGCAGGAACGGCCAGACACCAACAATAACGCGACCGAGGGGGAGCCTCCCTACCCCGCTGACCACGTTCAGCACGACACCGACAGGCGGTGTCAGCAAGCCGATGCAACAGTTCATGATGAACATCACACCGAAATAGACCGGATCGATGCCCGCTTCCTTGATGATGGGCAACAGGACCGGTGTCAGGATCAGGATGGTGGGCGTCAGATCGAGCGCCGTGCCCACCACCAGAATAAGTGCCATGATCGCCAGCATCAGCAGGATGGGACGGTCGATCAGTGGCTCGATATAGCCCGAGATCTCGGCGGGAATATTGGCCGCCGTAATCAGCCATGCGGACACAAGCGCCGCGCAGACAAGGAACATGATCGCCGCCGTCGTGCGGCCCGCATTCCGGATCACCTTGGGCAGATCCCGCAGGTGCAACTCGCGATAGACGCAGGTCCCCACGAACAACGCGTAGAACGCGGCGATGACGGCAGCCTCGGTCGGGGTGACGATGCCGAACTTGATGCCGCCCAGAATGATCACCGGCATGCCGAGCGCCCAGATGGCGCGCGCGCCCGTCCGGCCACGTTCGGCCCAACCGGCCTTGGGCAGCGTGGCGACATCGTCATTGCGCGCGACAATAATCCAGGTGACGATCAGCACGAGCCCCATCAGCACCCCCGGCACGATCCCCGCCATGAACAGCTTGGAGATCGAAATATTGCCGGCCACACCGAAGATGATGAAGGCCATGGAGGGCGGGATGACAGGCGCGATGACGCCGCCTGCCGCGATCAGCCCCGCCGAACGTGGCAGATTATACCCCGCCCGCGCCATCATCGGCAGCAGGATCGCCGCCAGCGCCGCACTGTCGGCGGCCGCGGAGCCCGAGATACTGGCCAGAATGATGGCGGCAAAGATCGCCACGATCCCAAGCCCGCCGCGGATATGGCCAACACAGGCCACGGAGAAATCGATAATGCGTTTGGACAGCCCGCCCGCATTCATCAGCTCCCCCGCCAGAATGAAGAAAGGGATGGCCAGAAGGGTGAAGGTATCCGCGCCGATCATCATGTTCTGGGCGATAATCTGCGTATTGAACATGCCCATATAGCTCATGAGCGCGACACCGCAGACGATCAGCGCGAAGGCCACCGGCACCCCTGTCAGCATCGATCCGATCAGCGAGGCGATAAAGACAACAAGCGTCATTTCGCATCTCCTTCCGGCTCATGGAGTGGCTCGTCGATCAGATGGCGCTCGCCCGCGAAGGCCGCGATCTCCTTCTCGGTGATCCGCCCCGTGACAAGGCGGAGAAGCCGCGTCCCGGAGATCAGCGCGATCATCGCCGCCGTGAACAGCCCAGTCCCGTAGACCCATGCCATCGACAGCCCCGACACGGGCGCGCCCATCGACATATTGATCGGCAGCTGTTTCCAGGTGCCGATGAACAGCACCCAGGCGCAGCCCAGAATGAGCAGCTCGGCCACGCCCATCATCAGCATCCGGCCCCTGCGGCCAAATGCTGCGACAAAGGTCTCCATCCCCATATGCATGTGATGGTGATGGGCCACGACCGCGCCGATAAAGGTCAGCCAGACGAAGAAGAACCGCGACAGCTCCTCGGACACCGCAATGCCCGAATTGAACCCGTAGCGCAGCACGACATTGAGAAAGACCATCAGCGCCATGCCCGACAGGAGGGCGACCAGCACGAGGTCCAGCAGACGATAGAATAATGTGATCAATCGGGTCATGGTCAGAACCTTTCCCCGAGACCCCGGGCGGCAAGGTTGCGCATGAGGGCCGTGATGCCGAAGCTCCACTCGGGGCAATGATCGGCGCGGTCGACCCAGTTGGTCAGGCACCCCAGTTGCGGCGCCGCAATCTCCACACGGTCCCCCACCACATGGGTGAACCCCTGCCCCTCGCCGTGGCGGTCCTTGGTGGGGGCAAACATCGTGCCCAGAAACAGCACCGCACCGTCGGGATACTGATGGCTGCGGTTGCGCATCTGGCTCACCAGATCGGTCGGGCGGCGCGAGATGGCCCGCATCGGGCTCTCGCCTGACATGATGAAGCCGTCCTCGCCTGTAACCGTCAAGGAAACCGTTGTGCTTTCAACATCTTGTAAGGAGAAATGGGCATCGAAGAGGCGGATGAACGGACCGATCGCGCAAGAGGCGTTATTGTCCTTGGCCTTGCCCAGCAACAATGCCGAGCGCCCTTCGACATCACGTAGATTGACATCATTGCCCAGTGCGGCCCCGAGGATCTCGCCGTCGGAGCGCGTGACAAGCACCACTTCCGGCTCGGGGTTGTTCCAATGCGACATCGGATGGATACCGACCGTCTCGCCGCAGCCCATCGCCGACATCGGCTGGGATTTGGTGAAAATCTCGGCATCCGGCCCGATGCCCACCTCGAGATATTGCGACCACAGATCCATTTCCTGCAGGAGCCCTTTGACCTGCATCGCCTGTTCCGATCCGGCCTGCAGGTCGCGCAGATTCTCGCCGATTACCGGCGCGAGGCGGGCGCGGATTTCGGCAGCACGCCCCACATCGCCGCGCGCCTGTTCCTCGATCACCCGCTCGAGCATACTCTCGGCAAAAGTTACGCCCGCAGCCTTGATGGCCTGCAGATCCACAGGCGCCAGCAGCCGTCCTTCCGAGCCGTCAAGGAATGCGTCAAGCGGTCCGAGACAGGGCAGATCCTCCGCCGCCAACAGCGTCAAGACATTCTTGTTTTCGAGAAGATGGGACATCGTAACGGCCTGCGCCGTCAGATCATAAAGTTTCCCATCACGGATTGTGACAATACAGGGGCCACCTTGTGCCTGCGACCAGACACGACCAACAAGCTTTGCCAGATGTGCATCATCCGGCAAAACCTGATTGGCCTTCAACACAGATGCTGAAGCCAAAATCTCCTCCCTTGATTTTACGCACCGCCTCCACTCGTTGCGCACGACATTAGATGTCTGACAATATTACAACAGCAGCGCGCCAATCGGCGCAAGAGAAAACTTCGGCAAAGTCAGGAAAATGTCGGAAGTAGGTTTTTATACGTAAAATTCGATAGTTAGACCAACTCTCTGGGCAGAACCGATCAGATGACGGCGCATCGCCGCTCGTGCCATTACCGGATCTTTGGTTCTGATCGCGTCACGAATAGCCGTATGTTCCTCGATCGTGCGCTCGATCACCTCTTCCAGCTGACCCTCCGTGCGGGCGATCGCGATGACGTGGCTGATCCGGTCGGAAATCGCGCCGATAAACTGTGCGAAATAATTATTTCCCGTCGATTCCGCGATGATGCGATGAAAGTCCAGATCGGCAGCCACACCCGAGTTGCCCCAATCCTCAGAGGCAGAGATCTGCGCCAAGGCCGCGTTCAGCGCCTCCATCTGTTCGGCGGTATGATGGGTTGCAGCAAGAGCAGCGGCCTCCATCTCTAGCGGAACACGCAACTGATAGAGATCCCGAAAGTTACGCCGGTCCATAGACTTGGCATCTTCGAGGAGGATCTGCCGCGCGGGGCGCTCACGCACAAACGCCCCGACCCCCTGCCGTGTCTCGACCAGCCCCTCGCTGCGCAGCTGTGCAATCGCCTCGCGCACAACCGTCCTGCTGACGCCGAAGCTTTTCGACAGCGCATGCTCGGTGGGCAGCTTGTCGCCGGGTTGCAACGCACCGTCATAGATACGCTTGGCAAATTCCGACGCGATCCGCGTCGGAAGATGCGCCACACGCTTGATCTGTTCGAAACCGCTTTCCATACCATTTCCTCTTACCAGACAAGCAGACCATAGCAGTCAAAGGTCGATCTGGCACCCTTTATTCATCACCATCGCCGGATCGACCGCCTTGCGGATCGCGACATTCAAACGGCGCTGAACTTCAGGAAGCCTCTCAGAAAAATCACCTTTTTTCAGCCGACCAATGCCATGCTCGGCGCTGATCGAACCGTGATACCCATCCAGCACCCGATTGGCGATCTGCTTGGCGCGGCAGATCTGCGCATCGATATCACCGGACAGATCGGGCAACACATTCAGGTGCACATTGCCATCGCCCACATGCCCGTAGGAGACACAGATAACATCGGGCATATCGGCCAGAATGGCGGCCTCGGTTTCGGCCACAAATGCCGCTACCCGCGACAATGGCACGGACAGATCGGTGCGCAGATGCTTGCCGCGCTTGGCCTGACCTTCGTTCATGCCTTCCCGGATCAGCCAGAGATTACGCGCCTGCGCTTGCGACTGGGCCACCACCCCGTCCAGCACCAGCCCCGCCTCGAACGCGTATTCCACAAAGCGCGCCATGAGGTCGTCCATATCCACCAGCCCCGAGCCCGCGATTTCCATGAGCACATAGGCGGGATGCTCCGCCGCCATCGGCAGGACCAGATCGGGGATGCCTTCCTTGGCCAGATCGAATGCCAGTGGCGGCAAAAATTCGAAGGCCGACATGAGGTCACAACATTGCCGCCGCGCATGCCGGTAAAGCGTGATCGCATCCTCCAGCGACTCGAGCGCCAACAGCGCCGTCGCCACCTGATCGGGAGCGGGCAGCAGCTTGACGGAGACTGCTGTAATGATACCGATGGTTCCTTCCGAACCGATGAAAAGATGTTTAAGATCAATACCTCTGTTGTCTTTCCGTAGGCTCGAGAGCCCCTCGAAAAGACTGCCATCGGGCAAGACGACCTCAAGCCCTAGCACCAGATCGCGGGTCATCCCGTAGCGCAGCACATTCACTCCACCCGCATTGGTCGAGACATTCCCGCCCAGACGGCAGCTCCCCTGCGCCCCGAGCGTCAAGGGAAAGAACAGCCCTGCCTCGGCCACCTTGGCCTTGAACTCCTCCAAGACGATACCCGATTCGACCACCGCCGAGAAATTGTCACAATCAAGCTGGCGTATCGCGGTCATGCGCTCCAGGGTGAGCACCACCTGATGATCGGGCATATCTGGCACCGCCCCCAGAACAAGCCCCGTATTGCCGCCCTGCGGCACGATATTCAATCCCAGCGCTCCAGCCGCACGCACGCACTCCTGCACCTCCGGCGTGTTGCGGGGGCGCAGCACCGCCAACGCGGAAGACTGCACATCGCCATGCCAATCATGGCAATAGCGCAGGACATCCTCCCCCGTCACAACAAGTTCCGGCCCCAATCGCTGCAGCAATTCTCTGGCGACTGACGGCACATTCACCTCGGTCATCCCCGTTCCTCCCTCTCTATGCCCTCCCATCGGGCAAATCCTCTCTTGTTTTTCCTACCATGTTGTCAGACAACATTACAAGATTGGACCAGTTGGGAGGCTGGCCCTTAACGGAGGAGACATCATGCATATTCTGATAATCGGCGCCGCCGGTATGGTCGGGCGCAAGCTGACGGCAAAACTTCTGACAACCGGCCATCTCGGCGGAACGCCCATCCAGCGGATGGATCTGGTCGATGTCATCCCCCCGCATGAGCCGCAAAGCGAGATCGATATCCACTGCGAGGCCGCGGATCTGTCTACCCCCCATACGGCACCCGCGCTGATCGCCCGCCGCCCCGATGTGATCTTCCACCTCGCGGCCATTGTCTCGGGCGAGGCGGAGGCCGATTTCGACAAGGGATACCGCATAAATCTCGACGGCACCCGCGCCCTGTTCGAGGCGATCCGTCATACGCAAAGCTACTGCCCGCGTGTGGTCTTTGCCTCCTCGATCGCGGTGGTGGGGGCACCGCTGCCCTATCCTATCCCAGATGACTTCCACTGCACCCCGCTTACCAGCTATGGAACCCAGAAAGCCATCTGCGAGCTATTGCTGGCGGATTATACGCGGCGCGGGATCCTTGACGGTGTGGGCCTGCGCCTGCCCACGATCTGCATCCGTCCGGGCGCGCCCAACAAAGCGGCCTCGGGCTTCTTCTCGGGCATCCTGCGCGAGCCTCTCGTCGGCAAGGACGCCGTGCTTCCGGTCCCCGACACCATCCGCCACTGGCATGCCTCGCCGCGCTCGGCCGTGGGGTTCATGCTCCATGCTGCAAGCATGGACACCGCGGCCATCGGTCCGCGGCGCAATCTCTCGATGCCCGGTGTCTCGGCCACGGTCGCCGAACAGATAGAAGCCCTGCGCCGCATTGCGGGCGACACTGCGGTCAAACTGATCCGGCGCGTCCCCGATCCCGCGATTACCGCCATGTGCGAGGGCTGGGCTCCGGGGTTCGAGGCCAGCCGCGCCCGCGCTCTGGGCTTTCGCGCCGAGAGTGACTTCACCCAGATTATCAAGGCCCATATCGAGGACGAGCTGGAGGGGGTCCAATGACGATCGCTTTTCTGGGGACCGGCCTGATGGGCGCGCCGATGGTGCGCTGCCTGTTGCGCGCGGGGCATCATGTCACCGTCTGGAACCGCGCGCCGGAAAAGGCGGCGGCGCTGGTCGAGGACGGCGCGCGGCACGCACAGACGCCGCGCGAGGCCGTGGCACGGGCCGAGCTGGTCTTTACGATGCTTAGCGACGGTGCGGCGGTGGACGATGTGCTGTTTGCCCAAGGGGGCCTGCCGCAAAAAGGGGCCACATTTGTCGATTGTTCCTCGATTGCGCCCGACGTCGCGCGCGCGCACGCCCGACGGCTGGCGCAGGCGGGGATCGACTATGTGGATTGCCCTGTCTCTGGCGGCGTCGATGGCGCGCGTGCGGGCACATTGGCGCTTATGGCCGGTGGGTCCGCCGACAGCATCGCCCGTATCGCACCGGTCATGGCCGCGCTCGGCAGGTTGACCCATGTCGGGCCCACCGGTGCGGGGCAGGTGTGCAAACTGGCCAACCAGCAGATTGTCGCCATCACCATCGGCGCCCTTGCCGAGGCAATGGTGATGGTCGGGGCCGCCGGCGCGGACCGCGCCCGTTTCCGCGATGCCATTCGTGGCGGCTTTGCCGAAAGCCGTATTCTGGAGCTGCATGGCCAGCGGATGATCGACCGTGATTTTACCCCGGGAGGCCCCGCGCGCCTGCAGCTGAAAGACCTTGACGGAGTGCTGGGTCAGGCCGCCACCCATGCGCTGGACCTGCCCCTTTCAAAGGAGATCCGGCGCCTGTTTGCGCAATTCGTCGCACAGGGCCATGCTGAGACGGACCATTCAGGCCTGCTGATGCATCTCGAGGCGCTGAATGCCTGCGACCCTGTGGAGGAGACACAATGACCAAGACCCCGCCCAAACCCCGTCTGCGCTCGCAGGACTGGTTCGACAATCCCGACCATGCCGATATGACGGCGCTCTATCTCGAGCGTTTCATGAATTATGGCACCACCCCCGAGGAGCTGCGCGCGGGACGCCCGATCATCGGGATCGCACAATCCGGCAGCGACCTCAGCCCCTGCAACCGCCACCATCTGGATCTGGCCAAACGGGTGCGCGACGGCATTCGCGATGCCGGCGGTATCCCGATCGAGTTTCCAACCCACACCCTGTTCGAGAACTGCAAGCGTCCCACGGCCGCGCTGGACCGCAATCTGGCCTATCTGGGACTTGTCGAGCTGCTTTACGGCTATCCTTTCGACGGGGTGGTGCTGACCACCGGCTGCGACAAGACCACGCCTTCGGCATTGATGGCGGCGGCCACGGTCGACATTCCGGCCATCGTGCTGTCGGGCGGGCCCATGCTCGATGGCTGGCACGAGGGCGATCTGGTGGGCTCGGGCACCGTCATCTGGCGCTCGCGGCGCAAATATGGCGCAGGCGAGATCACCCGCGAGGAGTTTCTGGAAACCGCTCTGGAAAGTGCTCCTTCGGTGGGTCACTGTAACACCATGGGCACGGCCTCCACGATGAACGCGATTGCCGAGGCGCTTGGCATGTCGCTGACGGGCTGCGCCGCGATCCCTGCCGCCTATCGCGAGCGCGGACAGATGGCCTATCGCACCGGCAAACGCGCGGTCGAGCTGGTTCACGAGGATCTGCGCCCGTCCGATATCATGACACGGCCCGCTTTCCTGAACGCGATCCGCGTGAATGCGGCAATCGGTGGCTCGACCAATGCCCAGCCCCATATCGCGGCCATGGCCAAACATGCGGGCGTCGAGATCACCGCCAAGGATTGGCAGACCTACGGCTATGACATTCCGCTTCTGGCCAATGTGCAGCCTGCGGGCAAATATCTGGGCGAGCGGTTCCACCGTGCAGGCGGGGTACCAGCAATCATGTGGGAGCTAATGGGGGCGGGCAAGCTGGACCTCTCGTGCCGGACGGTCACGGGCCAAAATATGGGCGCTAATCTCGAGGGCCGTCAGAGTTCGGACCGCGAGGTCATCCTGCCCTATGGCGCACCGATGATGGAGCGCGCGGGGTTCTTTGTGCTCACGGGAAATCTCTTCGATTTCGCGATCATGAAGACCAGCGTGATATCCGAGGACTTCCGCCGGCGGTATCTGACGACCCCCGGCTCGGAGGGGGTCTTCGAGGGCACGGCCTTCGTCTTCGACGGCTCGGAGGATTACCATGCGCGCATCAATGATCCCGCGCTGGACATCGACGAACACTCCATACTTGTGATCCGCGGCGCCGGGCCACTGGGCTGGCCCGGCTCGGCGGAGGTGGTCAATATGCAGCCGCCGGACCGTCTTCTGAAACGCGGCATAACCTCTCTGCCGACACTTGGCGACGGGCGGCAATCGGGCACTGCCGATAGCCCCTCGATCCTCAATGCCTCGCCCGAAAGCGCGGCGGGCGGCGGGCTGGCCTGGATCCGCACGGGCGACCGGCTGCGCATCGATCTGACCGGAGGACGCTGCGATATGCTGGTCTCCGATGCCGAACTGGACCGGCGCAAGGCGGAAGGGCTACCGGAGGTGCCCCCCTCGGCCACCCCATGGCAACAGCTCTATCGCGAGACGGTCACCCAGATGCAGGATGGCGCCACCATCCGCGGAGCCGAGAAATTTCGCGCGATCTCGCGCAAACTCCCGCGCCACAACCACTGACCCGTCGCACCTGCCCCCTTCGGGCAGGCGCTTCACCCAAAAGGCCATCGGTCCTTACCAGACCGCGCGAGGCGAGCCGGCAGACCTGAGCCGACGGATGTTCCGCGGCGCAGGGTCCATCTCCCGAATTCCGCATCACCTTTCCCCTTCAGCCCATGGACAGGACGATCTTGCCGCGCGTGCGTCCGGCTTCCGGTAACTCCAGAGCCTGCCGGACCACTGCCAATCGGAAGATCCGCTCCACATAGGGCGTGACCGTTCCGGCCTCGACAAGGGCTGTGATCCGTTCGGGCGACCGCGCGATATCCGTCGCAGGGACGACGCGAGAGTCCGAGAAGGCACCGATTCTGATCATTCCGTAAACCGTGTCGCCGCAGGCGAAGCCCGTAATGCCCTCGCCAGTCTCCTCGATGATCCCAAAAAACTCACTGCCCAGACGGAGAAGAAACGTCATTCCCTCCTTGTGCCATCGCCATTGCAGATCTCCCTGTCAACGGGACTGCCCCCCGCCGCAATGACACGGTCAAACACGTCACCCGTATCCTGTGGGCAGTCTCGGAACTCGGACACGGCAAGGCCATCTTACCAGTCGCGGGAAAGGCCGTATTTTCGTGCACTGCGGCATTCTCCCGCGCTTTGCGTCAAATGATGTCCAAGACGCCAAGCGAATTTCTCCTGTCCTGCCAGCAGCCTACACCTTTCCCCATGATGGACAGCCTCTGCGGGTCACGCGGTTGCCGCGCTTCCTATGTCCTGCAGGCGGGTAAAGACCCCGAAACGGGCGGTATGACGCGCGAAGGCCTCCATATCGGGCTGGTTCACGCTGCCGCTGCGCGACATCGACTGCATAACCGTCTCCGCATCGGCATGGACGCCCCCCGCCAGCGCCCCCAGCATCGCCGCCCCGAGAAGCACCGGCTCCTCCGTTTCGGGGGCAATCACGGGTTTGCCGGTGGTATCGGCAAGGATCTGGCGCACCAGCGGATGTCGCCCCGCTCCGCCGCTAATCGCGATACGCTCCACCTTGGCACCGAGAGCGTCCTGCGCCTCGATGATCTGGCGCAGCCCGTAGCCCAGGCCGCAAAGCGTCGCGAGATAGAGCGCCAGCAGGCTTTCCAGCCCCCGATCCATGCCGATCCCCATGACCGTCGCGCGACGATGCGGGTTGGCATGCGGTGCACGATTGCCCAGCACCTCGGGCACCACATGCAGCCCCGCCACCAGATCGAGAACCGGCCTATCGCCGAGTTGCGCGGCCAGCCACGCGGGCAAGGACTGGCCACAAGCTGCGGCCTGCCGATGCGCTTCGGGCGCATAGGGATGGTGATCCAGCAGCTGGTCCACCGCCGCTCCGGCCGCGCTCTGCCCGCCTTCGTTCAACCACATACCCGGCACCATCGCCGAATGATACGGCCCCCAGACCCCCGGCACAAAGGCCGGATCGCGGGTGGTCGTCATGGTGCAGGAAGAGGTGCCGAAGACATAGGCCAGATCGGCGGTCGGATCCCCCGCAGTGCCGACGGTGCCAAGCCCGCCCGCATGCGCATCGATCAGCCCCGCGCCGACGGGGATTCCCTCGGGCAGCCCCATCTCCCGCGCCGCCGCCGCAGTCAGCCCCTGACCGAGCGCCGTGCCGGCCGGAACCACGCGCCGGCCGATCCGGTCAAACCCGTCCGCACAAAGATCGGCCAGTCCGATCTGCTCGAAATAACTCGCATCCCATCGGTTCTCATGGCCCAGATAGGTCCACTTGCAGGTCACCGTGCAGATGGAGCGCGCAAGATCACCGGAGGCGCGCCATGTCAGGAAGTCGGTAAGATCCATGAACTGCCATGCCTGCGCATAGATCTCCGGCATGTTCTCCTTGAGCCAGAGGAGCTTCGGCGTTTCCATCTCGGGCGAGATGATGCCGCCGACATAATCGAGGACCCGATGTCCCGAGGCGTTGATACGCTCGGCCTGCCCGGTGGCGCGGTGATCCATCCAGACGATGATGTTGCGGTCCTGTGCCACCGGGAGCGGCACGCCGCCCGCCCCGAGGATCACAAGCGAACAGGTCGCATCGAACCCGATGCCGCCGACGGTTGCGGGGTCGATACCCGAGGCTTCAACGGCCCCGCGCACCGCGCCGCAGACCGCGCGCCAGATATCATCCGAGGATTGCTCGACGCGGTTGCCCTGCCCCTTCCAGAGCGCGATCTCCTGCACGGATGTGCCTTTGAGAGCGCCCCGCAGATCGAAGACACCCGCGCGCGCCGAGCCCGTTCCCACGTCTATGCCGATCAGATGCATCTTACAGATCCACGCTATTGGGAAGGATCACCATGTCGCGGATCACGACACCCTTCTTGCGGGTCAGCATGAAGACAACGGCTTCCGCCACCTCCTCGGGCTGCATGAGGGACCCGTTGGCCAATGCCTCGTCCATCTTTTCCTGCGGCCAGTCATCGAGCAATGCGGTCACCACGGGACCGGGCAGGACGGCCCCCATCCGGATGCCATGCGGCGCGACCTGACGACGGGTGGAATGCAAGAACGCCTGCACGGCGAATTTGGACGCGGTATAGACCGGCTCCCAGACCACGGGGATGACACCTGCCACAGAAGAGGTGAACAGGATGTCCCCCGATTTCCGTTCGATCATGCCGGGAAGGACGGCATTCACACAACGGAACGCCGCGTTGATATTGAGATTGAGCATCCGGTCCCAGGCATCCGGATCACCTTCGGCTGCGGCACCCCCGACATAGGCGCCGGCATTGGCATGGAAGATGTCAAGCGGCCCTACCCGTGCTTCGATCTGCGGCACCATTGCCGAGACGGCCTGCCCGTCGAAGAGATCGAGCACCAGCGGGTGGGCCCTGTCTCCCAGCGCCTCGCAGAGCTGGGACAGCTTCTCGGCGTCACGGTCGATCAGGACGACGCTGGCCCCCTCGTCCAGAAGGCCCTTGGCGCAGGCAAGTCCGATACCGGACGCCGCGCCGGTAATCGCTGCTGTTTTGTTTTCGAGTTTCATGTCGGATCCTTAGGCACGGCCATGCGAGGCACGGGAGCGGCGGGCGAGGCTATCGACGATCACGGCGATGGCCAGCACGGCCCCCGTAATCATGTAGCGCAGGCTCGACGAGAGGTTGAGAAGGGTCAGGCCGTTGGAGATCGCCTGGATGACGATGATCCCGAGAAGCGCCGACCAGGCGGAGCCCCTGCCCCCGAACAGCGACGTGCCCCCGATGACCGCAGCCGCGATGGCGTTGAGGTTCACATCGCCGGTTCCGGCCTGCTGGGAGGCGGAGGCAAGGCGCGAGGCGGCGAAAACACCGCCCAGTGCCGCAAGCGAGGAGCAGGCCATGAAGGCCGACAGGCGGATCTTCTTGACGTCGATACCTGAGCGGCGCGCGGCCTCGGCATTGCCGCCGACCGCAAACATGGAACGGCCCCATTTGGTGCGGCGCAGCGCATAGTCGAGCGCGACGACGAACAGGGTGAAGACGCCGAACATATAGGGCACGCCACGGCCCTGCTCGAGATAGGCGACGCAGGCCAGAAGCGCGACGGTGATCACCCCTGCCTTGACCAGTAGCACGGAGAGACCGGGGCTCGAGAGATTGACCGCACGGCGGCGGCGCATGGTCTTCATCCCGCCATAGAGCATCAGCGCGCCCGGCAGGATCGCCGCCAGATAGGACAACCATGCCGGCATGATGAGGATCTGGCCGAATTTCACAAGCGGCGAGGTATAGGGCAGATTGATCGAACCGGTGGCGCCGAGGAGATAGAGCTGCAATCCCAGCAGCGCCAGCAGACCCGAGAGGGTCGCCACGAAGGACGGCATCTCGAATTTGTTGCGCAGGACGCCGTAGATGAAGCCCACTGCCGCTCCTGCGAGAACCGCCCCGAGAACGGCCACCGGCATCGGAAGGCCGGAATTGACCCAGAGCACACCGGTCAACGCCGAGGCAAGGCCCGACATCGACCCGATAGACAGATCTATCTCGCCCAGCAGCAGCACGCAGACCACGCCAAGCGAGATCAGCCCGATAGCGGCGGCATCGAATAGCAGGTTCACGAGATTGTTCGGTGCCAGAAACACCGGATTCAATGTGCTGAAGACCAATGTGATCAGCACCAGTCCCGAAAGGACAGGCAGCATCCCCAGATCGCCGGAGCGGACCCGGTCGATGAAGGCGCGACCCGCGCCCGCGAGACCCTCGTCATGGCGCACGCGCGTATCGGCGCGGTCGAGCTGTGCATTGCTCATGCGATTTCTCCCTGCTTGCGGGCCATACGGCGCGAGACAGAATTCTCGGAGGCGCCGGTGATCGCCGCGACCAGATCCTGATGCGAGGTCGCTGCGGTGAACACACCGTTGTTCTCGCCAAGGCGCAGCACGACGATCCGGTCGGCCACCGCGCGCACATCCTCCATGTTATGCGAGATGAGGATCACCCCGTGCCCCCTGTCACGCACCCGCTCGATCAGGTTCAGCACCTCGGCGGTCTGGGCGACACCCAGTGCCGCGGTCGGCTCGTCCAGCATGATGATCTTGGGGTCGAGCAGCAGCGAGCGCGCGATGGCCACCGTCTGTCTCTGGCCGCCCGAGAGCGAGGCGATCGGTTCGCGCACCGAGGGGATACGCGCGGCCAGTTCCTGCAGCAATGTCCAGGCGCGGACTTCCATCTCGACCTCGTCGAGCGCCCAGGGGCCTTTCTCGTGCCCGAGAAAGAGGTTCGCCACCACATCGAGATTCTCGCAAAGGGCGAGATCCTGAAAGACGGTGGCAATTCCCAGTTCCAGCGCGGTGCCGGGGCTATCGAGCGTCACCGGCCTGCCACACCATTCGATGCTCCCGCTGGTGGGCTGGTGCACACCCGCCAGAACCTTGATCAGCGTGGATTTCCCCGCGCCATTGTCGCCCACGAGCGCCACCACTTCGCCCGCATGAACGTCGAGTTCGATATCCTGAAGCGCGGTCACCGCGCCGAACTGCTTGGTCACGCCGCGCAGCTTCAGGATGAGATCACCCTTGTGCATATCCAGTCTCCTCCCTTGAAAGCCGGGGGCGGGTCTCCGCCCCCGGCAGCCGTTTATTCGAGGCCCAGCTTCGCGCAGGGTTCGGCATATTCACCGGTGCAGACTTCAGCGACGGTCTGGATGCCCTTGTCGAAGATCTCCGCCTTGATGTTCTCCTGCGTCACCACGGCGGGGACAAAGAGCTGCGACGGCGTGTCATAGAGTTCGGTCGTCGCATCGGGTGTCTCGCCCCTTACGAGTTTCATCGCCACCCCGGCGGCGGCTTCGGCCACGATTTCGGAGGGTTTGGAAATGGTGTTGTATTGATCGCCCGCAATGATGAGCTGCAGTGCCGCGATGGTCGCGTCATTGCCGGTCACCGGCGGCAGCGGGCTGACGCCCGCGGCCTTCATCGCCGCGATCGCCCCACCGGCAGTGCCGTCATTGGCCGCCACGATCCCTTTGATATCGTCTCCGAAACGGGTGATCTGGCCAGCCGCCCACTCCTGTGCCTTGGGCGGCGCCCAATCCGGCGTATCGAATTCGGACAGGGTCTTATAAGCGGAATTGTCGAGCGCGCTGTCGATCCCGTCGCGGATCAGTCCTGCGGCGGCATCGGTCGGAGAACCGTTGATCTGCAGCACCCCCTCGCCCTCCGCGACCCCCTCGGCCTTCAGATGATCCACCAGCGATTGCGCGATCGCCCGGCCGATGCCCTCATTGTCGAAGGACACATAGAAATCCGCCGGAACATCGGGGATCGGGCGGTCATAGGCGACGACCTTCACATCCTGACTATGGGCGATCTGGACCAGCGTCGCGGCAGCCGAACTATCGACCGGATCAAGAACGACCACCGAGGCACCTTGCGCGATGACCGAGTTGAATTGCTGCTGCTGGAGCGAGACGTCGCCATTGGCGTTCTGGTAGATCACCTTGCATTCGGCACAGAGCTTGTCCATCGCGGCCTGGAAACCGGGATAGTCATGCTGCTCGTAGCGGGTGGATGCCTGATCGGGCATCAGAAAGGCCACGGTGGCTTCGGCATGGGCGGCATGGGCCGCAGCGACCGCAAGTGCGGATGCGGCGAAAATACGGAATTTGGTCATGTTACTCCTCCTGTCAGACCGGCCTTCCGGATGATGCACAAGACAACTTGGGCCCCCAATAGACGTCGCAGGACACATAGCTGATCCCCATGCGCCACCTTCGGGCGCTCTTTCGATAGAGCATCCTCTCCTCAAGATGCTCAACCGATGGAGCATCATTGCCATTGCGCATCAGAGCTGTCAACATCCGTCAACGGGACGTTCACGCGGGAGATGGGCAGGATGTCAGCCAGCAACGCCAATTCTGCAAGGCGGACAACGATCTACGATCTGGCCGAGATCGTCGGAACCTCACCCACAGCGGTGTCCTCTGTGCTGAACGGATCGTGGAAGAAGCGCCGAATCAGCCAGAATCTGGCCGATCGCGTCCTGCGCGCGGCCGAGGAGCAGGGCTATGCGGTCAATATTCAGGCAAGTGTCCTGCGGCGCGACAAATCCAAGATCGTCGGCATGGTCGTGCCGAAATACGACAACCGTTTCTTCGGCGCGATCGCCGAGCAATTCGAGGAGGCCGCGCGGGCGACGGGGCTCTTCCCTGTCATCACCTGCACACAGCGCGACCCCGATCTGGAGATCGAGGCTGCAAGGGGGCTGCTTTCCTATCAGGTGGATCGCCTCGTTGCCTGTGGCAGCACCAATCCGGACCGCATCGCGGAACTATGTGCCGCAAATGGCGTGCCGACAATCAATCTCGATCTGCCGGGCAGCCTGGCCCCCTCCATCATATCCGACAGCTACGCGGGCGCCTTCAGCCTGACCAATGCCATCCTCGACGCCTGCAAAAGGGATCTCGGCATATGTGAGGCCTTGGTGTTTATCGGCGGGCGGCTGGACGATCATAACACGCGGGAACGGCGGCGTGGCTTCCTCGATGCGCATGCCGCACAAGGGCTCGATGTACCAGCGGAGCATATACTGACGCCCGGCTATGCACCGCTGAAAGCGCGTCGGGTCTTGGAAGATCTCCCCGCGCGGCCGCACGGGCTCTTTGTGAATTCGACCATTACCCTTGAAGGGGTGGTGCATTGGATGCAGGCGCTGCCACCACCGGAGGCAGCCGCGATCCGTTATGGCACCTTCGACTACGATCCGTTTGCTGCATTGCTGCCGCAGAATGTCGGCATGATCGAACAGGATGTGCCCAACCTGATCGCCCGCCTGATGGCCCAGATGGAAGAGGCTCCGGCCGCACATAAACTCATCAAGGTGCCCTGCAAACTCCATCTGAGATGACACAGCGTAGACCCGGCCCGATCGAACAGGCGCCGATCAAACCATAAGTCGCCGCGGGTCATGGCGCCATGTCGGGACAGGCGGTTTCCCTCCGCCTCCCCTGCTCCCACAATCGCATCCGAGAAAGCGCTGCCATCAACTGTTGAGCCAGACATATTCCGAGAATGCGTAGCCGTTCAATCCGCCCAAGGGGTTGGGCTCCAACCCGCCGAGCCGGTCGGTATAGGCGTCGATATTGCTCATATAGGCCGGAATGATCGTCCCTGCCTGCTGCGCGACCATCTCCTGCAGATCCCAGTAGATCTCGGTGCGCTTGCTTTCGTCGGTCAAACCGCGCGCCTCTTTCAGAAGACTGTCAAAACGGGAGGAGATATAGCGGCTCTCGTTCCAGGGCGCGTCCGAGCTGTAAAGCAATGAGAAGAGGATATCGGGTGTGGGCCGCGGGTTGATATGCCCGAAATGGACTGGCGCCTTGAGCCAGTAATTCGACCAGTAGCCATCCGCGGGCACCTGATCGATCCTGATATTCATCCCGATCCCTGCCCCTGCCTGCTGGATGAGCGTCGCCATATCGACCGAGGACGCGGCGGCCTCCGAGGCCACAATCGGGATTTCGACCCCCAACAGGCCCGCCTTATCGAAGGCTGCCTTGGCACGGTCGGGGTCGAATTCCGCAGGTTTCAACTCGGTATTGTAATAGCGGCTGGCCGGCGAGACGGGCTGGTCATTGCCGATATCGGCAAAGCCGCGCAGCACGGATTTCTGGATCGCCTCGCGATTGACCAGATGCTTCATGCCTTCGATGAAACCCGCCTTCGACCCTGGATCAAGGTCCATACGCATATTGAGATCGGTGTAATTGCCAGCGGTCGTGGTCAGCGTCGAGATACCGCCCCGTCCCTCGAGCGTCCGCATGGCACGCGGGTTGATCTTGGCCGCGATCTGGATATCGCCCGACATAAGCGCGTTGAGGCGCGCGCTGGCATCGGCGATCGCGAAGAACTCGACACTGTCGAGATAGGGGCCTTCGGATTTGAAGTAGCTGTCGTTACGCTGCCCGACAGAGCGCACGCCCGGCTCGAAGACCTCGCAGGTAAAGGGACCGGTTCCGTTGGCTGTGGTGAAATCGGTCGTTCCATCCGCGATGATGGCGAAATGATGGAGCCCGAGGATCGTAGGCAGGTCGGCATTGGGCTCGGCCAGCACGATCCGGACGCCGAGTGCTCCGGTGGCCGAGATCTCGACCATCTGCTTGGCAATCGCATTGACCTTGGAGCCGACCTCCGGATCCAGATGGCGCTGAAGCGAATAGACCACATCCTCCGCACCAAAGCTCTTGCCGTTGTGGAACGTGACACCCTTGCGCAGAGTGATCTGCCATGTCTGGGCATCTGGTGTCTCGATGCTCTCGGCCAGTTCCATCTGCGGCACGCCCGCGCGGTCGATGAAGGTCAGCCGGTTATAGAATGTGCAGGCGCGGACATAATCGGTCGTGTTCGAGCCCTTGGCCGGATCGAGCGTATCGGCAATCGAGGCCGACCAGCCTGCCGCTTTCAGATGGCCACCGCGCATGGGGGTTGCGGCATTCGTGCGCCCTGCAAGGCCTAAAAGTGTGCCGCCCGCGCTCAGGCCAACGCCTGCGACCATCAGCATATGCAGAAGCTCACGCCGCGTAGCGCCTTGCCGCAATGCGCCCTCCAGCAGGCGGCTATCACGATCTGTCCAGTTTGTCGGTCGTTCGGTCGTCATATCTGTCTCCCTGTGAGGAACTATATCCGAGGATCATGGTTTGGCGGGGTGATCTGGTGCCACCTTCCGCCATTCTCTTTGTCGTTAGAAGCCGAGCCGGTCGAGGGTCTCGTAGCCCGCCGTAACCGCCCTGACCCCGATGGAGCGGAACGCGAAGAACGGCACTTTGGGGAGGGTGTCCCGCGCCACAAGCCCCAGATCCGGCGCCTCGCCCAGGAACCTGCGCGCCATACAATGCCCGACATAGCCCGACATCGCGACACCCGCGCCGTTGAAGCCCGCCGCGAAGTGCTGGCGTCGCGTAAGTGCCCCCGCCATCGGTAAGGCATCGAAGGTCAACGCAACATGGCCGGACCAGCGGTGGGTCACCGGATGCCCCTCAAGCTGCGGAAAAATCGCGCGCATCGCGCTTTCCAGCCGCGCGAAGGCCGCAGGGGCATCCACCGCGCCAAGCGCACCGCGTCCGCCAAAGATCAGCCTGTCACCCTCGCGCCGGAACCAGCGCATCATCCGCCGAGTCTCGGTATAGCTACGGGCATTGGCACAGATCTCCTCGGACATTGTGGCAGGCAAAGGCGCCGTGGCCACCATCGCCGAGCGGAACGGCACGACCGACCGGCGCAATGGTGCCGTGACGCGACTGATGGAGGAATAGGCATCGGTCGCATAGAGCACATGATCGGCGCGGATCTCGCCGTTCGGGAGTGTCGCTCGGAGAGATCCGGTGGCTTCTTCGACCTCCAGCACAGGGCTTCGGGCATAGAGCCGCACGCCGGCCCTTACCGCCGCCTGCGCCAGTCCGTGCAGATAGTCGAGTGGACGGATCGTGCCCCCTTGCGGCGCAAGCACTCCGCCGCAGAAATCCGTGCTGCCGGTTTCGCGTTGCATCTCCTGACGGTCGAGCAATGCGAGACCGCTCACGCCCAGTTCGGCCTTCTGCCATTCGGCATCCCGCGCCAGCGCCTCGAATGCGCGCGCGGTATGGGCACAGCGCAGCGCGCCGTGACGCGCGTAATGCGCCCCGATATCATACCTCTCGAGCGTCTCCTCGAGATAGGCCACCGACCTGTCGGCGATCTCGTGCATTCTGCGGGCTGTCGCGATCCCGTGGCTCTGGGCCAGAGCACTATAGGATATGCGGAACTTCGCGTTCACCACGCCCCCATTGCGCCCCGAGCCGCCCGTGCCTAAGGGCCCCGCCTCTGCCACGATCACGGTCTTGCCCGCCCGCGCAAGGGTCAGGGCCGCATGAAGCCCCGCATAGCCCCCGCCCACCACCAGCACCTCGGCGCGATCGGAGACGGCAAGCGACGGATACTCTGGCGCGGCAGGAGCAAGCTCCTCCCAGAGCGAGGGCGCTTTGGGAGGAACCGAGACAGTATCGCGCCCGTTCACTTGGCGAAGGCGGCATCAACCGCATCGGCCAGATCCGCAAGCGAATGGAGATGCAGATCGGGTTCGGTATATTCGGCCGGATCGGGCGAGCCGCCGTAACCTTCCTGATCGAAGCGCCGCTGGATCCAGCAGGTCTTGTAGCCGAGTGCCTTCGCCACGCCGATATCATGATGCTGGCTTTGAGCCACATGCAGGATCTCGTCCTGTTTGATCCCGAGCACCGAAGCACGGCCACGGCTATAGTCGAAGACGCGCGGATCCGGCTTGGGGACGCCCGCATCGTCACAGGTAATGGCGTCATGGAAGGGCAGCCCCAGCGTCCAGTGATAGGCGCTGAAGGCAGTGCGATCGGCATTGGTCATCGCGCACAAACGAAAACGCGCCCGCATACGCCCGAGCGCCTCGGGCGCATCGGGGAAAGCAGGAAGCTGCAACAGCCGCAACTGGAACAGCTCCGCATTACGGTGCGCCGTTTCAAGCCCTAGCACCTTGGCCATATGAAGATAGACATCGCCAAAGGCTTCGCTGGTGCGGCCATGATGGATGTCACGCGCCTGCACATAGGGTTTGAAAATCTCGTCATCGCTCAGGCCCCTGGCCGCATCGCCGCCCAGTTCGCGGATCGCGTCGAGCACGCCTTTCTCGAAATCGATGCAGGTGCCGACCACATCGAAGGTCAACAGTTTGAAACGGGTCAGATCCATGACAGGCCTCTAATGGGATATGTGTTGACCTCATGTTGCGGTGCAATAAAGGTAAATTCAATTGAAGAAGTCTGATAACTATTATAACTTCAGATCATGGATAGTCTTCGTCGTAAATTGCCCTCAGTCGGTAGCCTTTTCATCTTCGAGGCCGCCGCGCGGCATCAGAACTTCTCGCGGGCCGCAGATGAGCTGAACGTCACGCAGCCGGCAATCAGCCGTGCGATCCATGCACTCGAGACCCATCTGGGACAGCCCCTGTTCGAACGCTCGCGCAGCGGAGCGACGCTGAGTGCCGAAGGAGCGCGTCTGGCGCAGGTTGTCGGACGATCGTTCAGCGACATCTCCGCCGAGCTCGATCGCCTGACCCGCAAGAGGGATGAGGACCGGGTGATCACGCTTTCGGTCTCGACGGCCTTCGTCGCGCATTGGCTCATGCCGCGGATCTCGGTCTTTCGGGCCGCGTTTCCGCAACTCGAACTGCGCTTCCAGCTGATTGCCGGACCGGTATCGGGCCCGATCGAGGGCGTCGATCTGGCAATGCGCTATTACGAGAGCCCGCCGGACGGGGCCCGTGTTCTCCTGCGCGAGGGATATATCGATATCTGCGCGGCCTCGATCGCACGGACCGCGCGCCATGGAACAGTGCCGCGTGTCTATCTCGAAGGCATAAACGATCCGGCGAGCATCATCACCCCCGAGGAAAGCGACAGGACGTCGGCGCTCTCGTTTGCCGATTATTCCATTGTCGTCCAGGCAGCCTTGTCAGGTCAGGGAACTGCCACGGGGTGGCTGAACATCGTAGCACATTGGCTCGATAACGGCCTTCTCGTCCCCGTATACCCCGAGCCCGTCATGCTGACGTCGCGCCTGTGCTGTCTCCAGTTCAACGAAACCTCCGCCAGATCCCGCGCCGTTGCCGATTGGATCGAGGGACAGATGATGGCTGATTTTAAATCGCTTTCAGCGAAATACCCTGAACTGAAGCTCGAACGAATGATGATTTCGCCAGCCCGTGCCTGAGTGTGTAAGTTGATCTTCCCCCATTTGAGTGGTCCGGTCTGAAACCTCGTGCCTCATGGAGTTCGGCCTACGGACATGATGCGGTTCAGGGCTGCTGGGCGATACGACCTCTTCTGGGCACGGGTCTAGGCCAGTCAAATGCGGGAGACCAGATCGTAGAATTGGCTGAAACTGCCATGTCGTTGGCCTGAACTGTCAAGACGGGTTCCAAGCTGCCTCACTAGAATTTTCCTGATGGCAAGTGTCACACTTCTCTCGGAAAGGAATTCCATATGGCGGATCCACAACCTCAAACCACTCTCAGGAAAGGATCCTTGGGTGTTACCCATATCCTCTTCTTCGTTATCGCTGCCGCCGCACCGCTGACAGCGATCGTCGGTGCGGCACCTCTGGCCTATTCGATCGGCAATGGTGCGGGTGCGCCTATGGGATATGTCATTGCGGGGCTGATCTATCTCCTGTTCAGCGTGGGCTTTACGGCAATGAGCCGCCATGTCGGAAGCGCTGGTGCCTTTTACGCCTTTGTCTCCAAAGGGCTGGGATCACGCTGGGCACTGGCGGCAGGTGCAATGACGCTGCTGACTTATTATGCGATCCAGATTGCCATCTATGCCTTTTTCGGGATCGTCATTGCGGGACTTCTGGAACCGCTAGGACTGCCTCTGCCGTGGTGGGCCGCGGCTCTGATCTGCGTGATCCTCGTGGATCTCTGCGGCCGACGCCAGATCGAGTTCTCAGGCTGGATTCTCGGGATCTGCATGCTATGCGAAATCGTTGTGCTGATGGTGCTCAACCTGCTGATCCTTGCCCAAGGCGGGCCGGAAGGCATCAGTGCAACCTCGTTCTTGCCCTCGGTCGGGTTCTCGGCGGGGATCGGTGTCAGCCTTCTATTTGCTGTGGCCTCCTTCCTCGGCTTCGAGGCAACCGTGATTTTTGCGGAAGAAGCCAAGCGCCCGCGCCGCACGATCCCGATGGCGACCTATCTTGCCGTGATCTGTATCACCCTGTTCTATGCCTTTTCAGCGTGGTGCATGGTGATTGCCTATGGCCCGTCCAATATCCGTGACGCGGCAACCGCCGATAGCTCGGATCTCTTCGTGAACACGGCACATGCACTTGGCGGCAGCCTGCTCAGCACGACGATGAGCGCTCTGCTGGTCACCAGCCTTTTTGCCTGTATCCTGTCCTTCCATAACACGATCAGCCGCTATCTCTTTGCAGGCGGGCGCGAAGCTGTCCTGCCCAAGGCGCTGGCACAGGTCCATCCGCATTTCGGCTCGACCCATACAGCCAATCGTGTCCAGAGCCTCTCGGTCGCCCTGATCATCGGCCTATGTGCCCTGTTCAGGATCGATCCCTATGCAACCGTCTATTCGTTCATGGCCGCACTCTCGGCACTGGGGGTCCTCTCGGTCCAGATCCTCGTGGGCATCTCGATCCTGCGCTATTTTGCCCGCACACCACATGACACGACACTCTGGCAAAGGGTGATTGCGCCGGTTGTGGCATTGATCGGTCTGATCATCGTCTTGCTGCTCGCACTGTCGAACCTTCCAATGCTGACAGGCGCCACCAATGTCGCAGTGATCCTGCTGCTTCCGGCGGCGGTTATCGGCACGGGGCTCATGGGCTGGGGCTATGCCGTCTATCTCTCGCGGCGGGACCCTGCCCGTTATGATGCGCTCGGCACGAGTTTCCTCTCCATCGCAGGAGCATCGCATGACTGACGCTCCGGATATTGCAAGCGAGATGATCACCTTCGGGCGGCAGCCACTGGAGACCGGCATCACCATGGAATATGCCCGTAAAGGGCACGGGCCCCATAGTTTCGTTCTGGTCCATGGCTATGGTGATAGCTGGTATTCCTTCTATGGCATGATGCAGGCCTTTCCCGACAGCTGCAGCGTCCTTGCCGTGAGCCTGCGGGGGTTCGGCGAGAGCGACAAGCCGGAGACCGGCTATTCCATCGGCCAGCATGCAGAGGATGTTATCGCATTGCTGCAGGCGCTCGGGACAGGGCCTTCCGTCATCGTCGGGCATTCGATGGGCACATTCATCGCCCGGGAGATCGCACTCCGAGCGCCCGGTCTGGCCCAAAAACTTGTGCTGGTCGATACCGCTGCCACAGGAGCGACACCGCCGCTGGTGGCGCTGGCACGGGACCTCTCAGAGCTTCAGGATCCTCTTCCACGCAGCTTTGCCCATGAGTTTCAGGCAGGCACATGCGTCAACCCCTTGGGAGGAGGCATGACGCTGGACAAGATCGTGGACGAAAGCATGAAGGCTCCCGCCCATGTGTGGAAATCGGCGCTTGCGGGGTTGCTTGACTACCGGCCACCGGCGGGACCGTTCCCCGAGCTGGCACAACTGACGCTCCCGGTCCTTCTCGTCTGGGGCGCTCATGACGAGATCTTCCTGCGCGAAGATCAGGACACCCTGCTCGCCGCCTTACCCGATGCGCGGCTCAGCGTATATGCTGCGGCCGGCCACGCCCCGAACTGGGAAGTACCCGAGGAGCTCTGCTCCGAAATCCGGAACTTCTGCGGCCTTTAAAAGCGCACACGCCCGACATGGGCCTTCCGGTCTTTCCGGCAGGCCCATGCTCACGAGATCAGGCGACCCCTCAAACGGAAATTACTGGGCGACAGGCCGGTTTCTGCCTTGAACGCCCGCGAGAAAGCGCTGCTCTCGCTATAGCCCAGACGATAGCCGATCTGGGATACAGACATGGAGCTTCCGAGGAGATACTCACAGGCGATTTCCATGCAGACAGCGGCGCGCAGATCTCGGAAGCTTGTGTCATAAGCCTCAAGCCGACGGTGCATCGTGCGTTCGCTGAGCCCGAGTTCCGCTGCGATTTCACCCGCGCTACAGGTCGCGAGACCCCGACCGTCACTGCGGGACTGCATCGCGTCATGGAGTGCGCCAATCAGCCCCGTCCGGTTGCTGCGCGTCAGAAGCTCTCGCTCCAAATCCTCCAGGATCAGCCGATGCATATATCGATCGGCCTGCGGCGCGGGCCGTTCCAGCCATGCCGCGTCGAAATAAAGCGCGGTCATCGGCTGGCGGCTACGGATTTCAACCTCTTCAAGACAGGTGCCACGGGCAGAAGCGCGAAATACATGCTGGAAATCTATGCGCGAGGGGACGAATGCCGGTGACAGACGCGTTAGCGCACGACATAAAAGCGCAATTGAAAACTCCGCATCCTGCGCACGAAGATCCGAGTGCAACGCGCTCAGCTCGTAGCTCAGGCAGGCCAAACCGCCGCTACGCTTCAGCTGCATATGCGAATGGTCCTGAACAACCGAAAAGTTGCTGCAAAAGGTTTCCAGTGCCTCGCCCCAGCTTCCGGCATGCAACATCTGATAGCCGATTGCGCCAAGATTACGAATATCGAAAACGTCACCGAAACAGATCCCGAAATTACCTGTCGGACATTCGGCGGCCGCCACATCCAGCACACGCGTATACAGGCTTAATGGGATCATGCGATCGGGCGTGGATAGCGATTCAGGGCTCAGCCCCGCCTTGCGGACAACTGCCTCGAAAGAGCTACCGTTCCGGCTGACGATGTCCGCGCACCCAATCAGGCATCCGATCCGGATCGAGCTGTCGAGACTTCTTGTCAGCGAGCTGTGCTGCTGCATATCCGATACCCTGCCATGGCTCTGGCGCCAACGTCTTCCTTCCTTGGCTCTGGCCTATAATATCGCAGCAGACGAGAAATATGTCTCCGGCGAACCCGAGTAATGAGAGCATCAGAATGAACTGCCCAGAAATCGTTCGGATCTGGTTGCGGGCGCCAGTAAAGTAGGCACTGGAAATGTTTGCCGCGAGGAACATGAAGCCGGTGCGCGACTTCGGGTCTCGAATGGTGCATGAGGACCATTCGAGACCTGTTTTCACAGGAGCATCGATCTTACCGAACTGGTAGAGCCATAGAGCAAGAAGAGCGCCGCAGAACAAGCCGCGCTCTTGAATGTGGGTTAGCCAAGGATCGGCAGACTTGCTATTTTATAGCCCAGCGTAATGGTGCGCCCGAGGACAGGATCTTCGAGTTCTGCACTGAAATATGTGGAGTACTGTATGCCACCGATGGCGGGCATGGTGCCACAGAGCATGGCGGTGCCGTCCTCGAAATGTCCCTCGGCCTCGTAGCGGGCCATCGTCTCGAGCGGCATTAGCAGCGAGGCAACCGAGCCTTCCTGATAAAGCACGCGACCGGTCTCGGTCTCGATCCAGCTGCGAAGAACTAGACTGTCCCAATGGTCTTTGACTTCGTCCATGGGCCAGAGCGTTGTCGAAACCGGCTTGGCACAGAGCTGCTTGGACACGGAGATCCCGTAAGCTTCGACTTCGCGGTCAGTATGATCAGAACCGAGCCCAACATAGAGCGCACCATTATGGCGCAGCAGAAGCGGCTCGACCTCACCGGAGGACTTGTCGCCAAGTTCTTCGATCATGTCGGCCTGCGTCAGGCGTTCGGCAGCCACGCGGTAGAAGGTCGGCGTGGTCTTGGGGCGCGCGATGCCGAGCGCTTCCAGCTCGACGATATGGTGCTCCATTGCCGCCTTGTCGCGTCCGGCCCAGCCAGCAATGACGAGCTGGCGCGGGTCGAAGACGATCTCCTGCGATCCGGTGCGGGATATGATCTCGAATTTCATGTCATTCTCCTGAAAATGCGGGCGCGAGATGACGCAGCACCGCCTCGACGGTTGTGCCGATGCCAAGCAGGCGGCGGTCATCCATGGTTTCGCCCATGAGGGTCAGCCCTACCGGCAACGCGCCATCGGGCTGCGGCAACGGAAGGGACAATGCACAGCGGTCGAGGAAATTCGTGACCGTTGGATTTCGCAGAGCGCGCAGGTTCGTCTGACCATAAAGCGCCTCGTCCGTCTCAAGCGGCGCAAGCTCGGGCGCAAGCATTGGCACCGTGGGCAGAAGCACCGCATCAAGCCCCTCGGTCAGCGCATCACATTCGGCGATCATCGCCGCGCGGGCAGCTAAAACGGCGGCATAGTCCTCAGCCGTCATCGTTTCGGCCTTGCGGATACGGACCGCAACGCGAGGGTCATAATCCGCTTCTGCTTCAACAAGTCGTTCGCGATGCACGGCAAAGGCTTCCGCGCCGGTGATCCCGCCTCCTGCATTGAGCGCCGGAATCGCTTCGATGGGAGGCAACTCGAGATCTACCAGCTCGGCTCCGGCCTGCCTCAAACGCTCGAGTGCATCAGTCCACGCTTGCGAAACTTCGGGCTCGAGCCCGTCGACGACATAATTCCGCAGGACGCCAAAGCGAAGGCCGACGATGCTCTCGGGCACTGAGAGGCCGAGGTCGGGCTCGTTGACCAACACCGCATCCGCAAGCGCCACGCCAGCCACATCTGCGGCGATCGAGCCGATGGAATCAAGCGTATGTGACAGTGGATAGCAGCCCTCCTGCGGTATGCGCCTTGCAGTAGGTTTGAACCCTGTCAGCCCGCAGAAAGCTGCCGGGATACGACACGATCCGCCGGTATCGGTGCCGAGACCGATCACCGCAAGCCCCGCACCAACCGATGCCGCAGCCCCCGACGATGATCCACCAGGGATGCGCGCGGGCAAGTCCGGCGCTACCGCCGGATTGCGCGGGGTGCCGAAATGGGGATTGAGACCAAGACCGGAATAAGCAAATTCGGTCATATTTGTATGGCCGACAATCACGGCCCCTGCGGCGCGCAACCGCTTGATAACGTCAGCATCGGCTGCAGCAGGTGCGGCATTTGCCAATACTTTCGAGCCCGAATGCGTGACAAAGCCTCTCATATCGAAAAGGCACTTGACCGAGATCGGCACTCCGTCAAGCGGCCCCAAAGTCGCGGCTTCCGCACGGCGGGCGTCAGAGGCGCAAGCCGCCCTGCGGGCACCTTCCAGATCGAGCGCGGTATAGATGCGCGCCGCCTCGGGGCCCGCAGCGTCGAGCGCTGCCTCAACACGCTCGAGCAGGCCCTGGGCGGTAACCGCGCCGCTTTCCAGCGCCGCGGTTACTTCAGCAATGGTCAAACTCATGCGACCACTTCATCCTCGGCAACGTAGTAATGCAGTTCCATCAGAACGCAGCCCTTTTCGGATTTGAAAGGCCCGTGATAGGCGCCCTTGGGGCGGCAGGCATAGGTGTGCTGGCCAAATGCCTCGCCCCCTTCGCCATTCTCATCATTTCCGACGGTCAGATCGCCCGAGACGAGATAGACCTCTTCCCAGTAATCATGCACGAAAGGTTTGGTCGTATAGATCCCCGGTGCAAAACGCAGAAGGCGGGTTCGGAAGCCCTCCTTCTTTTCTTCGTCAAGGAAACCCGAGAGGATTTTCTGCTCGATGCCCTGCGGATATCCCGGCGGCACTTCCCAGCCCTCGGTGCCCATATCAATCGGATAGAACTCTTCATGCGACTTTGCGATTTTCATTTTTTTTCCTGTGGTTAGATAAGAGGTTTTCGACTTGAGCCAAGTGATGCCGATCAAACACCAAAGCTCGGATTACATTCAGGACACAGCCGGCAGCTCGTAACCTGCCATCATGGCATCGACGAGCCCGGTGGAGCGGTCCCAATCAAAGTGCCGGAAGGAATGCCCCTTTGTGACGAAGGTCGCACCTGCATAGAACATTTCGTATTGCTGGTGGCGTGAGCCGAATTCCGACCCAAGCGCATCCCATGCAAGCTTGAAGAACTTCACGCGGCCCTTCGCGTCGGTGACAGGGCTGGCCTGCGTCTTCTCGATCAGACGCGCCACTTCGGGATTTGCGAAATCGGCGACCGAGGAGGGCAGCATAATCAGCCCACCGCCTGCCAAATCACGCATGGTAGTAATGACTTGGGCATAGAGTTGCTGGGTCAAGACTTGCGCCGAGTAAAGCAGATGCGTATCGGGGATGTAGTATGCCCCGCGCATCTTGCCCTTGGCTTCCATACCATAGACAAACGCTTCAACCATTGCCGCTTGCGCAGCCAGTTGGCCCAGCGTCTCGCGCACGGCGGGAATAGCCAATGTTCCATTGGTCTCGGCTGTCTTGCGCGCAATCCCCATAAGGAAACGCATCTTCACCATAAGCCGGATCTGCGCCTGATAGTTTTGATAGACATGGGCGGGGGTCGCATGGAACTGTCGCGCGCACATTGAGGTATTCTGATTGATGAAGACGCGCTCCCACGGAACTTTCACATCATCGAAATAAAGCACCGCGTCATTCTCGTCGAACTGCGCGCCAAGCGGATTATCAAAGATCTCGGGGCTTTGCGCTTCATAGGATTTCCGCGACAGGATTTTGAGGCCGGGAGTATTCATCGGGATCGCGAAGGAGATGGCGTAGGGCTCCTCGCCTTCACGCATCGGTTGAATACATGTTACGAAAACCTCGTTGGCCAGCACGCCCCCCGTGGCCAGCATCTTGCCTCCACGCACGGTGAGCCCTGAAGAGTCCTGATCAACCACACCACACGCGAAGAACGGATCTTTCTGCTCATTGGCGGCCTTCGAACGATCGGCCTGCGGATTGATGATGACATAGGTCAGATAAAGCTCGTTATCGCGCGCATAATGGTAGTAATCCGCCAGAGCCGAAGCGCGCGTTTGGTCATATTCCTCAAAGACCTCGAGCCCCATATACATGCCCGCGATGCAAGAGGCGACGTGATCGGGCGCGCGGCCCATGAAGCCGCCATGCAGCTCGGTCCAAGCTTCCAGCGCGTGACGGCGCTCGACTAGCTCGGCATAGCTCTTGGGAAGCTGCCAGATGCGATTGGCGCGGGCGCCATTACCGGTCTCGAAAGTCATCAGGGCCTGATTTTCCGGCGCCGCCTGAAAATCGTAGAGTTTGCCCATGGATGCCACCGAGTGGCGGAAAGCGGGAGCTGTGGTCACGTCCTCGACACGCTGGCCGTAGATATAGATTTCGCGTCCGTCGCGAAGCGATTTGGTGTGCTGGGCACCGTTCTTGATCATCGGGGGGATCCTTCAGGCAGGGGAGAGGCGGCGAGCCAGCGCTTCAGCGCAGCTCGACATAGCCTCCTTGGGAGAAAATAAGCGGGTAACTCGGTTCAGCGAGATGGATCTCGCTGACCTGCGCCACGAAGAGGCGATGGTCGCCCGCGTCATGGATGGCGTTGGGAACGCAGTCGAAAATGGCCTGGGCGCCAGTGATATGGGGCGCGCCATTCAGACCGGGAGTCGTCTCGACCCCGGCGAATTTATCCGCACCTGCTCGCGCGAAGCGGTTCGACAGATCGGTCTGATCCTGCGAGAGCACATGGATCGCATAGCTTTCGGCCTTCTCGAAGAGTGGCAGCGAATGTGCATGGCGCCCGATAGAGAATAAGATCAGCGCAGGATCAAGCGAGAGCGCGTTGAACGAGCTCATCGTCATGCCGATACGTTCCCCGGCAACAGTCGCCGTGACGATAACGACGCCGGTGGGAAAGCGTCCGAGCGCGTTGCGCAGGCTGCGGGTATCGGCAGGATCAGGCGTAAAGGTCTGGCGGTAATGGCCCATAACGGAGGTCCCTTATCAAACGGCTGGCCCCACAATCCTGTCGGGCCGCAACTGTTCTTAAGGTTCAGTCACCAAGGATCATCTGTCAATTTAATTAACTTACAAAGGTATTTCCAAAATATATTTGCCTAGAAATTTGGCGTCCGGCACCTAAACGCGTCGAAGATCCCTTAAGAGATCTCTAATATTGCATATTTTAAAGTCATACAATGTTCTTGGATCCGCGAATGTCCGAATCAATAATCGTTTATTAATATCACTAAATTCAATAGCTTATTTTCAATAGAACTACAGGTGAAAAACATAGATTCTTGTAATGTCTATATTTTGCTCACTCAACATGCCCAAGCTGGGCGCCGATGATGCATACATGAGCGCATCAATATAAATAGCTTTGTTAGGAAGTTTTTATTTGAAAGTTTTTCTGTATCGAAGCGTGATTGACTAAGCGGCAGAATCCCTGCCCTGAAAAATAAGAATGCGCGGGCTCTCGGGTCTGCAACAACAGTGGAGTGAGACATGGAATTCAATAAGATGATGCTCGCGCGATCCGGAGCAGCTGCACTCGCCATCACGCTGGCATCTAGCGCGGCCTATGCTGACACGATCCGTTTTGGCGCAGTCGTACCCGCCTCGGGCCCGTTCGCTGAATGGGGCCGCGCGAATACGGTGGCGCTCAAGATGCTCGAGAAGGAGGTCAATGACGCCGGCGGTATCAATGGCGAGAAGCTCGAGATCTCGATCTATGACGATGGTGCAAAGCCCGGTCAGGCTGCATCGATGATCCGCAAACTAACGGATGACGACAAGGTTCTGGCGATTGCTGGCCCCGCGACCTCCTCGGCTGCCGAGGTCGCCTTTCCGCTCGCAAACCAGCTCGGGATCGTCGCGGTCTCGCAAAACAGCTCGAAACCAGGACTAGCAGCTTCGAACCGTCCCTGGGCCTTCCGAAATACGGTCGATGAGGCCAAGCTCGCGAATGTTACTCTGCCGTGGTTTGTCGAAACCTATGGTGTGAAGAAGGTTGCCATCATCTATGACGCCAAGGATGCCACCGCGACCGCTGTCGGCTCCTCGATCTTTCCCAAGGTGCTAGAGGCAAATGACATCGACGTCGTGGACGGCGCAAGCCCTATTACCTTCAATACCGGCGATCTTGATGTCTCTGCGCAAGTCACCAAGATCCGTGCAATGGCCCCCGATGCCGTAATCCTCTCCGCAGATTACAGTCAGGCGATCACCGTGCTGCGCGAGATGCGTCGTCAAGGTGTCAAACTGCCTGTTCTAGGCTCGACCCAGCTAATCTCGAGTGCAATCCTCGCGGCCGATCCCGAAATTCCGGTAGTAGCTCCGACAACCTTCTTCGCCGGCCTCGATACGCCCGCAGTGCAGGATTTCACCGCCAAACTTACCCCCCTTCTGCGTGCGCAGAAGAACCTCCCCGACACAATCGAACCTTCACAATTCGATGCCAATATCTATGAAATCATGTCGCTTTTTGTCGAAGCGGCAAAATCGGCAAAAATCACCGGCAAGCCTGAGGATCTAGCGTCCGACCGCGAGAAGATACGCGACTATATGGCTTCCGAGCACGATTTCTCCGGCCTGGGCGGCAAAATCTCCTTTGGCGAGGATGGTGATGCTGTGAAGTCCTTCTTCATCGTTGAAGCCAAAGATGGCGCATGGACAGCCAAAGACACGGCGTGCTCCGCTGAAGGCGCCTGCAGCCAGTAAGCACTCTGCGTCCCAACCTCAGGGTTGGGACGATCTTCTTTCTCTCACCAGGGTTCGCGTCGCCTCGATGTATGTCAGTATCTTTATCCAGCAGGTCTTGAATGGCCTAACTTTGGGCGCGGTGTATACGCTGATCGCTCTCGCTTTCTCGCTGGTGATGGGGGTGCTCGGCATCCTCAACCTCGCCATTGCCGAAATTTTCATGTTCGGAGCCTACCTGGGCTTTGCACTGCTATTGTCTGGTTTCCCCCTCTGGCTTGCGCTTGTGGCCGCGATGGCGGGTACGGCTATCATCGGGGCGATTGTCGCACGTATCGGTTACGAACCTCTGCGTAATGCCGGTCATGTCACGCCGATGTTAAGCACGCTCGGCTTCTCGATGATCTTACAAAACCTTGCGACCAACCTATGGGGCTCGGACCCGCTACAACTGTCGCTTGATGGTCTCCTTGCCACACGTTTCTCAATCGGACTGGTCTCTATCAGCCTGGTGCAGATCATCGTCATCGTAGTCACTGTTCTTTTCTGTGTGGTCATTGGCCTCCTGATCCAGCGGAGTGCTGTGGGACGGGCGCTGCGTGCCGTTGCCGAAAGCCGCGAAATCTCACGCCTTTTGGGTATCTATCCGGGACGGTTGATCCTGATCACCTTCGCGCTATCCGGAGCCCTAGCAGGCGCGGCGGGCGTGCTTGTGGGCGTGCAATACTCCGCTATCACGCCCTATATCGGGGCGGATGTCGGGGTAAAGGCAATCGCTGTCATGGTGGTCGGCGGGGCGACCAATATCTGGGGGGCGCTCTTGGCAGGACCGATCATCGGTGTGCTCGAGGTTCTTACCGTTGCTTACCTGGGCGCGGAATTGCGTGATTTTATTGTATATGGCCTGATGATCGTCATCTTGCTGGTCCGCCCGCAAGGATTGCTCGGAGGCTCGGCCAAGACTTCCGGAGGACGCGTATAATGTTGTCAGCCTATCAATCCGGCCTCTTGGCCGATGGCTCCATCCTGCTTTTGGGCGCGCTTTCGGTCTATGTCATCCTTGCAACCGGCCAGTTATCACTGGGCAACGCGGGTTTCATGGCAATCGGCGCCTATCTTTCCTCCTGGCTCACGGTGAGCGCGGGGTTTGCCCTCACGCCAGCCATCCTAATTTCAGTGGTGGTCGCCATGGGGTTTGGACTGCTCATCGGCTTTCCGGCGCTGCGGCTTCGCGGCATTTACCTTGCGATGGCCACACTGGCTTTTGGCGAGATGGTCCGCAGCTTTTTCCTGAACTTTGAACCGACAGGTGGCTCCGGCGGCTACGCGGGGATGGAACATGTGTCTTTGGGCTACATCCTTGCTTGGACGCTAGGCTGTCTGGCACTGGTGCTGGCACTTGAACGCACACGCCTCTGGTTCGAGGTGAAGTCAATCAAGGATGACGAACTCGCGGCAGGGCTTATGGGCCTCAATACCACCGGCATCAAACTCGCAAGCTTTGCGTTTGGCTCGGGTCTTGCAGCGGTATCCGGAGCGCTGTTCGCGCATCAAAACCTCTATATCGAACCGGCAAACTTCGGGTTCGACCATTCGGTCTCGTTTGTGCTGGCTGTTATTCTGGGTGGTTCAAGCCTTGCGCTGGGTTCGCTTTTGGGCGCTGCAGTGCTGATCCTATTACCCGAAGTTTTGCGCGATTTCACAGACTGGCGTCAGGCAATCTTCGGAGCGCTGCTGATCGGCGTCCTGCTCGTGCGCCGTCAGGGGCTTGTCGACCGGAATTTCTTCGGTCTGGCGCGTTTACGGAGGAAATCGTGATATGACCCATATCCTTACTTTTGAGAACGTAACCCAGAGCTTTGGCGGGATCCGCGCGCTCAATGAGGTCTCGTTCGATTGTCGCGCGGGGGAAATTACCGGCATCATCGGCCCCAATGGCGCTGGTAAGACCACGATCTTCAACGTCATCACTGGCGCCTATCGCCCCGACAGCGGAGCCGTAAGACTGTCGGGCGAGAACCAACTGGGCCGTGCTTCCTGGCGGATCGCGCGGACAGGGATCTCGCGCACTTTCCAGAATATCAGGCTCTTCCCATCATTGAGCGTACGCGAGCATATTCTGCTGGCGCAGGCCCCGAAACTAGGGCTGGCACGCAGATTTCTGCCCGACGGCAAAGTGCAGGCGCGTGCCGACGAGATGATGGAGTTGTTCGGTATTGCCCAATATCGCGACCGTGTCGCCACCTCCTTGCCTTACGGCGTGCAACGCAAGATAGAGATGGCGCGGGCCTGTGCTATGGCCCCGAAACTCCTCCTGCTTGACGAACCCGTTGCCGGGATGAACCATGACGAGGCCGAAGATCTACGTCAGACCCTGCTAAGACTGCGTATGGATGGGCTCTCAATCCTCATTATCGAACATGACATGCGCTTCATGATGCGATTATGCGACAAGATCCATGTCATGAATTTCGGCACCCGCATTGCCAGCGGTACACCAGCGCAGATCCAGGCTGATCCTACTGTGATCGCCGCTTACCTAGGAGAAGAGGCTTGATACTCGAACTGAATGCATTGGCGGTGAATTACGGCGCCATTCCCGGGGTGCGTACAGTCGATCTGACTCTCGACGAGGGAGAGATCGTTGCAATGATCGGCGCAAACGGTGCAGGCAAAAGCACGACCATGAAAGCAATTGCCGGCTTGCTACCCTATCGTGGCGAAATCCGATATCGCGGATCGGTATTGGCACCAATGCGCGCCGAGGCCAATTTGGCGGCAGGTCTGTCACTCGTGCCGGAAGGACGGGGCATTCTGGCAAGAATGACAGTCGAGGAAAATCTTCGGATGGGCGCCTATCTGCGCCGCGACCACGCGGCAGTAAACCGCGAAATCATTAGCGCCTTCGAGCGTTTTCCGATCCTCGGCAAGCGCCGGAACGGCCTGGCAGGCTACCTGTCCGGGGGGGAACAGCAGATTCTTGCGATCGTACGGGCCCTGCTTGCACGACCAAAACTTCTGCTTCTGGACGAGCCATCTCTAGGCTTGGCTCCGTTGATGACGGCCGAAATCTTCTCGTTCATTGCAGGATTCCGCGCTCAGGGGTTGAGTGTGCTTGTAGCGGAACAGAAATCCAAGCATTCGCTCGCAATTGCCGACCGTGCCTATCTTCTCTCGATGGGCGAAGTGGTTGCAAGCGGTGCCGCAAACGAGCTGGCGGAAGGTGGCCTCATTCTCAATACAATGTTGGCCATCGGCTGACAGGCATATCACTGGTTCGGACCAAAACTGGTCCGAACCCCCATCGCCGCATCTCAGGCGTCTTTGCTCGGCTCGGGCTGGATGTGGTCCGGGTTACTGCGCAAATAATCTTGCAGCTTCAGCGCTCGCTCAGCCCCCTCGATGAGGCTCTCCATCATATTAACCATAAAGCTCAGATCGCCCCGGCGAAGCGTCCCGAATTCCACATCGTTCACCTTTTGCTGGATTGGTGCCAACGTGCACAGCAGTCCATATGCAGTCTCGGTGATCGTCAGCTGGATTTTTCGGCGATCCTCAGGATCGACGGTTTTCTCGACCAAGCCCATTTTTTCTAGGCGCTTTGTCACAGTAGTGACAAACGCACTTGAGAGATGGAGATGCTCGGCCAACTGACTGACAATAACGAAGCCATCGTCGGCGGTCATGTGGCTGATCGCAACGAGAACGCTATATTCCACCCCCCCCAGTCCAATATTCGCCCCGAAATTTGCGCGCACCTTCTCGTGGCGAGACAAAAACCCGAAAAAAGCATGGATAAGTTTGCGGAACTCTGCATCTGATCCGTTTATTAGCAGCTCAGGCCGCGACACTGTCAGAGGACGGTCTGTCCGATCATATAAATCTACAGCCACGGGCGTAAAATTATGCCCTGCAATAGGTTTGACTGTAGGCTTTTCTGAAGGCATCTAACGCGATCTTTCCAAATTGAAGCACCAGCATAACAGAGACTTGCAGGTACGAACACCTTCTGCGGGCAGGTTGGCACCGCGATTGATGCTAGCGGTGATAAATAATTTGCGAGTTTGGCGCTATGGGAATTAGGAAAGGTGTACAGTCCCATCAGTTGGTGGATCGGGTTCAAAATGAAGCTGTCTGTCACTGCAGCCCAGATCTTGCAGTTTTATTCTTCGGGTATTGCTCTGCCCCCTGAAAACCGGATTGTTTAAATCTGGAGGCTTTGGCTATTCTGTTCTGGCCGGGAGAGGAGCGGAAACGCTTGAAAGCCTCGAAGTTCACGGAGGCGCAGAAGGCGGCCATCCTGAAGAAGGACAGGCAAAGCACCCCGGTTTCTGAGATCTTCCGAAAGGCGGGAGGCAGCCAAGCGTCCTATTTCAACTAGAAGAAATTACCGCGACCCGTTTCCGAACAAGATGTGTCAACTGAAGGCGCTGGAGAAAAAGAACATACGGCTCGATAAGCTTGTGGAGGACCTGACGCTCCGCCCTGAGATATGAGCTGCCCCCCGAAAATCGGACAGTTTCCCGAGAAGCGGTCTTGGACATTCGGGCCAGAGCTTAAGCTGGGTCGCCGAATGAAAAAGGCGATCTACCATGGCAAAGAGAAAGAACCACTCAGCTGATTTGAAGGCGAAGGTCGCATTGGAAGCGATCCGCGAGGAGATGACGCTGGCGGAATTGCCGAAGAAATACGGCGTTCATCCGAACATGATCAGCGGGTGGAAATGTCCGGCGGTTACCAACATGGCGCAGGCTTTCGAGCCCGATCAAACCGATAGGGCTCGCGCCTCCGAGGCCGAGATTGAGAAACTGCATTCGAGGATCGGACAGTTGGTCGTGGAGTGGTTTTTTCCATCGAGCGCCTCGCACCAGTTGCTCGGGGCGCAAGCTAAAAATGGAGAGCGCGGATCATCAGTTGAGGCCGCGACGGCAATCCGCACTGCTGCAGCGGGGCTGTATTACCGTCCTGTTGGAGAAAGTGCCGAGAGCCTGAGATTTATGGACCTCATCGACAAGCAGTTCTTGGAAGCGCCGTGGTATGGTTTGCGGCAGATGGCGGATACATCCAGCATCAGGGGCTAAAATGCGGCTGCCACAGGGTACACCGTCTAAGGCGCAAGATGCGGCTGGTTCCGATTTATCAGACGCCCAACACCAGCAAGAAACGTCCCCAGCATAAGGTCACGCCCTATCTACTGAAAGGACTGGCGGTAACTCGACCCAGCCAGGTCTGGTGTGTCGACATCAGCTACATCCCGATGCATCGGGGCTTTCTGTATCTCGTCACCATCATGGACTGGTTCAATCGCAAAGGTTTGGCTTTGCGGCTTTCTAAGAGCATGGAGGCAGACTTCTATGTTGAGACTTTGAAAGCGGCTTTGACCAAATATGGCCCGCCTGAGATCATGAATAGCGATCGGGGCAGCCAGTTCACCGGCTGTGAATGGGCCGACACGCTGACCGAGGCCGGGGTGAAAATCTCTATGAATTGTCGGGGCCGCTGGATCGACAACCGGATGATCAAACGGCTTTGGCGCTCTGTGAAATACAAATGAGTCCATCTTAGGCTCCAGACTCATTCCCTTTCACAGCCAGAACAGAACGGTAGCGGCGAGCATCATCGCTGAGAGGAAGGTTTCCGGGCAGCGGTCTTATCGCGTGACGACGCGCCGCCAGTCTTTGAGGCTGTCGAACATGATTTCGATACGGTTGCGCCGTTTGTAGCGCCTTTTGTCATATTTCACCGCCACCCTGCGGGACTTCCGACCTGGGATTCACACTTTCATTCCCTTGTCTTTCAACGCTTCTCTGAGCCGATCTGCATCACATCCCCGATCGCCCAGCATCCATTTCACCTGTGGCAGGCTGTCGAGCAACGCCTGCGCACCGGTGAAGTCGCTGAGCTGACCTGCTGTTATGAACAGTCGGATCGGGCGGCCATTCATGTCGGTGACGGCGTGGAGCTTCGTGTTCATCCCGACCTTCGTGCGGCCGATCAGGCGTCGACGCCCCCCTTTTTGACCCGCAGCCTGGATGCCGTGCAATGCGCTTTCAGATATGTCGCATCGATCATCACGGTTCGAGTGTCGGAATTTTCGGAGGTCAGGCCTTCCATGATCCGAGCGAAGACACCCATTCGGCTCCAACGATTGTAGAGCGTTTTGGGCGGACCAAATTCCTTGGGGCGCGTCACGCCACCTCAACCCATTGCGATTAATGAAGACAACTCGCTCAACACACGCAGATCATCGACGCGAGGCCGCCCACGGCTTTTCGGAAAATAGGGGCCAATGCGCTTCATCTGCGCCTCGGTCAGCCAGAACAAGTTATTCATCACCTCAAACTCCAGATCGTTCAGATCCAGATTCGACTTCAAAAGTTAATAGGTCCTGAGCCTAGAACCGTGCCCTGATCGCGTCTGCCGCCTGCCTTAGGGCATCGCGGATCATATCCTCGCGTCCGTCCAGCCGCGCGAGTGGAAGGACGACCGACAGCGCGTAGCGTTCGCTCACGGGGAGATCAAGCGTAAGTGCGAACGCACAGACACCAGCGAGATATCGCTGCGCCTCAAAAGCGATCCCGTCGCGACGGATCACGTCAAGCTCCTTGCAAAGTGCCAGGTAATCGCCGGCCTGTGTAATCTCCAGCCCGAGCCGCGCTCGGAGATCGGCCTCCGGTAGCGCAGCTAGAAACGCATGACCCTGCGCAGTAACGGTCAGCGGCAGGACCTCGCCGACCGGCGAGACTACCCTTAACGGCTGGCGCGAGGCGACCTGATCTACCAGCAGCGCCTGATCCGCCCGCAAAACCGAAAGATTGACTGTTTCTCCACAGCATTCGGCAAGCCTTTCCAATTCGGGGCGCGAAAGGCTCTGGACATCATGCTGGTTGGCTGCGGCAAGGCGCGGGAGCGCAGGGCCCAGACAGACCCGTCCGTTAGCAAGGAGCAGCAGGTGTTCTTGAACCAAATCGGTGATAAGACGATGTACGGTAGAGCGCGGCAGAGCTGCCTCGCGCGCAAGTTCCGAGATGCTCATCCCGCGCGGGGCCCTCTCGAGCACGCGAAAGATCGTCGCGGCCCGTGCGATTACGCCAATCGCCTTGCTCTCACTGGCCTGGGTCATTTCCAGCCCTCCTTCTTGTCGTGAGAGTTATCACGGCAAGAAGAAAGGGCCAATCAATCCCATTGGGCTTAAAGCGAGATATTCATCAGCTTGGCCGCATTGCCCTGCGAAACAGCGAAGCGCTCGTCCTCGCTGATCTCGGCATTATCGATCCACTTGGCCGCGATTTCGGGTTTCTCGAAGGGATAGTCTACCGAGAACAACACGCGATCTCCGCCGATATTATCAAGCGCACAGCGCAGCGCCACGTCGTCGCACACGCCAGACGTCGTCAGCCAAAGGTTATTGCGTAGATACTCGGAGGGCTTCTTTTCAATCTCGAAAGCTGTGTTGGAGATCGGGTAGCGGCTATCTAGACGCCACGGTTGCATGGGAAGCGTCTCACCCATATGCCCAAGAATAACCCGCGCATCGGGAAAGCGGTCAAAGACACCGCTGAAGACCAGTCGAAGCGCATGGGTACAGGTCTCGGCCGCCCAACTCCAGGTCGGCCCCCAAAGCTCGGGATGCCCGGCATAGGCAGCCGACTTGCCTGCGGGATTTCCTGGATGGATATAAATTGGCGCCTTCAGCGCCGCGGCGCGCTCCCAGAACACATCGAAACGGCGATGGTCGAGATATTCGCCATTGGTTTCTCCATTGATCAGCGCGCCCTGAAAGCCGAGATCTGTCATACAACGTTCCAGTTCATCCGCCGCACCTGCCGGATCCTGCAATGCCAGATGGGCAAAACCGCCATAACGTTTTGGCTGTTTCTGGACCTGCGCGGCCAGCCGATCGTTTGCCGATTTCGCAAGTTTTGCTGCTTTGGCGTGATCGGGTTCGATCTGCACCCCTGGCCCCGAGATAGACAACACCGAGTAAGCAATGCCGTTCCGATCCATTGCCTCAAGGCGCCTGTCGCCAAAATCCTCTAGAATAGGGACCACCTTATCGAACAGGTCAGAACGAATATTCTGTTTTGTTTCAGCTAGATATTCCACAAAATCAGGGAAGATAATATGTTCTTCGAGCGCGATCTTCGGCACAGCTTTTTTGGTCGCCGCCTGGCCTTCAGTTTTTGCTGATTGCGCCTTGGCTGCAGCAGGTGCGAGGGCACTTAAGGCTCCCGCGGCAAGGACCGTACGGCGATCGAACTGATTGCGTAACATAAGAATCTCCACGTAATGACCGAATAATGGATATGATGTCCAATTAAAGGACACAGGAAAATTTGGCTATTAACCATTTATCACGTCGATGAGAGTTGATGAGAACGGCGGTCACAAACTCCATTGCGGTAGCGGTGGGATGGTTCTGGGGGCACGGAGTAGACGTTGTCCATTCAGACGAGCAGATCAGGCGACATCACAATAGCGCGCACCACCGGAGAGTTGATCTACCTGCTGAAAACCTGACCATGTAAAGCTGGAGTTTCCTGGCAGTCTTCTCTAGCTGGGCAAGGTGAAGAGGGAATGCCTGTCGCCGTGATATGCCGGAAGATCGGCATCAGTCAGTCGGTATATTTCAATCGGAAGAAAAAGTTCGGTGGTTTGCTGCCTGACGAAATGCAGCGGCTGAAGTTGCTTGAAGACGAGAATGCGCGTCTCAAGATCCTTACAAGCCCGACGCTGGGCTGCGAGAGGGGACGCGGGGAAGGCCACCGGTTCGAGTATACCCGCGAACGGAAGTCATCCGGCGAAAGTTCGCAAGCACCGGAGCGGTCGCGTACACTCGTTCGCGGGATGTGCACAGATTGCGCGCTCTTGATCCGCAAGGCGTGCGGAGCCCCGCGTTTGGACTGATCAAGCGACAATCTCCGTTCCGCCGCACCGATCCGGCAGCGCCAAAGGCGCGCAGCAATGAGAGTTACGAAACGCGTGTCCGGTCGGGGTATCGGCGCTTGCATTTCCTCCTTGATCGCGAAGCTTGGCATCACAGGGTTAAAAGACCCTTCAATGTTTACAAGGCTATGGGCATGCAGTTGCGGAACAAGACACCGGATAGGCGGAGCTCCAGAAAAATCGCGCAAGCGCTCTAGGGCAGAAGTCGCGCAGTATTACGGTGGGCGCACACACTCGCGCGCCTACCGCGTTTTTGAGGCCCGCTTCAGCTACAGCGGCGACGATGTCATCCAGATATTGGTAAAGGTCTGCGCAAAAACGGGCCATCCGAAAACGATAAGAGTCGATAAGGGCCGTGACCTCTTTTGCCGAGGCCTCGATCTATGGGCCGATGCAATAACGTCGCGCCGCACTTCTTACGACCGGGAAAGCCAACGGATAACGGCTTCATCTTGCGTCGGGGCCAGTAAAGTCTCCCGGCCTGTTTGCTGATCCCGCCTCGCCTTCAACAACACATTCAGGCCCGAATGCCAGAACGCATATGGGGTCTTGAGCCTTGAAGACACCGGCGAAAAGCTGGAGGCTTGGCGTAGACGCTACAGCGAGGACAGACCACATCGCGCCATCGGATACACAATCCCGAGCGCGCTATACTGTCTCGACGAACCCAGCCGCCCGCCATCATGATCAAAGGTCCGAAACTCCAGCTTCGGGTGGTCCAGAGTTGGTAGGCACAGCTGGGGTCAGGTCAGCCGCTTTTGCGTAGGTTTGGCAGGGACGTCGCATACAATCGCACCGAGCTAAGCACATACTATTTGGCTGTCTTCGAACAGGGGCCGCCCGTCTTTCGCGCAAAACGCGGCGTTCTGTCTATTCTATCAGCGCCCTAACGCCATATGTCTGCCATTACTCGCCGAAACCGAAGATAGACGCTTAACAAATAAGCGTCCGCTCTCCAGTCTCGGGCCATTCCCTGAACGAGTGAAGTACATGTCCCCGCTTTATGACACCACGCAGGTCGCGGCCGCCGAACAGCTCTCTTTCTGGGAGGACGTGGTTCATAAGATCTATGCGCCCTGTGTCGGGACTGCAGCTGACAGGCAAAGTTTTCAGGCGCAACTCCATCTGGCCCAGTTCGGACCGATGGTGATCAGTGATGTCCGCTCCAGTCCAATCACCTATAACCGGCGCCCTGCAGATATTTCTCTCTCATCCAGAGATGATTACCACGCGATCATCATGCTTGCCGGTCGGACCTTTCTCAGACAATCCGGCCGCGAGGTCTGGGCCAATACCGGCGACATCTATCTTTACAGCTCGGCCTATCCCTATCAGCACCATACCGAGACGCCCTATCGGAGTATGGCCCTGCGGATCCCGCGCTCGCTCGCACTGGGGCGGCTGGAACGGGCCGATGACATGAACGGGCGTATTCTCAAGGCCAATAGCCCCTATAACCGCATCGTCACAGCGCTCATCCACGAAGGGATCGCCTTGGCCGCACATGACGATGCCGAAGGACAAATCCAGCGGTTCTCGAGTTCAGTGCTGGATCTGATCGCAGCGGCAATCAGTGCGGGCACCTGCGAAGGGCAGGATCTCAGTTCGCGCGGCCGCAAGCTGATGTTGCGCGTTCAGCGCTATATGCGTGACAATCTCGAAGACCCAGAACTGGGGCTGGCCGATATTGCACAGGCACAGGGTATCTCTACCCGTACGCTCACGCGCATGTTTGCAGATATGGGCACAACACCTATGGCATGGCTGCAATCGCAACGCCTTGCCGTGGCCTATGCGGCGCTGGCGGAAGGACGCGTCGACAATGTCAGCGAAGCCGCGTTCACCTACGGCTTCAACGACAGTTCGTATTTCGGGCGGGCGTTCAAGAAGGTCTATGGCTTCCCGCCCAAGACGCTTCTCGATCAGCAATAGACAGCACCGGACCTTTGTCCCTCTCGTCCTATGCTCTGGCCATCTGGTCCGAGACCCCGTGACAAGGTTCCTCCTAGGCTCGTGATCATGACGCCTGTGTCCGACAGGCGACGCCTTCACAAACCACGAGAACCGATAGCCCCATGACCATCTACGAAAGCCTCAAGGCCGCGCCGTTCAATCTGACCGATGCGCAGGTCGCCGATATCCGCTCCCGCATCGACACCATGCCGCTTGCCGACCGCGTGGCACAGGTCTTCTTCCTGATCCTGCTGGGCGACAAACCGGAAGACTTGGAGCTGGTGCTGAAGATGAAACCTGGCGGGGTGACGCGGTTTTTCAGTGACGATCTGGACCGCGAAACGACCCAGATGCAGCGCATCTTCGACAGCCTGCCCATTCCACCCCTGGTCAGCGCCGATATGGAGGGCAGCCATCTGAGCTTTGCCTTTGGCACCAAGGTGCCCAACCAGATGGCGTTTGCTGCCGTCGACGATCCGGCACTGACCGGATCCTGCTCGGCGCTGATGGCCCGGGAGGGCCGCACGATGGGCGTCACATGGTCGTTCACGCCGGTGATCGACATCAATGCGGCCTTCCGCAGTTCTATCGTGGGATCGCGCTCCTATGGCAGCGATGTCTCGCGGATCGAGCGCCACGCGCTGGCTCATATCGAGGGGCTCCAGAGCAACGGCATCGCCGCTACCGTCAAACACTGGCCCGGTGAAGGCTATGATGACCGCGACCAGCATCTGGTCACCACCCAGAACCCGCTGAGCATCGAGGAATGGCAGGCGAGTTTCGGGCATCTCTATCGCGCGGCCTTCGATGCGGGCGTGCTGTCGATCATGTCGGCCCATATCGGCTTTCCTGCCTATATGCAGTCCATTGATCCCGATTGCGGCATTGACGCCTATCGTCCCGCCTCGATCAATCCGGCACTGACCACGCGGCTTCTGCGCGAGGAAATGGGCTTTAACGGCATCGTCGTATCGGATGCGACCGAAATGGGCGGGATGAGCGCATGGATCTCGCATCGCGAAATGCCCACCGAAGTGCTGCGCGCGGGCTGTGATGTGATCCTGTTCTCGCTCGACCCCGAGGCGGATATGGCACAGGTGCGCGGCTCGGTTGAAAGCGGCTCGCTGCCCGAAAGCCGGTTGAACGAGGCCGTCGCGCGGGTTCTGGCGCTCAAGACCGTGGTCGGGCTTCTCGATGGCACGCATCGTCCGGTTACTGCCGAAACGGCCCGCGCCCGCCTGCGCCAGCCCGAGGATGCAGCGCTTGCCGAGGAAGCCTTCCGCCGTGCCCCCACGCTGGTGAAGGATGTCAACAAGACGCTTCCGGTCTCGCCGCAGACGCATAAGCGCGTCCTGATTATCGAGACCGGCATCCGCAACGCGCTGATGGGCTGGGAGAACAAACCTCTGGACGTCGCCGATATGCTGCGCGCCGAAGGTTTCGAGGTGCAGGTCTATGACAAGGACACATTCGAGGGCCCGACCTATGATCCGGCCAAAACCGATCTTGTGCTCTATCTGATGGCCGATGAATCGCTGAATATGAAGAGCCATATCTATATCGACTGGTTCCGTATGATGGGCGACTTCTTCCGGACCACCGAACGGCCCTGGCACGATATCCCGACGGTCATGGTGGGCTTCGGGCATCCCTATTTCCTCTATGATGCGCCGCGTGTGCCGACCTACGTAAACGCCTATTCCACCCTGCCCGAGATGCAGCAGGCTGTGGTCGACGCGCTGACCGGCAAAACGCCGTTCGTCGCAAGCTCGCCCGTCGATGCGTTCTGCGGACAGGGTCAGGCGCGGTACTGACGCGCCGCCCGACCCCATAAAACAAACCCAACAGGAGAAGACCATGCTGAACTCCCCGCTCAGGGCTGGCCTGCTTGCCGGTGCCGCGCTGACCTGCCTCACGGCTGCCGCCCATGCACAAGATGCCGAAGTCATCCATTTCTGGACCTCCTCCAGCGAGGCCGCCTCGGCGCGGGTGCTTGCCGATGCCTATGACAAAGCGGGCGGCCACTGGATCGATAGCGCGGTGGCGGGCACCGATGCCGCCCGTGCAGCCTTTACCACGCGCGTGCAAGCCGGCAACCCACCCACTGCGATGGTCGCAACATCCGTGCTTGAATATCAGGATATGGCGCGCGCCGGCTATTTCGCCAATCTCGATGATCTGGCGAAAGATCTGGGCTGGAAAGATGTTGTGCCTGAAGCGCTGATGGGGGCTGTCACCGTTGACGGCCATATTTACGGCGCTCCCGTCGGCATGGCGGTGAACAACTTCCTGTGGACCTCGCCCAAGGCACTGGCCGCCATTGGCGAGACCGAGCCTCCCAAGACATGGGACGAATTCTTTGCCGATGGCGACAAGCTGAAGGAAAAGGGTATCATCCCCTATGCCCATCCGGGTAAATGGTACTGGGATCTCAACCTCTTCGGCTTTGTTCTCGCCTCTCTCGATACCGAAGCCTATATGCAGTTCCACAAAGTCGATCCGCAGGTGTTCGACAACCCGAGCTTCACCGAAGCCACAGAGATTTTCGCCCGTCTGCGCGACTATTCCGATCAGGGGGCTGCGGGGCGCGAATGGAACCTCTCGACGCAGCTTGTCATGAAGGGCGATGCGGCCTTCCTCTTCATGGGGAGCTGGGTCAAGGGCGAACTGGATGCGGCAGGCGTGGTGCCGGGCAAAGATATCCTGTGCAGCATCGGCGTGAATGATACCCCCGTCTCGCTGAATGGCGATGCGATGATCTTCCCTGCGATGAATGACAGCAAGACACCCACCGAGGCGCAGGCGTTGCTGGCAAAGACCGTCACCTCGGTTGACACGCAGGTGGCCTTCGCCACCACGAAAGGCGCCCTGCCCATGCGCACGGATGCGCAGATGCCCGATCTTGACATGTGCTCGACCAAGGCGCTTGCGCAGGCCAAAACCGCCGGCAGCGTGCCGGCCTATCCCGCGATGCTCTCGGGCGATGTGGCAGGTAGCATCGGCGATGTCCTCGACAATTTCTGGGTCGACACCGGTGCCAGCGCCGAGGATCTCGCAGCCGAGCTGCAAGACGTCTTCGCCGACTTCCAGTGAGGGTGGGCGCCGCGCGGCTGTCTGGCCGCGCGGCGCTACCGGATCACAAAGGGCTAAAATATGACACGATATTACAGACATATCAGCCGACAGGTCGCGCTGCTGCCGGGGTGGTTCATCCTGATCGGGGCCTATCTCGCGACCATCGTCTGGACGGTGCGGATGTCTTTCACCACCTCGCGCTCTATCCCTGTCAATGATTTTGCGGGGCTCAGCCAGTATCGGCGCCTGTTCAGTTCGAGCCGCTGGACGCAATCTCTCGAGAATATGGTCGTCTATGGAGGGATCTTCATCATCGGCTGTCTGGTGATCGGTTTCCTGCTGGCGGTTCTGCTGGACCAGAAGGTAAAAGGCGAAGGTCTCTTCCGCACGATTTTCCTCTACCCCTATGCGGTCTCCTTCGTGGTGACGGGGCTGGTCTGGCAATGGGTGCTCAACCCGACACTTGGTCTGCAGAAAGCCGTTCAGGATCTAGGGTTCAGCAGTTTCACCTTCGACTGGCTGGTGGACCGCGATCGTGCGATCTATGTGCTTGCGGGCGCCGCGATCTGGCAAGCCTCGGGGCTGGTGATGGCACTGATGCTGGCAGGGCTGCGCGGCGTCGATGGTGATTTGTGGAAAGCCGCCCGCGTGGACGGGGCCTCGGCAAGCCGCTACTACCTGCGCGTAGTATTGCCGCTGATCAGACCCTCAATCGTGTCTTCGACCGTGCTTCTGTCGGTTGCGGTGATCAAATCCTACGATCTCGTTGTTGCCATGACCGGTGGCGGGCCGGGAAATGCCACGGAACTGCCTGCAAAATTCATCATGGATTACCTGTTCGGGCGGTCGAACCTTGGCCTTGCGACAGCGGCCTCGGTCGTTCTGCTGGCCACCATGATCGCAGCCCTTGCACCCGTTCTCTATGTCCAATCCCATCGCGCGCGGAAGGCCAAATCATGAAGGATCTCTATCCGAGTCACGCCGAGGGCCTGCGCCCGAACCGGCTTAACCTGCGGCGGCTGGCACTTTATGGATGCCTTGGTCTGGCGGGGCTGCTGTTTCTCTTTCCGCTTTATGTGATGGTTTCGACCTCGCTGAAAACGCTGCCCGAAATCAGTCAGGGCTCGATCTTCGCCCTGCCCCAGCACCCGAGCCTCGGCGCGTGGAAAACCGCCTGGCAGAGCGCATGCACGGGGCTCAGCTGTCACGGGCTGCAGGGCGGGTTCGTCAACTCCGTCTTCATCCTCGTGCCTTCGGTGGCACTGCCTGTCATGCTGGGGGCGATCACCGGATACGCGCTGTCTTTCTGGCGTCCCAAAGGCGGAAAGCTCCTGTTTGGCGGGCTGCTTCTGGGCCTGTTCGTGCCCTATCAGGTCTTCATCTATCCGCTGGTGCGTGTGCTCTCGACGGTGGGGCTTTATGGCAATCTGGGCGGCATCGTAGCCGTGCATACCATCTTCGCGATGCCGATCATGCTGCTGTTGTTCCGCAACTATTACGCCAGCCTGCCAATGGACCTGTTCAAGGCCGCAAGGGTTGATGGCGGTGGGTTCTGGGCCATTTTCTGGCGTGTGGTGTTGCCGATGTCGACGCCGATCATCATTGTCGCGGTCATCTTGCAGGTGACAGGCGTATGGAACGACTTCCTCTTCGGCCTCATCTTCGCAGGGGCGGACAACCTGCCGATGACCGTGCAGCTCAACAATATCGTCAATAGCGCGAGGGGCGCACAGGAATATAACGTCCATATGGCCGCAACCATCCTCACGGCCATTGTCCCGCTGTTCGTCTATTTCGTCTCCGGACGCTGGTTCGTGCGCGGCATCGCCGCAGGCGCTGTCAAAGGATAATCCGCAAATGTCTCAAGTCTCAATCAAAAACCTCGATATCGCCTTTGGCTCACATAAGGTTATCCGTAATCTCGACCTCCATATCCAACCCGGAGAATTTCTCGTGCTGCTGGGAGCGTCCGGTTGCGGAAAATCCACGCTGCTGAACGCGGTGGCGGGCCTCACTGATGTGGCCGGCGGCCAGATCTGGATCGGGGATCGCAATGTGACATGGGCCGAACCCAAGGATCGCGGGATCGGCATGGTGTTCCAATCCTACGCCCTCTATCCGCGGATGACGGTCGAACAGAACATGTCCTTCGGGCTGGAGATGGCGCGCCTGCCCAAACCCGAAATCCGCGAACGCGTGGCGCGCGCGGCCGAGATGCTGCAGCTCAAACCGCTGATGCAGCGCCGTCCGGCAGAGCTGTCGGGCGGCCAGCGCCAGCGTGTGGCTATCGGGCGGGCCTTGGTGCGCGATGCCGATGTCTACCTCTTCGACGAACCGCTTTCCAACCTCGATGCGAAGCTGCGCACCGAACTGCGTGTCGAACTCAAGAAACTCCATGCCCGGCTCGGAACGACCATGATCTATGTGACCCATGATCAGGTCGAGGCCCTGACGCTGGCGAACCGGATTGCCGTTATGCAAGGCGGGGTGATCCAGCAACTCGATGCCCCCGACGAGATTTATCGCAGGCCGGTCAATAAATTCGTGGCGGGTTTTGTCGGCTCTCCGGGGATGAATTTCATCGAGGGAGAATTACTGGTCCGCGATGGCAAGATCGACCTGAAAACGGCAAAAGGCACGCTTGATCTGACCCGCTATCCGTTCATGGAACCGCCACAAAACGGCCATAAGGTGACGTTGGGCCTGCGCCCCGAACATTTGCAACCCGAGCCGGAAGAGGGCTATTGCCCCGCAACAATGACGATCTCGGTGCATGAGAGCATGGGAGCCGATGCGCTTCTGTGGGCGGAACTTTCAGGGGCGACCGTGTCGGTCAAACTGCCCTCCGACTGGTCGCCCGTGCCGGTTTCCGGCGAGCGGGTAACGATGTGGTATGACGCCGCGCGTCTTTCGGTCTTCGATGCCAAAACGGAGGAACGCCTCTGATCCATTGCCCGCGACCGCAGCCCAGAGTTCCGGCAAACACCCGCTTTTACCAAGGCAAACAGTACAACCCATACCCGCCTATCCACCGCGACATGCACTGACCGAGCCGAGTTTGTAAACTCGGTCAGGCTTGCGCTAGGCCCGTCTGCACCGGGGTCTCGAACCCTGATAACAAGAAAGGAAATCAGATGCATAACATTAAGATGACCCCCGCCTCCCTGGCTCGGGGCAAGCATAACCGCAATGGCCGCGACCATGCCTTCGAGACCATTGATCCTTCGCGCACGGCGCATATCATCGTCGATCTCCAGAACGGATTCATGGAAGAAGGCGCCGTCTCCGAGGTGCCTGTCGCGCGAGACATCGTCCCTAATGTCAATGACCTCTCGCGAGCGGTCCGCGCGGCGGGCGGCGTCAATATTTTCCTGCGCTATACCTATGATCCCGATGAGAAAAAGCAGTGGAATAGCTGGTATGGGTCGATGCTTGGCACGCCATTCTCCGAAGGTCTGAAAAAAGGCTTCACCGCGGGCGAACATGATCACGCTCTATGGCCGGGTCTCGATGTCGCCGAGGGCGAGGCGATCCTCGACAAGACCCGCTTCAGCGGGTTCATCCAAGGCACCTGCGATCTGCAGAGGGTTCTGGAGGATCTCGATATAGACACGGTTCTGATTACCGGCACCGTCACCAATTGTTGTTCCGAGGCAACGGCCCGTGACGCCCATCAGCTGAGCTATAAGGTGATCTTCATCTCTGACGGTAATGCGGCGCTGAATGATGACGAGCATAACGGCAGCTTGGACAGTCTCTATCCGGTCTATGCCGATATCCGCAGCACGAAAGAGGTCGTGGGGCTTTTACAGGCGGGAGCGGAAAGCCGCGCGGCCGCTGAATGAACCCGATCTGTCACGCCTGCATATAAAACAGGGGCGCCAATTGGGCGCCCCTTGCCATTAGTCCGATAAAAGCGGCAGCTCTGCCAGCATGTCGCGCAGGTTCATCACGTCCCACGGCAGGTGCTCGGCAATACCCAGCCCCACAATCTCGACCTCTCCCGCCACATCGCGCAGCAGCCGCACCACTTGCGCAAGGCTCATGCGGCCCTGCGGCGTGTCTGCCCATTCGGCATTGTCACTACCGGGTTTGTTAAACAGCAGCGAGCGGAACCCCTTCGGGTCGAGCACATCCAGATCCAGATGGATCGCAACATGTTTCTTCCCGCTCTGACGGAGCCAGTCCAATACAGGCGCGCTGGTTTCAGCCAGCTGATCCGGCCCGATAAACGGGATCCCCCAATCCGTCAGGCGCTCACGCTCGAGCGGGCTCATCTCGTCCATACCGGCATAAACCACTTGTGCAGGCTCAACCTTGCGTGCCGCGATATCCGCCAGATCCTGATCGCCCTGCCCCATCAACGCACCGAGCACCATCGCATGGGCACGCTCGAACTCGGCGGGCGTCATGATATCGGGATGGCTATCGACCCAGAGGATCGCCAGATCACCCTCGTATTTCTCGTTGAGATAGGCAAAGGGCGCCAGATCCACGCCGCAATCCCCGCCGAATACAACCAGACGGTCGGGCGCATGGGCATCAATCAGCACGCGGGCGGATCTGGCCTGCGCGAGCACGCGGCTTTTGGCGAGAATTCCATCCTCGAGCGGCAAAGGATCGGCGCTCGGCGGATCGACGGGCACTTCGACCATCGGTGTGTCGGAGGGTGGTGCCAGCCATGCCAGCAACTCGGCTCCGAAATGATAGGCAGGCAGATTGCCGCCCTGCCATTGCGCCATCTTCAGGCGTAACGTTTTGGGGGCGGGGGACGTTTGGGGCGCGGGTGTCGGGGAATGCGGCATCTATATCTCCAATCGGTGTTCGGACCTTTGATAAAGCGCGGACACCTGATGCGACCGGACGAGATTGCCCGAAAACGGGAGCATTTTGCCAAGATCATGGCCGCGTGGCAGCCAGAGACCAAGGCTGGCAAGAGAATCCCGCAATCTGGCAACAGGGTACGGGCGCAGCGCCACGCCAGTTGCTAGCCATAGGGGAACGGCCCGATCTCGAAAGGGGCCGCATAGCAAATAGACACCCAACACCGAGGACAGCCAATGTATTCTGTCGCAATGATTTTCCGCCGCAAACCCGGCATGTCGCTGGAGGAATTTCAGGCGTATTACCGTGACCGTCATGGCCCGCTGATGCTGGAACATATCACCAATCGCGGCCTGATTTCTTACGAGCATTTCCCTGCCGCCAGTGCCAGCGCGGGTGCGCGCTATGTGACCGAGGGCGATCTCGAATATGACGCCATTTCGATCTACAGCTTCGAGACAGAGCAACAGGCCGAGGAATGCTGGGCTATCCCCGAGGTGATGGCAGACAGCGCGAAATTCATCGATTTCGAAACGATGATCTCTCTGCCGCTTTCGCGCCGCGCGGTTTTCCCCAAAGCCAACTGAATAACAAAAGGGGCAAAAGCCCCGTAAACGCTCTTCCAACAGGAGACATCATGAATTTCAAGACCCTGACACAGCGCGCGGGCGCGGTGGCCGCTGCCCTTCTTGTGGCCGGTGCGGCGCATGCCGCCAATCTCAACTCCGATAAGGTCGGCACCGAAGCCGATTTCGAGGATGTCACGAAATTCTGTGGCACCAAGCCCATCAAAGTGGCGCTCTCGGTCGGTTTCATGAATGCCAACCGGCAGATGAAATTCGAGGAACTCAAGGACGAGGCCGCGAAATGCCCCAACATCACCGAGGTCGGTCTGGCCGATGGTCAGGGCAACCCCGAAAAAGAACTGGCCAATATCCGCTCGCTCGCGGCGCAAGGCTTTGACATCATCCTGCTTGGCCCGCCGGATGCAGGCCCCGCCGCTATCCCCGCCATGCGCGATGCGATGCGCATGGGCTCTGTCGTGATCCCGATCGAGGTGGGCGTGAACTTCCCCGGCAAGATCGGCACCGATTACACCACCATCGTCACCCCAAATCAGGAACAGATGGCCAGCGTTTATGCGCAATTCCTCGTCGACCAGCTGCACGGCAAAGGGAATGTAATCGTCTGGGGTGGCTCGCCGGGGGCACCGCAAACCACCGCACAGGAACCGGGTTGGAAAAAGGTCTTTGCCGATAATCCGGGCATCAATGTTCTGGAGGGTCCGGTTGTCTCGGGCTGGGATCCGGCACAATACCAGAAAGTGACCACCGCGCTTCTGGCCAAATATCCCGAGATTGATGGCATGTATTCGGATTATGGCGTGGGCGTTCTGGGCTCGCTGCGGGCCTTCAAGGCCGCTGGTCGTCCGATGCCGCCCGTCACGGGGCTTGATGCCAACGGCGCGCAATGCTTCTATACCGAGAACAAGCCCAATGAGCCGAAACTCGAAATGGGTCTGACCAGCTCCTGGACCTGGATCTTCCGCCTTGCCCTGCGTAAAGGTCTTGCGGCGGTGAATGATATCGACAGCGAAGAGCCCAGCATCGTCAATGTGGATCTTCTGGTCGATAGCACCTCCGACAATCCCGAAATCCACCCAGTCTGTGACCCTGATCTTCCGGCAGATGTCTCGCTGCACTCCTCGCTTCTGTCGAAAGAGCAGCTGATCGCAATCTTCAAATAAAACATAGCGCGGCGGGAGGAAACTTCCGCCGCCACGCCCGTCGGGCCTGCATACGGGCCCGCCTGTTTCTACCCATTTGCAAGACGAGACACCCGATGCCCGCACCCGACCCCTATCATCAAGGGGCCTCCCTTCAGGCCGCCCCCGACCCCACGCCGCAAACCGGAGCCGCGCTGCGCCAGACTTTACGGGAAAGCACCGGAACGCTGGCTTTCCGTGCAGCCCTCGGTGTCGTGCTTCTCGTGGCACTGGCGCTTGTTCTGGCACCGCGGGCCGTGTCGGCGGGCTCCCTTTTCGCGATGGCGCCTTTTATCGGGGTGCTGGGTGTTGCCGCGATCGGCCAGTATCTGGTCATCCAGCAACGCGGCTTCGACCTCTCGGTGGCAGGCACCATTTCTGTCGCGGCCGTCATGATGACCGCCCTGCCCGCAAGCGATGCAGGGCTCGGGGCGACATTGGGCTATGTGGCGCTGACACTGATCTGCGGCGCGCTGATCGGGCTGGTCAATGGTGCGCTCGTCACCTTTGTGCGGGTGCCGCCGCTGATTGTCACCATCGGCACCAATTCCCTGCTGGTCGGTCTCGTCTATTGGATGACAGGCGGCTCGATCAGCTCGGCCCCCTCAGCGCTTGTGCAGATCGCCAGCGCACGGGTCGGTCTGGTCTCTGTGCTGTTTCTGGCGTTTCTGCTGCTCGGGGCCGCCCTCGCTTGGGGCATTTCGCGCACCCGTCCAGGCCGCCAGTTCCTCATGTCTGCTGTTAGCGCCGATGCCGCGCGCGCCTTGGGCATTCCCGTAAGCCTGTGCACGCTGGGGGCCTATACTACGGCAGGGCTTCTCTTCGCGCTGGCCGGTGTAATGCTGGCAGGGCTTGCTGTTACGCCCACGCTCCTGTCGGGTAATCCCTATATGCTCACCACGGTCGCCGCCGTTATTGTGGGCGGCAGCCCGCTCAACGGTGATCGCGGCAGCGTGCTGGCGACGATGATCGGGGCGGTATTCCTTGTCCTGCTGGACCAGATCGTCGTGTCGCTGGGTTTTGATTATGCCATCCAGTCCATCGTGCAGGCGGCCATCATTCTGGCAGGCGTGACCCTGCCGCAGCTGATCCGGCATATCCGGAACCGGCCGCAACCGCGCCCCAAAGATCCGGCCTCGCGACCGAAGGCGGCGGTGTCCAATAGACCCGCCGTGCTGGAGCTGCGCGACATCCATAAACATTTCGGCAAGACCATAGCCCTAGACGGCGTCGATCTTTCGGTGTCGCCGGGCGAGGTCCATGCCGTGATCGGTGAAAACGGCGCGGGCAAATCCACGCTGATCTCGGTGGCCTGCGGGGTTTTGCCGGTGACGCTGGGCGAGGTCGTCATCAATGGCCAACGCATGCAGGGCGCAGATCCCGACCGCTTCCGGGCTGCCGGGATTGCCGTGGCCTTCCAGCACCCGCCACTGCCGCCGCATCTGAGCGTGCTTGAATGTCTGTCACTGGCCGACCCCTCGCTCAAAGGGGCACAAGGAGCCGCCCGCGTGCGTGCGCTGATCGCACAGGTAACCACGGGCGCTCTGGCTGCGGACCCCCATGCGCGCATCTCGGACCTGACCATCGGCCAGCGCCATGTCGTCGAGATCGCGCGGGCGCTGGCCTCCGATCCGCGCATCATCGTGCTGGACGAGCCGACCGAACCTTTCAAGGAAGAAGATGTCCGCCAGCTTTTTGCGCTGATCCGGCGTCTGCGGGAGCGTGGCGTGGCCATCGTCTATATCTCGCACCGTCTCGACGAGGTGGAAGAGATCGCCGACCGGATTTCCGTTCTGCGTGATGGCGCACTGATCGCCACCCGCCCGCGTGACGCGTTCACCCGCGCCGATATCGTATCGATGATTGTGGGCCGCCCTGTGGGACAGGTCTATCCGCCGAAAGCGGGGGCGCAGGGAGAGGCACCTCTGCTCGAACTGCGTGACTTCTCGGGGCAAGGGTTCAATAATATCAACCTCACCCTGCGTCCGGGCGAAATTCTGGGCCTTGCGGGCGTCGAGGGTCAGGGCCAGCGCGATGTGATGCGTGCCTTGGCGGGACTTGCGCCCCATAGTGGAACCGTCACCCTGCACGGTGAAGCCCTCGAATGGCAAAGCCGCGCTGCCGCCCGCGAGGCAGGCGTGGCCTATGTGCCTGACGACCGCCACAAAGAGGGGCTCTTCATGTCGATGAGCATCGCCGAGAACCTTGGCGCGGGTGTCAACGGCGAAGGGCTGCGCATTGACCGGCTGTCAGAACGCAGCCAGATTGCCGAGCGCACGACAGATCTTCGGATCAAGGCGCCCTCTCATGGCGTGACCATCAATGCCCTTTCGGGTGGCAACCAGCAAAAGGTGCTGATCGGGCGCGAGATCCTTGGCTCCCCGCGCATCTTCCTCGCGGACGAGCCCACAAAAGGCGTCGATATCGGCTCGAAAAGCGATATCTACCACAAGCTGCGGGCGCTTGCCGCGCAGGGTGTGGCCGTGATCGTGGCCTCGTCGGACGGGGTAGAGCTTGAGGGGCTGTGCGACCATGTGGCAATCATGGCGCGGGGCGAGGTTGCAGCCGAGCTTTCGGGCGATCACGTCAATGACGCCGAGATTACCGCAGCCAACCTGACCGCCGGTGGCCGCCGCGAAACCGAAAGCCCAGCCACAGGCGAGCGCAGCATGCTGCGTGGCCTTCTGGACAGCAAATGGTTTGCCATCGGCATCCTGACGCTGGCCTGCGCGCTGATCGTGCAATCGGCGGTCTCGGTAAACAGCCGCTTCCTGTCGCCCTATAACCTCGACAATGTGCAGATCCAGATGGCAACGCTGGCCTTGATCGCCTTTGGCCAGCTCTTCCTGATCCTGCAAGGCGAGATCGATTTTTCGGTCGGGCCAATGGCGGGGTTCGTCGTGGTGCTGTCGTCGTTCTGGATCCCGGACGGCATCTCGGGCACGCAGCTTGTGTTTACCGTCATTGGCATTCTGGCCATCACCACCGCAATGGGCTTTTTGCAAGGCTTGATCACATTGGTGCTGGGAATTCCCTCGATCATCGTCACATTGGCAGCCTTCTTCGCGTTGCAGGGGCTCTCGCTCTATCTGCGCCCGGTGCCGGGCGGGATCATCGATGCCAAGTTGATTGACGGTGCATTGATGCGTTTCGGTCCGGTCACACTGGCCGCCATTGTGGCCGTGATGCTGGCAGTCGGGCTGGAGCTGGTGCTCATGCGCACAGCCTTCGGCAAGAAGTTGCGGGCATTGGGTTCGGACGGATCATCGGCGGCCAAACTCGGCGCCAAACGCAAGGTTCTGCTACCGGCAGCCTTTGCCCTCAACGGGTTTCTGGTCGGGTTGGCGGGGCTTATTCTGGCCGCGACCGTGGGGGTAGGCTCGGGAACAACCGGCGCCAATTATTCTCTGATGGCCATTACCGCAGTGGTGCTGGGAGGGGCCGTGATCAGCGGTGGTATGGGATCTTTCATCGCCACGATCTTCGGCGCATTGCTGATCCAGCTGACCTTCTCGGCCACGACTTTCATGCAGGTCGGCACCGAATGGCAATACTGGCTGGTCGGTCTGGTGACTCTCTTTGCGGCAAGCCTCTTCGCGCTCGGTCGCCGGACTGGCTAATTTATGCCGGAAATTTACGCTTATAGCCTATATTTCCGGCAGATTATGCTCGGCTTCTCGGGGGAGATAGGGTGCACGCCCCATCTTCCCCAAGATGACATTCACCTAACAGCTATTTGAAGAAATACTCGGTCCAAACCAAGTTGCTATCGCGAGGGTCAATGAGCGCTCTTTTTGACACCAGCCAGATCGAGACACAGAACCGTTTCGCCTATTGGAACGATCTCGTCTTCAAGAATTATGCCCCGTGTATGGGGCGTGCACCCAAAGACGAGGAATTCAGCGCGACTTTAGAAGCCCTACCTTTCGGGCAGATGATGATCTCACGCGTGGCGTCGAGCCCGATCACCTATGAGCGCCGCCTGAGCGATGTGCGCTATGATCCGCGCGATGATTTCTTTGCCGTGGCAATGCTGTCGGGGCGCACGATGCTGGTGCAAAACGGCCACGAGACATGGGCCCGACCGGGGGACATCTACCTCTACAGTTCCGCCCGCCCCTACCAGCACCATTCCGATGCCGATTACCGCTGCGTCTCGTTGCGCATTCCCCGCGCGCTGGCACAGGCACGCCTGACCCAGCTGGACGACATCACGGGTCGCGTCCTCAAGGGCGACACGCCTTATGGGCGTATCCTGTCCTCGTTGATTGTCGAAGCCTCCGAGATCTCGGCGCAGGGTGACCGCGAGCAAGCCCTGCAAGGCTTCTCGACCTCGGTACTGGACATGATGACCGCAGCCATAGGTGCAAGCTTTGGCGCAGAAAGTTGCGGCTCTCGCAACCAGCGGCTTCTGAGCCGCATCCAGCATTACATGCGTGACAATCTCGCCGATAGCGGCTTGGGCCTCGCCGAAATCGCCACTGCCCAGAATGTCTCGATGCGCACCTTGGCGCGGCTGTTCACCGAAGCGGGCACAACGCCTATGGCATGGCTGCAGAGCCAGCGTCTGGCCTGTGCCTATGCCGCACTCAATGAACGCCGCGTCGAAAACGTCTCCGAGGCCGCCTTTGCCTATGGTTTCAATGACAGCTCCTATTTCGGCAAGGCGTTCAAGAAGACCTACGGGATCACGCCCAAGACGCTTCTCGAGCGGAACTGATCTGGCAAGATGCTCCTGCAATCGGGCAGGCTCGTCTGCTGTGCGAGCTGCAGATTTGCGTCAAGCTGCGACGCAGGTCCTGCGGATGCGGGATGTCACGCAGACCGAAAGGACATCACTCTTGGCGCTCAAAGATCTCCTGACCAGCAAACTCGGCTTTGGGGCCGCGCCCTTGGGCAATATGTTCCGCGCAATCCCCGAAGACGAAGCCATGGAGACCGTCGAAGCCGCATGGGCCGACGGGATCCGCTATTTCGACAATGCGCCCATGTATGGCGCGGGGCTGGCGGAGATCCGTATGGGGCAGGCCCTCAAGGACAAGCCGCGCGATGACTATGTTCTGAGCACCAAGGTCGGGCGGGTCGTGCTCGACGAGATGGCCGAGCCGAACGATAATCCGGTCTTCGCGCATGGGCGCAAAAACAGGGTCATCAGCGATTACAGCCATGATGCCACGATGCGCTCGATCGAAGACAGCCTCGCACGACTGCAGACCGACCGGCTCGACATCGTCTGGGTGCATGATGTGGCGCAAGATTTCTGGGGCGACGACTGGATCAGCGTGTTCGATCAGGCCCGCAAAGGCGCCTTCGTGACGCTGGATCGATTGCGAGATGAAGGGGTGATCAAGGCTTGGGGTCTTGGCGTGAACCGCGTCGAAGCGGTGGAGTTGCTGCTCTCGCTCGACGGACCGCGCCCCGACGGCTCGCTCTTGGCGGGACGCTATACCCTACTGGACCATAGTCGCGCGCTTGAACGGCTGATGCCGGAAGTGAGTGCTCAGGGGTTGGGGATCGTGGTTGGCGGGCCTTACAGTTCGGGCGCGCTGGTTGGCGGACCCAATTTCGAATATGCCCCCATCACGCCCCCGATGCAGGCGCGGATTGATGCGATACGGGCCATTGCCGAGGCACATGGCGTGTCGATGAAGGCGGCAGGCTTACAATTCTCGCTGGCCAATCCGGCGGTCAGCGCCGTCATTCCCGGCGCAAGCCGCCCCTCGCGGATTGCCGAAGATACAGCCGCCCTGCGCGAGACCATCCCCGCAGCCTTCTGGGCCGATCTGCGTGCGGCAGAGCTGGTCCACACCAAAGCCCCCTTCCCGCCTGACACGGAAAGCCCCGTCCGGACAGCGTCGTCCGGACGGGAGGCCGGGGAGAGTGATTTTCAGAACGCCGCGCGTAACGCGCGAAGCCCCTGCGAGAGCACGCCAACATCCGAACCCACCTCTTCAGCGGAGCAAGGCCAATTATGGCCTACCTCTCCCAACGTGCCCTCGAAGCCTTCCAAATTGTCCTCGAATGCGGCTCCGTCTCGGGAGCGGCCGAAATCATGAATGTCTCGCAACCCGCCGTTAGCCGGTTGATCCGCGATCTTGAGGAGCGCACGGGCCTGCGGCTCTTCACCCGCTTCGGTGGCAAAATCGTGCCCACGCCCGAAGCCCATGAGCTGGCGATCGAGGTAAACCGCTCTTTCGTGGGACTTACCGCAATCGAGAAAAGCGCGCGCGATATTCGGCTGGGGCGGCGCTCGACCGTCTCGATTGCCGCGATGCCGGCACTGGCGCATTCGATCCTTGCCGATACGTTGGCCGATCTCCTGCCCCATCAGCCCGATTTCCGCGTGACATTGAACTCGATGCAGACCCACAATGTCATCAGGCAGGTCGCCAGCCGCCAGTGTCAGCTTGGATTTACCGCCCCTACCCGCCATGCCCACGACATCGATCTGATCCGTAATGTTCACCTGCCCTATGTCTGCCTGATGCCTGCAGGCCACCCCCTCGCCGCCTGCGACGTAATCCGGTTCGAGGATTTTGTTGGCCACGCGGTGATCGGATATCACGACACGACCGCCACCGGCGTGATGATGGAGCGCGCCTTCAGCCAGATGAATACTCCGCCCGAAGTGGTGGTGCGCTCACATCTGGCGACACTGGCCTCGCAGTTGGTGCTGCGCGGTCTGGGGGTCTCGGTGGCCGACCCCTGCACCGGACGGCTGCACGCGGCTGCAGGCGGGGTGACACGACCATTCGAGGCACGAACCAGCTTCGGCTTCTCTATCATTCGCCCGCGCGGCACGCTTCTGGGCCGCGATTTAGAGGCATTCGACCGCCAGCTCGCAATCTATATGTCCGCCACCTGAACGGAGATGGATACGCCTCTGGCCTTGCCGCCCTGAAGCGGTCTAGGTTTTGGGATAGTTTATCCCGAATGATGGAGGACTAGTTCAGGAGGGCAAGACCAAGCTCGGTCCGGGATCAGCTATTCCTTCCGTTGATGCACGATCCTCCCACCAGCACCTACGCAGTATATCCATAATCGCGCATTGCTGTATCCGCCGAGATCAGCCCTGCCTCCAGATCGTGCCGGATATCATTGGCCGACCGCTCCGAAGGAGCGCCGAACCCGCCGCCGGATGGTGAGATATGACGGAAAATATCTCCTTTCTTCAATGGGTAGGGCTCGGTTACCAACACGGGTAGCTCGATCATTTCTTCCCCTTGGATCAGATGGCTGACCGGACCAGTGCCCTTTTGCCTGCCATAAAGCCCGTGTGGCCGGTAATCGCGTTTATCCGAGCGTAGCGACATAAGCCCCTCAGTTTCGCCAAGATATTCATATTCGCGAATAAAGGAATTTCCACCCCGATGGCGCCCCGCCCCACCGGTATCCGGCACAATACCGTATCGGCGGATGCGCAAGGGATAGGTAGCTTCGATCATCTCGATCGGGACATTGGCCTGATTGGCCCCCGGCCCCCATATGCGGCACGCCCACCTGCCCGTCGTGAACGGCAGACGCCCCCCATGTCCCCATCACCGTTTCGGTGAAGACGAAGGCCCGCCCCATTCGAGGAAGGTGTTGATAGACAGCAAAAAAGCCTCCCTAAGGAGGCTTTGCGGCTAATTGGTAAGATTTCAGTGGTTGCGGGAGTAGGATTTGAACCTACGACCTTCAGGTTATGAGCCTGACGAGCTACCGGGCTGCTCCATCCCGCGTAAGGATGTGTCTGATTGGGGGGGTATCGTTATAGAGATGATTGACGCTCTTTATTAGGTTTGGCGGTGACCTACTCTCCCACGTCTTGAGACGCAGTACCATTGGCGTGTTGGCCCTTAACGGCCGGGTTCGGAATGGGACCGGGTGTATAGCCAGCGCTATGACCACCAAACCGAATAAAGAGCGTCCAAGTCAAGTTGTGTTCGTATGCATGATTTTGATCTGTAGGAGTGTCTGTCTACTACTGGATCAAATCAAGCCAATCGGGCAATTAGTACTGGTCAACTGAATGCATTACTGCACTTACATCTCCAGCCTATCGACGTGGTGGTCTTCCACGGCCCTCAAGGGATACCTAGTTTTGAAGGGGGCTTCCCGCTTAGATGCTTTCAGCGGTTATCCTGTCCGGACATAGCTACCCAGCACTACCGTTGGCACGATAACTGGTCCACCAGTGGTCCGTTCACCCCGGTCCTCTCGTACTAGGGGCAACTCTTCTCAAGTATCCTACACCCACGGCAGATAGGGACCGAACTGTCTCACGACGTTCTAAACCCAGCTCACGTACCTCTTTAAACGGCGAACAGCCGTACCCTTGGGACCTGCTCCAGCCCCAGGATGAGATGAGCCGACATCGAGGTGCCAAACGGTGCCGTCGATATGGACTCTTGGGCACCATCAGCCTGTTATCCCCAGAGTACCTTTTATCCGTTGAGCGATGGCCCTCCCACTTGGGACCACCGGATCACTATGGCCGACTTTCGTCTCTGCTCGACTTGTCAGTCTCGCAGTCAGGCAGGCTTTTGCCATTGCACTCAACGACCGATTTCCGACCGGTCTGAGCCCACCTTCGCGCGCCTCCGTTACTCTTTGGGAGGCGACCGCCCCAGTCAAACTACCCGCCACACAGGGTCCCGGATCCGGATAACGGACCGCGGTTAGACATCAAGAGTGCGAAGGGTGGTATCTCAAGGATGCCTCCACCGGAACTAGCGTTCCGGCTTCAAAGGCTACCACCTATCCTGCACATCACAATCCTGATGCCAGTGTGAAGCTGTAGTAAAGGTTCATGGGGTCTTTCCGTCTAACCGCGGGTAGTGTGCATCTTGACACACAGTTCAATTTCGCTGAGTCCACGTTTGAGACAGCGGGGAGATCGTTACGCCATTCGTGCAGGTCGGAACTTACCCGACAAGGAATTTCGCTACCTTAGGACCGTTATAGTTACGGCCGCCGTTTACCGGGGCTTCAATTCAGAGCTTGCACCCCTCCTTTTAACCTTCCGGCACCGGGCAGGCGTCAGACTGTATACGTCGCCTTACGGCTTCGCACAGCCCTGTGTTTTAAGTAAACAGTCGCCACCCCCTAGTTTGTGCCCCCCACCTATAGTTGCCTACAGATGGGGCCTCCTTCTCGCGAACTTACGGAGGCATTTTGCCGAGTTCCTTAAACGTGGTTCTCTCAAGCGCCTTGGTATTCTCTACCAGTCCACCTGTGTCGGTTTCGGGTACGGTCTTATAGAGAGGCTATTTCCAGGGACCTGTAGGCTGCCCGACCAATCCGATAAGGTCGAACAACGGTTCAGATCCGTCACCATCTCACGGCCCAGGAATATTAACCTGGTTCCCATCGACTACGCCTTTCGGCCTCGCCTTAGGGGCCGGCTTACCCTGCTCAGATTAGCTTTAAGCAGGAACCCTTGGACTTTCGGCGACAGGGTCTCTCACCCTGTTTGTCGCTACTCATGTCAACATTCTCACTTCTGATCACTCCACCGGATGCCTTACAGCCCGGCTTCACAGTCAGAACATTGCCTCCAATACTCCCGAAGGAGATAAGGAGGCAGCGTTCTATATCACAGAACGCTCCGCTACCACGCACTTCA
>NZ_CP149933.1:550000-690000 GCF_037949795.1 Thioclava sp. GXIMD2076
CCGTCCGATACGGTCGGCCAGACGCGCCCAGAGCGGGATCGCGACGATGGCAACAATATTGGCCAGCACGATCACCCAGAGCATCGTCGAACGCTCGACCCCCATGGTCTGCACCGCGAAATTGAGGCCATAGATGGCCGAAAGGGTGGAGGTGATCGAGGCGAAAGCGGCGAAGAGCACCTTGAGCACATCCGGCAGATAGCCCAGACGGATCAGCACCCGCAGCGGGTTTTCCGTCTTTCCGCTCCCGGTCTGCCGGTCCTCGAACACTTCCGGCTCGGGCACGGCGCGACGGATCCACCATGCGATGGCCATCACGACGACGCTCAGCAGGAACGGCACCCGCCAGCCCCAGCTGAACAGCGCCTCTTCGGGCAGCGCCGAGATCGGCAGGAACACTGCCACCGCGAGCACCTGACCCGCCTGCGTCCCCGCCATTGTCGAACTGGAGAAGAAGGCACGGCGTCCATGCGGCGCATGCTCGAGCGTCATGGAGCTCGCCCCTGCCCCTTCGCCCGCGACCGCAAGCCCCTGACACAGGCGCAGGAAGACCAGAGCGACCGGCGCCCAGCCACCCACCTGTTCATAGGTCGGCAGCAGCCCGATAAGGAACGTGCAGACCCCCATCCCCATGAGCGTCAGCAGCATGACCGTCTTACGCCCGAAGACATCGCCGATATAGCCCATCATGAACGACCCGAGCGGGCGAGCGATATAGGCGATGGCGAATGTTGCCAGCGACAGGATCGTGGCCAGCGCGGGATCATCGGACGCAAAGATGATATGGTTGAACACCAGTGCCGCCGCACTGCCATAAATGAAGAAGTCATAATATTCGAGCGCTGATCCGATCCATGCCGCGACTGCGGATTTTCGGGAATTGGCGGATGCGGGCGCGGGCGCCTCTACCTCTATATTGGTTGTTGTATCCATTCTCTCCTCCTTGGACCTGTGGCGGATGTGCCTGCACAGTGCCGGGCGGGTCGGTCAGCTCCGCGCATATTCCTATCGGCCACCCGTCACAACCGCCTCCGACGCAAGTGACGGCAGCGGTTCGCGGTCAAAGCTGCGAATTACCCCAGAAAAGCTGTAATGCAGTGTCGCGCAGCACCTGGCGACGCGCCGTTTCATCGGGGAAATAGCGTTCCACCAAGGGCCGCAGGGGGCCGTAATCCACCCGCTCCGGCACCCGCAGGAACGGCCAGTCCGACCCCCAGACGCAGCGCTCCGGCCCGAAGGCCGCGATCAGTGCCCCGATGAACGGATCAGCAGCTTCAAACGGCCATGGAAACGGCGCAAACTTATGTTGGCCCGAGATCTTGATGGCAGTCCGTTCGCGCGCGGCCAACCCCAGAAGGGCCCTGAACGCTGGCGCATCGAGCCCCGCATCCAGATCGGGGCGACCGCAATGATCGATCACCACCTGCGCGGGGCTTGCCGCGATGATCGGCAGCGCATCGAAAATACCCTCGCCCGCAAACTGGATATCGAGCACCATATCGAGATCGGCCAGACGGCTGGCCATGGCGCACCATGCGGGCACATCCACCGGCCCCATCGCCATCATGCAGGCCACGCCCGCCACGCCTTGCGCCTTAAGCACGGCGAGATCCTCGCTCGACATATCGGGCGATACCATCGCAATTCCGCGCCAGAGCCCGCCCGATTGCGCGATCGCCTCCAGCAGCGCGCTATTATCGGTGAAATAGCCCGAAGTAGGCTGCACCAGAAGCGCGCGTTCGACACCATGGGCCGCAAAGACCGCGCGCAATTGCGCAAGCGTGCCGACCTCGGCACCTTCGGGATGATAGGGCGCCTGCGGATGATAGGGAAAACGCGCGGGGTCAAGAATGTGCAGATGGCAGTCGATCAATCCGGCCTCAGGCATCAACCCTGGCCCCCAGCACCGCCATCGCACGCAGGACGCATAGCTCGTAGCCCTGAATGCCGAAGCCCGCAATTACGCCATCGGCACGCTGGCTGATGAAGGAATGATGGCGGAAGCTCTCGCGCTGGTGGATATTCGATATATGACATTCTAGGACCAGACCCTCGAAGGCATTGAGGGCGTCGAGAATGCCCACCGAGCTGTGGCTATAGGCGCCGGGATTGATGACAATGGCCTCCGATACCCCGCGCGCCTCATGGATCGCATCGATCAGCGCGCCTTCATAATTCGACTGCAAGAACCCGATCCGCGCGCCAGCGGTCTGCGCCAATGCGGTGCAATTCGCCTCGATATCGGCAAGTGTGTCATGGCCGTAATATTCCGGCTGGCGCATGCCCAACAGATTGAGATTGGGCCCGTTGAGCACCTGAATATGAATTGCCTTGGGCATAATACCTCCTTCGCCGGTTATCCGGCGGGAGAAGCTCTCGCGGCGGGTTTCCCCGCCTACAGCCCTGCTCCTCCCAATGATCCGCCGCGTCGCGGCGCACCCTCCTCCATCTGTAAGCGCCCTCCAGCGCCACGTTCTTCCCGTCCCGAAAGAGCCCGTTCCTCTGTCGGGCAACCCAGCTATATTTGGCACATCTCGGGCATACAAATACCGAATGCCCCCGAGATCATAACCCACAAGTTATACTTACTTCAGCCTAGCCGAGAGACATTTGGAGCATCCTGCAAGCGAAGGATTGATTTGATTATAAAGTTTTAAGAGCTTGTCCAATATGCAGAGGGAACAGGCTTGCCAATATATGACTGGAATTCACAGTTAAGTGAGACAAACGGTCTATCTAACGGCAAAGGCCCCGCGCTGGAAAAGCGTGGGGCCTCCATAACCATGAGGAATGGGACTCAGCCAGAGACGCGCAAAGCGGTCCGACCATTGTCACGGTCATATTTCGCGACCTGCTCGGGGTCGAGATCGACACCGAGCCCCTTGCCCTGCGGCAGATGGATCATGAAATCCTTATACTCGATCGGCGTCTGCAGGATCTCGTCGGTCAGCAGAAGCGGCCCGAACAGTTCCGTCCCCCAGCGCATCTGCTCGACGGTCGAGAAGAGCTGCATGGCCGCGGCGGTCGAGACCCCCGCTTCGAGCATGGTGCCCCCGTAAAGCGCGATGCCGGCAGCCTGCGCGATGGACATCACCTCGGAGGCGCGCAACAGCCCGCCCGATTGTCCGATCTTGATCGCGAAGACATCGGCCGCCCCTGCCCGCGCGACACGCATGGCATCAAGCGGCCCTTGCAGCACCTCGTCGGCCATGATCGCCACCTCGAAGCCCTCGGTCAGCTTTGCCATTCCCTCTACATCCGTCATCCGCAGCGGTTGTTCGATAAGTGTCACACCAGCCTCCTGCAGGGCACGGCAGCCATAGCGGGCGTCTTGCAGGCTCCATGCCTGATTGACATCGACACGCACCTCGCCACGGTCGCCCACCGCTCTGGCAATGGCCGCGACATGGGCCACGTCCCCTGCCACGTCGCGCTTGCCGATCTTCAGTTTGAAGATCCGGTGGCGGCGGGTTGCCAGCATTTCCTCGGCCTCGGCGATATCCATCTCGCTATTGCCCGAAGCAAGCGTCCACGCGCAGGGAAGCGCCTTGTGCTGCGCACCACCCAGCATCTCGTGCACCGCCATATCACGCCTGCGCGCGAACCCGTCCCACAGCGCCATCTCCAGCGCGCAATGGGCGATCGGGTTTCCCTTGGCAACCTTTTCCATCAGGACCCGCGCCGCATTCAGGTTGTCGGCATCGAGCCCGATCAGCGCGGGTGCCAGATAGGTATCGATGGCCGAGCGGATGCTTTCGGGGCTTTCGGCGCAATAGTTCAACCCGCCGATCGTCGTCCCCTCGCCAATGCCCACAGACCCGTCGGAGAACCGCATCTCGACCAGCACAAGCGCCTGCGAGAGCATGGTCGTGACCGACAGCACATGGCCGCGGATGGTCGGAATATCCAGAATGCGGGTGGTGATCTTGTCGATCGTTACCATCAAGCCTCTCCTTATTGCGCAGGCACCGGCTGGCGCATTTTGGCCAGACCCTCGACAAAGAACGGACGGAAGCCATCGGGATGTTCGGACATCGGAAAATGGCCGACCTCGGGCATGACGGCAAGCGTCGCACCCTTGATAGCAGCGGCGGTGCGCTTGGCATCTTCGGGGGTGCAGGTCAGATCATAGGCACCGACAATGATATGCACCGGTGTCCTCTCGGTATCGATATCCTTCAACCGCCCGATCAGACTGTCATCCCTGGTGTAGAAGCTCAGATCGCCACGGAACACGCCCGGCCCCGATTGCTGGAACATCCAGAGCGTATTCCAGCGCTCGTTGAGCGGTGCGAAGGGGCTGATATTGGTCGAGACCAGCGCAGCTCCCATCTCGCCACCATGCGCATCGGGGCGGTGGAACCAGTCGATATCATACCATGCCGGCTGGAAATCCGAGGCTTCAATGGCGATGAAGCCCGCGAAGGTATCGGCATGGAGCGCCGCCAGCTGTAAAGCGATCCGCCCGCCCATCGAGGTGCCCGCCAACACGGGCCGCTCCAGCCCCAAGGCTTCGACGACCTTGAGAATGGTCTCGATATAGGCTTCCGTCGTAAGAAGATATTCCTCGGTCTGGAAGCCTTCGGGCGGCAGCGATTTACCATGCCACGGCATGTCAAACGCGATAATGCGGTGATCGCGTGTGATCTCGGCATCATTCATGATATGGTGCCATTGGCGGGTGTCCGCGCCCGCCGTGTGTAGACAGAGCACGGGCACCCCCTTCCCTGCCTCTTCGAAATAGATCCGGCGGTTAGTCCCGTCCGAGAGTGTGACCGTCACATAACGGCCAGTGATGGCTTCGATGCTCATAGCTTTATTCCCTCGGTGGGGCGCGGTAGCGCCATGAATTCCTTGAAGAACCGCAGATTCTTTACCAGCGCCAGAATATCGCCGGTGATCCGGCCACGACCGATCTTCACCAGACCGAAAATATCGTGGAATCCGGGCGCAGGGCGGGCCTTCCAGAATTCATCCAGCGCCGCGCGATCGGTGCTGAACGCGAAGCGATAGGGGATTTTCTTCGAGGGCCCCGGCTGGATCTTGACCAAAGAGCCCTTCTCGAAGCTCAGGTAGAACTCCTCACCTTCCACCTCTAGCAGGACGGTTTCCGAAAACAGTGCGCCCAAGCGCATCAGATGGGGGCTGGCGTTGTGCCGCCGCGCCATATCTTGCAGAGTCTCTATCATATCCCCTCCTCGAAAGTGCTTGGGCCACAGGTTCGGGGATAACGGGACAGCGGACAATACCGGCGGGGGTATCGACTGATACCGCGACATCGAGGCAACCACCACACTTGCAGATCGGCCATAGGGGCCTAAAACTGGCCACCCTACCAATGCCCATAAGAGTAAGGACAGGCTCCATGTCCCCCGAAGAGAAAAAGACCCGCGAGGATCTGGCCGCCTGTTACCGGCTGGCCGCCAAGCACCGGCTGACTGACCATATCTATACCCATATCACCGCCCGTGTGCCGGGCGAGGAGGGGCATTTCCTGATCAACCCCTATGGCTGGCTCTGGGAAGAGATCACCGCCTCCTCGCTGGTGAAGATCGACACCGAGGGCAACAAGGTCGATGGCAGCCCGCACCGGGTCAATCCGGCGGGGTTCACCATCCATTCGGCGGTGCATATGAACCGCCATGATGCCGCATGGATCATGCATACCCATACCCGCGCAGGCGTCGCGGTGTCCTGCATGGAAGAGGGGCTGATGCCGCTCAACCAGATCTCGCTGCAATTCCACAACCGTATCGCCTATCATGATTTCGAGGGCATTGCGCTGGATCTGGCGGAACGTGAGCGGATCGTGCAGGATTTCGGCACCCATCCGGTTCTGGTGCTGCGCAATCACGGGCTGATCGCTACGGGGCGCTCGGCCGCCGAGATGTTCTCCAACATGTTCTATCTCGAGCGCGCCTGCGAGATCCAGATCGCGGCCACCTCGTCGGGGCGCCCGTTGCGCCTCATCGATGATGCGATGGCCGATCGCGTCTATCAGCAGACCGTGCAGATGCTGGAGGAGGACGGTGATCTGCCCCTTGAATGGGACGCCCATCTGCGCTCGATCGAAGGCAGGGGCACGGATTACCGCCTCTAAGGCGCGCACCCTGACCGGAGAGATCGCAATGCACTACCGGAGCTGGCTCACGCAGGAACTGTCCCTGACCTACCCTATCCTTATGGGCGGCATGATGGGACTGGGCCGCGCCGAACTGGTGGCGGCAGACCTGCCGAATTGCTGGAGCTCCTGAAACCTGCGGGAGTTAAGGTCTTACATAAGGTGCCCACCACACGCCATGCGCTCTCGGCCGCGCGCATCGGGGCGGACGCCGTCATTCTGATCGGCGCCGAGGCCGCCGGCCATCCGGGCACCGAGCTTATGGGAAGGTTTGTCCAAACGGCCGCGGCACTCCGCGCTCTTCCGGTTGCCGTGATCATGGGCGGCGGCATAGGGCATGGAAGCCAAATACTTACCGCCCTCGCACTCGGCGCAGCGGGGAGGCTTGTCGGAACGCGCATGATGGCGGCGAGGGAATCCGTTCTGCATCCCGGGCTGAAGCAGCGCGTGATTGACAGCGACGGCAGCGACACACGGATCATCCACCGCATTTTCAATCACCACCGCCGAGTCATGATGAACGCCACGGTCGGTCGAATCCTTGAAAGGGAAGAGGCCGGGGGCAGTGAGTTCGAAGCCTACCGGCCCCTTGTTTCAGGACCAGCTGCACGAGAGGCGCAGAATGGTCTGCGCCACTTGGGCGGTCCGGTTTGAAAGTTAGTGCATCGTGGGCCTTTGATCTATGGGCACAACGCTTTCGGGCGCTGGTGGGCGATCGCCTTGGGAACTCTGCGGGCGCAGCGTGTTGTAATGCTGGCGCCAGCGTTCGATTAGGATCTGGGTCTCTCTTGAACCGAACAGAACACCTCCCCATCCAGCAGTTCGTCGTGAAGCCTGGCGTTGAAGCTCTGTTCATAGCCGTTTTTCCAAGGCGATCCCTGAAAAAATAGCAATCTTCGCAAATTGTCTCCTCATGGCGCGTCGGGTAGCTTGGCAGGACCAAGTTGGGGATAAAGGTCTCCCGGCCCGAGGTTGGTGACAAGGGTTTGACCTCCCATATGCGTCATGATGCCCCAGACCGCATTCAGCGCGGTCTGGACAGCACCTTCAACCCATGCGGGCGTCCAGCTGACACCGTCGCCGGCCAGAAACAGCCCGCGTTGGGCTTCGGGCATATGCTCCTGCATGAAATGGCCATAGATGCGGTGGTTATAGCGGTAATGACCGGGCAAAGCGCCCTTGAAAGCGCCGAGGAAGTTCTCGTCCGCCTCCCAGCTGACGCAGATCGGCGCGCCGCGGATATGGGAGGCGATATCGACATCGGGATAGATCTTGGCCAACGCCTTCAGCGCCAGATCCACCCGTTTTTCGGCCGGAAGCGGCAGCACCTTCAGCGCGTCGGTCATCCACGAATAGCTCAGGCAGATTACGGCGGGCTTATCCGGCCCGTTATCGAAGAAATAGGTGCCACGGGTATGACGGTCGGTCAGGGTCATCGACATGACGGGCCTGCCCGTCGCATCTGTATCGTTCCAGAAGGGACGGTCCACCATCACGAAGGTCTTGGCCGCCTGCATATAGCGGGTGCGGTCGAGCGCCATCCATAGCTTCTGGTCAAAGAGGCTCTCCTCGACCTCGATCGCGGTGGTCAGAAGATGGGTCTGGCAAGTGCTGAGCACCGCAGCATAAAGCGTCTCGTTGCCCCATTGATCTCGCAGCAGGATGTCCTTGCCCGCCCGCGACAGCGCGGTCACGCGCGAGCGGGTCGCGCCGCCATTAAGCGAGGATAGCGAGGTGCCCTCCGGCCAATGCGCGCATTCAGGCGTGGCCCGCCAGAGCCTGTGCAATAGCTGCTCGACCCCACCCACCACATAACGCTGGTGGTCATCGAGCGCCAGAAGGTTCACCCGCAAGATCTCCAGCATCGAATTGGGGAAATCGCTATCCCAGCCACCAGTGCCGAAACCCACCTGACCGAACATCTCGCGATGGCGGAAATCAAGCGCACGGAAGGCTTCGGAATGGGTGACGAAATCATAGAAGGTGCGCTCGTCCCATTGCGCAACCAGCGGATCCCAGAGCGCCTTGATCGCGGCGGTATCGCGCTGTCGCACGGCCTCTTGCAGGGCCTTGAAATCCGACTGGTCTTCCAGCGCCTTGGTATAGGCCTGCGCGATCTCGCGGTAGATCTGTGGTAGATCGTCGAGGGAGCGCGCAAAATGCGTCTCGCCTTCAAGATCGATCACGGTCGAACCGGCAGCATCGGTCAGCGGGTTCGGGAAGGGGGCGGTTTCGCACCCCATGAGGTCCAGATAATGGTAGAAAGCGCGCGAGGAGACCGGAAAGCGCATCCCGCCCAGTTCGGCCACCACACCATCGCTGCCCTCGAAGACCTGCGAGCGGAGCCGCCCGCCGAATTGCGCGGACTCATAGATCACCGGTTTCAGGCCCAGTTTCATCAGCTCATAGGCTGCAATGATCCCCGCAGCGCCTGCGCCGATCACGGCGACTTCCGCGCCAAGGCTTGCCTCGGGCAGGCTGCCCAGCCCTGCGGGATGGCTGATCCAGCTGTCATAGGCAAAGGGGAAATCGGGTCCGAAAGCACTGAGGGTTTTCATGAAGATCTCCGTTCGGGTTTTAGCCGCCAAGGGAATAGACAAGGGCGATCAGGCAAGCCCCCATCGCGCCACAAACCAGCACAAACCGCAGGTTCCAGCGATGGGCCACATGCGCGGCCGAGACATTGCAGAACCGCGCGACGATCAGGTTCATCGCGCTGATCGGGTTGACGCAGATCGCCAGTGCCCAACCGATACACAGTGTCAGACCAAGCGCAAGCGGATGCGCCTGACCGAGCGCCGATGCACCGAAGATTTGTGCCGCCAGCACCACCATGATCGAATTGGGCAGATAGAGGGCGGCAGCCAGCGGGATCAGCACCAGCAGGATCAGCAGCGTGGGCAGGCTGGCAAAACCGGCGCCGGACAGAACGGCCCAAAGCGGGCTCGACTGGATCGCCAGCGACAGTGCCGCTCCGATGACATTGGCCGAAAGAAACAGCGCGCCCTCATTGCGCAGATCGCCAAGGGCACCCAGGGCCTGGGTAAAGCGCTGCGGTCCCGCCTCCGTCTCGAGCGCAAGCCAGAGAAATGCGAAACAGGGCAGCACGATCACCGCGCAAAGCGTGAAACTGAGGCCGCTGGTATGGTGCAGCGCGATAGAGGCCCCCAGAAGCGCTGCGGCAATAGCCAGAACAGCGGCTATGGCTCGCGGGTCTCGGGTGTCGGTGGAAGCGCCGCCCAAGCGCGCGGCTGCGGGCAGAAGCGGGAAGCGTGTGGTCACTGCCATCACAGCGACCGTAAAACAGAAGGCCAGACCGACAAGGGGCAGCGCAGGGACATTCGCCACCCCTGCGGTGACAATGGCAAAACCCAAGGACATGGGCGACCAAATCGACACCAGCGCCGCGCCGCGCATGGCGGCAATCACCATAGCCGCAGCCCCGTCCGCGTCCTTCTCGGACCGGCGCGTCAGATCGCCGATCATCGCGATAATGCCGACGTTGAACATCAGCGCCATGAATTGCGCGCCCACCAGAAGCGCTCCATAGCGGCGCTTGGGCGGCACCGAAAGCAGCGTCCGCGCGGCGGCCTGCGTGATCGCGGCACGTTTGACAGGCTGGCGCAAAAGCCCCAGCACCATCATCAGCGCGGCGAAGCCCGTGCCTTGGATCACCGCCGTGTAAAGCGCAGGTGCCCGTTCTGGGGTAAGCAGGCTTACGCACAGCAAAGCCGCACCGGCAAGCCCTGCAAAGACCCGCGCCAGAGGCAGAAGCCGCCCCCATTGGGTGGCAATCCACAGCACGGCCAAGGCCCCCGAAAGCGCCTTGAGCTGCGACAACCCCAAGACCGCACCCGCAATTAGCGTGCCCAGAAGCCCCAGTTGCAGCCAGACCCCAAGCCCGAGGGTTGCAGGGCGCGCGATACTCATGGCCGGACCAGCCCCGCACAGGCTTTGGTGATGCGGGCCATGGCCTCGGTCAGCTCGGCCTCGGAGGTCGCATAGGAGATCCGGAAGTAGGGTGACAGGCCGAAGGCCGCACCGGGCACCATGGCGACATGGGCGGCTTCCAGAAGCCACGCACAAAAATCGCGGTCGCTTTCCAGCGTTTTGCCTTCGGGCGTGGTAGAGCCAAGCAGCCCTTCACAGCTGGCAAAGGCGTAGAAGGCGCCTTCGGGTTTGCGGCAGTAAAGCCCCTCGATCGCATTGATCGCATCAACCACCAGATCGCGGCGGGCGCGGAAGCTTGCGCAGCGTTCGGCTAAAAGGTCTTGCGGGCCGGTCAGTGCCTCGAGCGCCGCCGCCTGTGCGATAGAGCATGGGTTCGAGGTAGACTGGCTCTGCACCACGGTCATTGCACGGATCAGCGCCTCGGGGCCTGCGCCATAGCCCAACCGCCAGCCGGTCATCGCATAAGCTTTGGACACGCCATTCACGATCAGCGTGCGCGCCTTGATCGCGGGTGACAGGGCGGCGGGGCTGACAAAGGCGAAATCATCATAGACAATATGCTCGTAGATCTCGTCCGAGAGCAGCCAGACATGCGGATGACGTTCGAGCACTTCCAAGAGCTTCAGCGTCTCGTCCACGCTATAGGCGGCGCCTGTCGGATTGGAGGGCGAGTTCAGCATCAGCCAGCGGGTTTTGGGCGTGATTGCCGCCTCCAGCTGTTCGGGCGTCAGCTTGAAGCCAGTCTCGCCCGAGCATTGCACCGTCACCGGCACGCCGCCGCAGATATCGACCATCGCGGAATAGGTGGTCCAATAGGGCGTGGGGATCACCACCTCGTCGCCCGCATCGAGGGTTGCCATGAAGGCGTTGAAGATTACCTGCTTGGCGCCTGCGGTGGCGATCACCTCGGCGGGGCTGTAATCGAGCCCGTTCTCGCGTTTGAACTTTTGCGCGATGGCTGCACGCAGGGCGGGGGTGCCGGCAAGGGGGGTGTAGACCGTCTGGCCGGCAAGGGCCGCGCGATGGGCGGCCTCAATGACGTTGTCGGGCGTGGCGAAATCGGGCTCGCCCGCGCCCAGCACGATGACCGGATGGCCTTGGGCCTTCAGCTCGGTAGCCCTTGCGCCGATCTGAAGAATTTCCGAGACTTTCTGCGCGGCCAGCCGTTTGGCGGGGCGGAAGGTGGGTTCTGTATCAAGCATCGAGCAATCCTCAGACGATCTGGTTGACCAGGTCGCTGCGACCATCCCAGAGCCGTTCAAGGTTCTGTTCAAGAAGCGACAGCACATTCAGCTCGTAGCGGCGGGTTTCGCCTGCGGTATGCGGCGTGACCACAACGTTTTCCATCTTCCAGAGCGCGCTCTCGGCGGCCAGCGGCTCTGCGGCAAAAACATCCAGCCCCGCCCCAGCGATCTTGCCCTCGGCAAGTGCTTTGGTCAGCGCCGCCTCATCGACACAGCCGCCCCGTGCCACATTGATCAGAAGCGCCGTGGATTTCAGAAGCGCTAGCGCCTCGGCATCAATGATATTGGCGGTCTCTTCGGTCAGCGGACAGCTGAGCACCAGCACATCCGCCTGTGGCAAAACACTCTTCAGGTCGGTGAAAGCATGGACCTCATCGGCATGGCCACGGCCCTTGGCCGGATCACGACGAACGCCGATGACCTTCATATCGAAAGCTTTTGCGATCTTGGCAATCCGGTCACCGATGCCGCCGGTGCCGACGATCACCATGGTTTTTCCCGGAAGCTCGTCCTCCCGCAGCATCGGGTCGCGTTGCTCGGGGCGCCAGAAAGCCTTGTGCTGGTTGTCGCGCGCTGTGGCCAGGCGGCGGGTCAAAGACAGCATCAAGCCAATGGCATGTTCGGAGACTGCATTCATATTCACGCCCTGCCCCGAGGCCAGACGAATGCCCTGCGCGGCAAAACCCGCCTTGTCATACTGATTGGTGCCCGAGCTGACAGACTGCAGATATTTCAATCGTTTGGCATGGGGAAGCATGTCGTTTTTCCACATCATCGAGGTCACCAGAACATCGACGTCGGGGATCACTTTCAGCAGGTCGTCATAGGTGCTGACCTGAACGGTCTCGATCCCCGGCGCCTGACGGGCAAAGATCGGTTTCATGTCATAGGCGCCATGGGCAAAACAGATTTTGATCTGGTCCATCGGCGGGATGAGAGCGGTGATGGGGCTATGGTCCGTCATTGCAGAACTCCATTCAGAAAGGTGCGAGAGATCGGGCCACGACGCGCGTAGCCTGTTGGGAGGTTTGTTTTTGGTTTGGGTATTAGCCGAAGCGGCTGATGGAATAGGGAGCGGCGTCTATTTCGGGCCGCTTGTTTTCAAGGAGATCGCCCAGCAATCGGGCCGTCGCTGGTGCGGTATTCAACCCGACATGGCCATGACCGAAGGCATGAAAAAGCCCTGAACAGCGTCGCGAGGGACCGATCACCGGCAGACCGTCGGGCGTCGACGGGCGGTTGCCCTGCCAGCGCCTCAATGCGCCTTCCGTCACCTTGAGGTCGGGATAGGTCGCCTTCAGATGCCCGAGTAGCACATCCGCACGGTGCCAATTGGGCGGCGCCTCCGTCGATGACAGCTCGACCTGCCCAGAGGCACGCAGCCGGCCCGCCACCATTGTGTTAGCCATTTTGCCATCACTCGGCATCACCGGACGGGACGGGGTCACATTCGGATCGACGACCTCAATATGATAGCCCCTTTCGGCCTCGAGAGGGACCTTGTCGCCCACGCTTCGCGCGATGTCGGCGGAATGGATGCCCGCTGCCACGACGGCCATATCGCAGGCCAGGACCCCACCTTCGTGACGGACTCCCGTCACCTGTCCGCCTTCCTGCACGATACCGGTTGCGCGACGCGTGACATAGTCTGCACCCAGCTTGCGTGCATAGGCGATTATCGACGCCGTATACCGGCCCGGATCGGTACATTGCCCCCCCTCAGCGACCAGAACACCAAAGCGGTAATGGTCGGACAGGGTCGGCTCCAGCTCTTTGAGCTCGGCATGCCCGAGTTCGCGGCAGTTCACGCCCAATTCGCGGCGCAAGGACCATGTCGTTGTTTCGGCCTCGAAGGCTGCGCGGTCGGGAAAGACATACAGCAGACCGTCCTGCCGGATCAGATCGGCATGACCGATCTTCTGGGCGAGAGCCTGATGCCGCGCGACACCATTCTGCAGCAAAGCATTCAGCGCGCGGGCGGTGTAGCGTAACTTTGCCTGCGTACGACCCGCATTCAGGAAGCGCCACAGCCATGGCATCAGACGCGGCAGGGAAAGCGGTTCAATAGACAACGGGCCGTTGCGGTCGAAAAGATACCCCGGCACTTTGCGCCACAGGCCCGGAACCGACATCGGAATGATGGATGCAGGCGAGATGAAGGCACCGTTGCCATAGCTTGCGGCTTGCGGACCGCCAGGCTGATCCGGCTCGAGGATCGTTACGCGGTGGCCGCGCTCGACCAGTTCAAGCGCAGTGCAGGCTCCGATAATCCCACCTCCGATGACGACGATATGCTTTTGATGTTCCATCGCACGAGCGATCCTTCTTGAATGACGCGCCTGCCTTCAGGCAGCCGGTGTCGTTATCCGGCGGCACTGGCCACCGGATCCCGGTATAAATGCAATGTTCCGTGCGTCAGGCCGTCGCGAGCACGCGCGCATTGGCGTGAACCGATGCGTCGGTCACCTTGATCCCAAGCCCCGGAGCTTTGGGGACGACCACCGCACCTGCCTGATTGGGGATACGCTCTTCCAGCACATCCTCGGTCAGAACGTGATGGGGCATGTAGAATTCGCACCCCAATGACATGCCGGGCGTCGCGGCGATAAACTGCGTCCCAGCCGCAAGAGCGATGCCGCCTTCCCACAAAGTGCCGCCATAGCCGGGCAGTCGGTGGGCATCGGCAATCGCCATGATCCCCTGCCCCTTCAAGAGGCCACCCGCTTTCATCAGCTTGACCGAAATCGCATCGGCGGCTTTCATGCGTATGACCTCGAGAAGATCGTGCGCATCGAAACAGCTTTCATCCGCAAGGATCGGCGCATCAAGCTTGTCACGGAAGCTGGCCATCGCCGCCAAGGCGTCTCTTGGAACGGGCTGCTCGATAAACGTCGGGGCGAATTGCGCGACATCGCGCAGGGTCGCCATGGCACCAAAGGGCGCAAGCGCCTGATTATAGTCAAGCCGCAGGTCAATCCTGTCCCCAAATTCCGAGCGCATCGCCTCAAGATGCGCCATATCGACGGCATGTGGTTTCACGCCGGTCTTGACCTTGAAGATCGTGTTTCCCTCGGGCACCATCTTCTTCATGCGCTCCATATCCGCATCGAAATCTGGATCCGCAATCGAGAAGGATAGCGGGATCGTATCCCGCACCCGTCCACCGAGAAGCTCTGCCACCGACAGGCCCGAGCGCTTGCCGAGAATGTCGAACATCGCCATCTCGATGGCCAGCTTTGCCTCGCCATGACCGATAATCCGACGGTCCATCGCAGCCATCAGTCCACGGATATTCGACAGCGGCCAGCCGATCACAAGCTCGCGCAGATAAACGTCTATTGCGGCGAAGGCCGCCTCGGATGTGCCGGTGAACACTTCCCACGGCGCAGCCTCGCCCCAGCCTTCGATTCCGTCCTTCGAGACCAGACGCAGCAGCACACGTTTGACAGTGCCTTTCACATCCCCCACGCCCTGCTGGCGCGCCATCATGATCGGGCTTTCGATCAGATAAAGGTTCAACGTCGCAATCGTATCGTCGGAGCGCGTATCGGGCGCCATCATCTGTTCCAGAACCGTCATCGGTCAGTCTTTCTTTTGTTCTGCATGAAAATGCGAAAGGAAATTACGGGTCGCCTCTTCCCGCGGCGTATCGATCACCTGCCGCGCAGGCCCGTCTTCGACAACAACCCCGTCACGCATGAAGACGACGCGATCCGCCACCTCCCGTGCAAAGGCGATCTCGTGGGTGACGATCACCATCGTCATACCTTCACGCGCCAGTTCCTTCATGGTGGCCAAAACCTCACCTACCAGTTCGGGATCTAGCGCCGATGTTGCCTCGTCAAAGAGCATCACCTCCGGCTCCATCGCAAGGGCGCGGGCAATGGCGACGCGCTGCTTTTGACCACCGGACAGGGTGTTAGGCATCTGCCGGGCCCGATCTGCAAGCCCTACCTTCTCAAGCTGGGCCATCGCCAGCTTTTCGGCTTGGTCACGCGACATCTTGCGCACCTGCATCGGGGCCTCGATGATATTCTCCAGCACGGTCAGGTGACCGAACAGGTTGAAGCTCTGGAAGACCATGCCCGTGCGTGCCCGAAACGCCGCAAGGGCTTTGGCACGGGGAACACGTGCGCCCTGGCCGAAGCTGAACGCGGTCTCGCCAACGCGGATGGCACCATCATCGGGGATCACCAACAGGTTGATACAGCGCAGCAGGGTCGATTTTCCTGAACCCGATGGCCCGATCAGCGCAACCACCCCCCCCGGCTCGACGGTAAAGTTGATATTGCGCAAGACCTCCAGATCCCCGAAGCTTTTGCGCAGGGCGCGGACATCGATCATCGGCTCGTCGCCCGAAGCGGCAACACGGCTATACGCGGTCATCAGCGATTACTCCCGAATTTCTTCTCGCGGTGGCGGACATAGATGGTCAGCGGCAGCAGGATCATGAAGTAACCGGCGGCCACGGCTGTATAGGTTTCCAGCGGGCGGAAGCTGTCATGCGCCGCGATCTGCCCCTGATAGACAAGGTCGGGCACAGCCAGAACAGATACCAAAGACGTATTCTTGAACTGCAGGATCGACTGGTTCATGAGCGCGGGCACCATACGCCGGATCGCCTGCGGCAGGATGATCCGCCGCATCGTGCGGGCGGGCGTCATGCCAAGTGCAAGCCCTGCCTCCGTCTGCCCCGTATCGATCGAAAGCACCCCGCCGCGGATAATTTCGGAATAGAACGAACCGCCATAGCAGGACAAAGCAAGGATCGAGGCCGTAATCGGGGTCAGCTCCAAGCCCGTCAGGATCGGCAATGCGTAATAGCACCAGATCAGTTGCACAAGGATGGGCGTGCAGCGAAACAGCTCGATCACTGCGATAGACACACCGTTTACAAAGCGGTTTTTGAGCAGCATTCCGCCCGCACCCAGCAATCCGACCAGAAGGCCTCCGGCCACCACGGCAACCGTCAGGGCGCAGGTAATGCCAAGACCTTCCAGAAAGAGCCAGCGGTAGGTCCATAGAATGCTGAAATCCCACTGATACATGTCATTCTCCGATAAAGCCCGTTGACAGACAGGCGTTTGACCACGACGCGGCCGTGTTCTTCCCGCCAGATGCGACGGGAAGAACAATTATGCTTAGATGCTGAAGCCGGGCGGGAAGTCTTTCTCGGTGACACCAACAAGACCCATGTTCTTGATGATCGCGTCCTTGACGAAGCCATTCTCGCGATGTTCTTCGATCCACGCATTCACGAAGTCCTGCCACGAGGTATCATCTTCGCGGCGGTAACCTGCATTCGACGTCGTGGAATCGACCGGATCAGGGATCACCAAGGTGCCGATCGAGGGATTTTTCGACACCAGTGCCAGTGCCAGAATAAGCACCAGACATTGGGCATCGGCACGACCGGTCATGACGGCGGCAGTCGCATCGGATTGCGTTTTCAAGCGAACGACGTTTGCATCGGGCAGATGGCGGGTAACAGCCGCATCATGCGAGGAGCCTGCATCCACTGCAATCGACAGTTCAGCCTTGTCGAAGTCTTTCCAGGTTTTGCCCTCGACACCCTTTTTCGTCACCAGCGAAAACGCGTTCTTGAAAACAGGTCCCGAAAAATCGATCACCTTCTGACGCTCGGGGGTCGGGTTAAGGCCGAAGAAGACGTCAAGTTTGTTGGCTTGGAGTTCCAATACCGAATTGCCCCATGTCGTCTCGGTGATATCGAGCTTTAGACCCAGATCATCCGCAAGCTTTTGACAGATATCGATATAGAAACCGCGCCATTTTCCGTCAGTGACGCCCTTTTGATAATAGGGCGCTCCGTCGGCAATCCCGCCGATACGCAGCACGCCCGATGCCTTAACTCGCTCGAGCGAACTTTGCCCTTGAGCAAACGCACCCTTACCGGCAACCAGAGCACCGGCCGCGCTTGCGCCAAGCACGGTCGCAAATCTCCGTCGATTCATCATCTCGTCGTTCCTTGTCCTGTTGGTGACAATTCCCATGGCTTTTGATCATGATTAAATAGAGGGCAAAAAATGCCACTAAAGATGAAGATATGACCGAAAGCTGGAGCACATAGAAGTTATAGTCTGTTTTTTAAGCAAGAGTCTTATTGTTTACCCTGCACTATACGAGTTACATCGAATTCTACTGGAGTTAAATTTCGTAATTCTGGCTTTCGTATGATCTTTACTCATGATGGAAAATGGTTAGACGGTTCATCCCATCCCTTGCCGACTTGCAGGCCTTCGAAGCGGCTGCGCGTAATCTTAGCTTCACTAAGGCGTCCGACGAACTGGGCGTCACCCAAAGCGCCATCAGTCGTAATATTGGCAATCTGGAAAAGTATCTGGGTTCCGCGCTCTTTAATCGGGCAGGACCACGCCTTGTTCTTACAGAACTTGGCTCAAGGTACTATTCTGATATCCCGAAGATCCTAGATCACCTCGAAGAAGTATCCATCGATGTCGTCAGAGGACGCCGCGCCCAAGAAGCGTTGCAGATAGGCGCCACGCCCACGATGATGACCCGCTGGCTCATGCCAAGATTGCCGGAATTCCTACAACACCATCCCGATATCAAGGTTGAACTACGTATTATCAATGACGCCGAGGACTTTGCTGAAACGAAGATCGATGTCAGCATATTACGCGGCGCCGGCCAGTGGCGGAATACGCGTGCGATCGAGTTATTTCCTGAACAACTCATCGTCGTCTGCGCGCCAGATATGCTCAAGACGATAGCACATACCCGTATATTCGACTTTGACACTATGCCCGCCCTTCAGAATGCATCAAGGTCAAGCTTATGGCTTCATTGGCTCAGACTGAGCGGTACAGACATGACTGGAACCATTCAGGGGCATCGCTTCGCCAATAGCGACATGCTGATAACAGCTGCGCAAAAAGGTCTCGGCTTTGCGGTAATACCTGAACATTACATCTATAATGAGCTCTCTGAAGGCACCCTTGCAGCACCATTCGGCGATGCCTGCTCTTCCGGTACCGGATATTGGGTTACCGTTCCCGAAAGAAAATGGGACGACACTCGCGTTCAGCTATTTCGCCAGTGGATATTGAATTACGTCAAACGTGAAGGCCGAAATAGGGCTCAGAGTCATTGAGTTCGTCTACCCTGGTCTTTCCCCACTGAAGTGGTCCACCTTTTGGGATAGTTTATCCCGTATGATGGAGGACGACTTGGATGGCAGGCAAATGCGAGAAGCCGGAAGCTATTGTCATGAAGCTGCGTCAGGTTGAGGTCTGTGCCAGGGCCAAGGCGCGAATCTGGCGGATGCCGTGCGTCAGATTGGTGTGACCCGAAGCGGACCTATTACCGTTGGCGACGTGAGTTTGGCGGGATGAACCGCGATCAGCTCAAGCGACTGAAAGAACTCGAGCAGGAGAATACGCGGCTCAGGCGCGCGGTGTCGTATCTGACGCTCGACAAGCTGTTCCTTACGGAGGCGGCAAGGATGAGGGGCGTGTAGCAAACCCTCCAGTGGAGGGTTTGTAGCCCCGAACGCGCAGCCCTTCGGAGTCCTTCGCGTCGTCGTCAGTGCATCGACCATGTCCGGCGGGAACTCGGCAGCTCCGAACGCCGTGCTTGGTCTGGCCCTTGGGCAGCACCGGTCGACCCAGCGCAAGATCCCGCTCGGTCGTCAGGACGAAGCTCTCTGACCGCCGATATCACCGAACTGGCACGGCAATATGGGCGATATCATGACAATACGCACTGGTTCAGGCGGGCGGGTCACGCCAACCACAAGCGGGTCGAGCGCATTTGGCGACATGAAGGGTTTGAAGTCCCGCAAAAGCAGAAGAAACGGGAGCGGCTCTGGCTGGCGGATGGCTCTTGCGTCTGGCTGCGGGCCGAGCGACCGAACCGCGTCTGGTCCTATGATTTCGTGCAGGACCGGACGGCAGACGGGCGGGCTTACCACATGCTCAATATCGTCGATGAATTCACCTAGGGGCGGTGCTGGTGATACGTGTCAAGAGCCCGCGCGACAGTGTTGCCGTGCGGGCTCTTTTCGGTCTGGGCACGCTCGTGGGCTCATTGCGGCGCTTGAGCCCCCACCACCAGCAATCGACGATCTTATGGGCCCCATCCAACTTTCGAGGCGATGGCCGGTGCTGCTCGCCCGTCATCAGGCGCCGCGGCAGGTGCAGGATGGCTAACTCCTATAGTTCTATATAGAAGTAATTGACTCTCGGTCACATCCAGCGTAGAGCGACACTGGGAGAGAGTATTATGTCCGATAAAATGCCAAATACCGCAGATCGCCGTCTGCCGGCTTATTTGCGCCTGCGCGATGAATTGGCGGCGCGTATTGCGGCGGGGGAATGGGACGCATCAGAAATGCTGCCCTCGGAAAACGCACTGACCCGCGAGAGCGGCCTGTCGGTCGGGACGGTGCGAAAGGCCGTGCAACAACTGGTTGACGAGGGTCTTCTGGAGCGCCGTCAGGGCGCGGGCACGTTTTTGCGCAAACCCGCCTTCGACAGCAGCCTGTTCCGCTTTTTTGCCCTGCGCGATGGGGAGGGGCCGTCGACTATCCCTGTCAGCCGTCTGATCGCACGGACCCGCGCCACCGCGCCCGAAGCGGTCGCCCGCATCCTGGGCACCAGTGACTGTGTCAGGATCGAGCGGGTACGCCTGTTGCAAGACATCCCGTGGCTGTCAGAAGACATCTGGCTGCCGCGCGCCCGCTTTGACGGGATCGAAGCAGTACCCGAGATGGAGATCGGACCGCTTCTCTACCCCTTCTACCTTGGCCGCTATGGCCAGTTCATTGCCCGCGCCGAGGATGAGGTTCGGTTTGGAAAAGCGACGGAAATTGCCGCCGAACGGTTGAACCTGCCTGCGGCCGCACCTGTTGCCCTGATCGAGCGCACGGCCTTTGCGCTGGATGGGCAGGCGCTGGAATGGCGCTTGGCCTGCGGCGCGGCCGATCGTTTCCGCTACCGAAGCCGGATCAGCTGACCCACCCGAGATCCCCCTTCCCACCCCGCCCTGATCTCGCAGGCGGATGCCTGCTGTTCCAAGCGAAGAGATGACAAATGCCAGACAAGACGCCCGACATCACCGGTATCGACACCCATGCGCATATTTTCTCTCCCGACCAACCCATGGCCGAGGGACGCCGCTACACCCCCGATTACACCGCAAGGCTGGAAGACTGGCTGGCACATATGGCCGATCACGGCCTCAGCCATGGTGTCCTGATCCAACCCAGCTTCCTCGGGACCGATAACGGGCTGATCGCCGAGGCCATCAGCCAGCATCCGCATCATCTTCGCGGTGTGGCGGTGGTGGATCCCGAGATGTCCGAAAGCGCTCTGGCGCGGCTTGATGCGCAGGGGTTCGTGGGCGCGCGGCTCAACCTCGTCGGCCGGCCGCTCGAGGCCTATGACAGCGCGCAATGGCAGCGATTTTTCCGGCGTCTTGCCGATCTGGGCTGGCAGGTCGAGATCCAGCGCGCCTTCGAGGATTTCGCCACCATCGTCCCGCCCATCGCGACATCGGGCGTGGCGGTGATGATCGACCATTTCGGCTTGCCCAAAGGCGGTATCCGCCCCGAGGATGCCGCGCATCGCGCAGTGCTCGAAATGCTGCGCGCCCATCCGAACGCCTATGTGAAACTTTCGGCGCCTTATCGCAGCGCGCAGGATGATGTTGCCGCCCACCGGTCCTTCGAAGCATTACGCGAGGCCTGTGGCGGTGTGGCACGCTTTTGCTGGGGCAGCGACTGGCCTCATACGCAGCACGAAACCGCTGTCAGCTATGACGACCAGATGACGCGGTTTGCCGCGCTCGTCCCCGACGCGGATGACCGCGCGCGCATCCTGATCACAACACCCGCGGACCTGTTCCGCTTTAGCAAGTAACCATCGACGAGAGAGGGAGGAACCATGAGCCTCGTTGTCGTATTGGCCATCGTGGCCGCTATTGCCTTGGGATATAAAACCCGCATCAATATCGGCCTCTTCGCCATCGCCTTCGCCTATCTGATCGGCAGCTTCGCCATGGGCATGAAGCCCAGCGACATCATCGCGATGTGGCCGCTGAAAATCTTCTTCGTAATTTTCTCTGTCTGCCTGTTCTACAGTTTTGCCATGATCAATGGCACGCTCGAGAAGCTTGCGGGCCATCTGCTCTGGGCCTGCCGTGGCATGCCGTGGCTGCTGCCCTATGCCATCTATCTGACCGCGACGGTCATCGCAGCTATGGGCGCGGGCTATTACACGGTTCTGGCCTTCATGGCGCCGATCACCCTGATCTTGTGCCGCCGCACCGGAATGGACCTGATCCTTGGCGGCATGGCGGTGAATTATGGCGCGCTTGGCGGTGCCAATTTCATGTCGAGCCAGTCGGGCATCATCTTCCGCGGCCTGATGACCAATGCGGGTCTGGACGATAACAGCGCCTTTATCAATGCCGCAGCCATCTTCGGGGCAACCTTCGTATTGCCGCTGGTGGTGATTACGGTGCTGCTTTTCCTGACCGGCCGCCACCGCGTGATTGGCGGAACGGGCGATGCCTTCACCCGCCCCGAGCCGCTCGACAGCCGGCAGCGCGCGACCCTGTGGCTGACGCTTGCCATGATGGCCATCGTGCTGGCCGCGCCGCTTGCGCATCTGGCCTTCCCGTCCTCGACAATGGTCACCTATATCAACTCCAAGATCGATATCGGGCTGATTGCCAGTATCTTCTCGGTCATCGCGCTGCTGATGAAGCTGGGAGACGAACGTAAGGCGATCGCCTCGCTGCCGTGGGGCACGCTGATCATGATCTGCGGCATGGGCATGCTGATCTCGGTGGCGATCAAGGCGGGCACAATCGACCAGCTTGCCGGCTGGATCTCGACGACCATTCCGGCCCATCTCGTGCCGCTGGCCTTCGGCATCGTGGCCGCGATCATGTCGCTCTTCGCCTCGACGCTGGGCGTGGTGACACCTGCGCTTTTCCCGATGGTCCTGCCGCTGGCCGCCTCGCTGGGGCTCAGCCCGATGCTGATGTTCACCGCCATCGTGGTGGGCGCACAGGCAACGTCGATTTCGCCCTTCTCCTCCGGCGGTAGCCTGATCCTCGGCTCGGCTCTCGATGATGAAACGCGCGGATCGCTCTTCACGCGGCTTCTGCTCCGTGCAGCGCCTTTGGGATTTGTCGCAGCGCTGGTCTGCAACCTGATCCTGACTTTCGCCTTCTGAGGCCAAACTCAGCAGGCTGCGGCACGGCGCAAGTGCTGTGTCGCAGCCTGACTATGGCATCGGCCCTGAGCCGTTGGCGGACCCACGATGCTCGCAACCTCGACATCTGCCGGTTGTTCAAGAGCATAGAGGATGGCCCGGACGATCGCTTCCAGGGCCATTCCGATCTCGCCAATCCCGCTGTCGCTCCTCTCCCTGACCGAGGGGTTCGATATGGTCAGTGCCTGCGTGACGCGGCAAACGCGTCTTGGGTTTGGGCGCTGTCATTCCCGGCAAAGAACCGGTTGGAGTTCGTGGCCGTGCAGCGGGGAAGGTACGGGACGTCGAGGGAAGAACGCGCACCGAACCCGATGAAAGCCAAGGATGTCTGTCTTATCGGGACGATGGATTAAGCCGTCTCAGGTGCCCCGGCGCTCACGCCACAGGACGGACGGCACCTCTTTGAAGATCACCGTAAGGACTGTGTCCGACTCGGCGAGAACGCGTTGGTTTTGATCGGCGGGACGGTCAGCTTCTCAGGGCCGAATGCCGACTTCCTGTTGGATATTGTGCCGGACTTCATGCCGGTTCAGCGCCGCACCGCTGGGGCCGAAACCATCTCGACCCTCCTGTCGCTCATGTCGCAGGAGATCGAGCGAGGCGCGAGCGGCTCTATGATCTTGGGCGCACAGCTGGCAAACCGCGCCTCGGGCGGGCCTATCAGCCCCCAAGATCAGCCCCTTGACAATCATCGCCATGGCCACCGTCCAATGGGTCAGCCACACCAACGGATCCCAGATCTCGGGTGCCAAAGACTGATGCCGCGGCATCAGTCGCTTTCCTTGATCTTGACGACATCGCCCGAGGTCGGATCGATATAGACTTCCCAATGGGCTTTGTCGGCATCATCACATTCGGCTTCGATCATCCCGTCTTCCGCGCCGAATTTTGTGACGGTGCAGTCGGCATCCGCCAGCGCGACACTGGCCGCCTCCGGCGTCGTGCCAATATGATCGCCGATGGCGGGCATGGTGCAAGCAAGCATGGGAGCTGCGATGAGGGCAGTGGCAAGCAAGATCGTTTTGGTCATCAAGGTTGTCCTCCGAAAAATCCCGTCCGTCCGGATGGCCTGGGGATGCCTGACGCCCGCTGCCCCGACCGCCCGTAAGCGGCTGCTTATGATCATAAGCAAAACCCGCCGGTAACCGAGATTGCGGCTTTAAGGCGCTGGATGGAGGCCTTGCGCGCTGATCGGCGCCGCCTGCCGCACCAGCGCGGGTCAAACAGACCAGCCTCAGAAAGCGGGGCGCCTCAGTTCGAAATGTGATCCCCGATCACCGGCGCGGCAACCCGCGAAGCGACAGCACCGACCACGCCCATGAAAAGCAGTGCCATCAGGACAAATCCCAAGCCAGCGACAGCCACGGCCCGCATGATCGCGCGCTTCTGACCGAGCTGAAGAGCATTTCCGACATCCGGCGCCGCTCCAAGATCGGAGAGAAAAGGGGGGGGGGGCGGCCGGCAGGTGTCGATCCCCCCTATCCCGACCGCAGCCCCATCGCCCTTATCCACCATGCGCCACGGGCGCCAGTTTTACAATTTCGAGGTACTGCGGCAGCTTCAGGCAGAAAATCGCGCCCCGATGGAAGCCGATCCATATGGCCGTGCGGCCCCGCGCAAACCCCGTGGCGATCGCCCGCGATCTCGTTGCGGCCATCGACCGGGCGGCGACGCCCAAAACATAGGTCCGGCCTAGATCTTGCATCTTTGTTACAAGTCGGTCAGCCCTCTGGTGATCTGGAGAAGGGCGCGGTAAGGCGCTGGGGCGATGCCCTCGCATTTTTCTTCCGCCGATCGAAAGGGCCACTTAGGACATCCTGTCCGTCGTCGAATGATTTGGAACAAGCGGCCTGATACTGGAGCGGAGGGCTTGGGTTCATCGGGTTCAGGGTACGCTGCTTGACGTTTATGGTTCAAGCGGCGGTTTTGGATGGTTTGCAGTTTGATGCGTCTCCTTTCAGCAAGGATGGTTTCACCGCGCCGGAAGGAGACGCCGGCTGGGGTCAAGTTGCTGATGCTCTCGTGGTATCGGTGATTGTTGTAGTGATTGATGAGGGCTACGATGGCGGCTTCAAGTTCGCCCTCCATGAAGTAGTTTCTAGCAGGATGCGGTTTTTCAGGGTCTGGTGCCAAGGCTCAATCCTGCTCTGGGTCTGCGGATGCATCGGCGCACCATGAATATGCTGCACGCCTTTGTCTTCGAGGTATTCCGCCAGATCCCCCGCAATATAGGATGAGCCCACTCAGCAGCCTAGGCTTGTGCAGCACCTTGGCGCTGTCGCAGCCCGATGCAGCCAACGCGATGTCGAGTATATCACTCGGCCATTGTTCTTGAACCAATGGCGAACAAGGCCTCGTCATCCTCAGCCCGCATGCTGGCGCAGAGTTTCCAGCCGATGACTTTGAGGTAGGTAAAGTCGGCTTGCCGCATCGGGTTGGGCGCCGTGGTCCTGTCTTTGAACTCATCGTTCCGGCTGGCCCTCGAACCAATGGCGGGCGGCCCTCACCCTTGATAACGACATAGGCGGGGTTGGTGATTAGTTGACCTGCCCCCCGCGAAATTTCTCACCGTAACGTAGAGTCTGCGCCAACCTTGGAGGAGCAGACACATGCGAAAGAGCCGTTTCACCGAGACGCAGATAATCGGGATGATCAAGGAACAGGAGGCCGGAATGCCGACAGCGGAGGTGTGCCGCAGGCATGGCTTGAGCACGGCCACGTTCTACAAACTGAAAGCCAAGTATGGCGGCATGGAGGTGTCCGAGGCTGCGAGGCTGCGAGGCTGCGAGGCTGCGAGGCTGCGAGGCTGCGAGGCTGCGAGGCTGCGAGGCTAAAGGCCCTTGAGGACGAGAATATCAAGCTCAAACGTTTGCTGGCTGACACCATGTTGGAGAACGTCGTCTTTAGAAACCTGCTAGGAAAGAACTGACGACATTGATCAATCGGCGAGATGCGGCGCGCCCTTGGTGATGTGGGATCATGCCATCTCGCAGCATCGGGCGTGCAGGCTTGTTGGTGTCGACCCCAAGACAGTCGTAAGCGGTGTCTGCGCCCAACGCGGGATCAGCTTGACGAGGTGAAGTTCCAGGGAAGTAGCTCGTCGGTCCTGTTGGCCTGGTGACCGGCGGCGATGGCTTCCAAGGCCGCCTTAAGATAGGCGAAGGGTGCGTTCTTTCTCGTCAGGGCAATGGGGCGGATCAGGTTTTCGACGGCGTTGGAGTCGATCTCGACGCGGCCGTCGCGGAGGAAGGTCTGCAGGCCGGCCCACTGGCGATGGATGTAGGTCAGCTTTTCGCCGAGGCGCGACTTGGCCGAGATGCGCAGGCGCCGTGTCTGCAGCCAATTACCTAACTCGGCCACGAGGGGCGCGCTGCGGGCCTGACGGGCCGACAGACCTTGGCCCGGGCTCATACCCCGGATCTCGGCCTCAATGCGGTAGAGCTTGGCGATACGATGAAGGCCTTCAGCGGCGATCTCCGAGCCGTCGCGGTCGAAGACTTCCTTCAGCTTCCTGCGTGCGTGTGCCCAGCAGTGGGCAACCGTGATCGGCGCGCCGCCCCTGCGGGACGGGTGCGTCAGCCGGTCATAACCGGTGTAGCCGTCGAGCTGCAGGATACCGTCGAAGCCCTGAAGGATCTGTTCCGCGTGGGCGCCGGCTCGGCTGGGCTGATAGGTGAAGACGACACCGGGCGGGTCTTCTCCGCCCCATCCGCAGTCGTCACGGGCCAAGGCCCAGAGGTGTCCTATCTTGGTTCGGCCGCGTCCGGGGTGGAGAACCGGAGCCGTGGTATCATCCATGAACAGCTTTTCGGAGGATTTGAGATGCTCGGTCAGCCGATCGATCACAGGGCCAAGGTGGAACGCAACCGTCCCGGCCCAATCAGCTAGGGTGCTGCGCTCGATCTGGATGCCGGAGCGGGCAAGGATCTGGCTTTGTCTGTAAAATGGCAGGTGGTCCGCAAACTTCGAGACCAGGATATGCGCGATGGCCCGCTCGGTCGGCAGCCCAGCTTCGATCAGCCGGGGCGCCGCAACAGCTTGCGTGACCCCGTCCGGGCAGATCCGACAGGCATATTTCGGGCGGATGTCGACCAAAACCCGAAGCTGCGCCGGAATGATGTCCAAGCGCTCGGTGCGGTCCTCGCCGATCCGGTGCATCCGGCCGCAACCACGTCGCCATCGTCGCTTGGACCGATGGCGCGACAATGGCGACCAATCAAGGCTCGCAGGCTCAAGGACGCGCTCGATGCGCGGCAAACCTGCAGGTAGATGGCCGAGGTTGCGCTGTCGTGACCGGCGCGGCGTCGTGGTGGATGGCGCAGCCTGTTCCTTGCGGGTCTCGACCTCGGCCACGGCTGTTTCCAGGTCTTCAAAGGCCAGCTGCCGATCGTCCTCGCTCAGCTTCTCGGACCGCTTGCCATGCACGAGATGCTCCAGCCGCCGGTTCGCTTCCTTTAGGGCGCCATTCTCCTGCATCACCGCCAGAACGGCGGAGCGCTGGCTCTCGGGGATCACGGACAGGTCGATGGGCGGGGCGCTGGACATGGGCGGATTATACTGCACCAAATGCGCCAAGGCCCTGTCATTCAGCAGGCTGAGTCACTCTGCCACAGCCGGTCGGCGCACCTCCAGTGACCGCACACGGCGCCTGTCCAGGCCGGCAAACAGGGCTTCGAATTGTGCCTTGTTCAGTGTCATGGCCCCGTCGCGGAGTGAGCCATTGTCCGCCAATGATGGTGTGGATGGCCACACCAAACGGCATCGCGATGTGCCAGGGTGGGTCTGAGTACAGCCACCGAAAGGAGCCATCCATGGAACAGCCTATCACGATCGGCCTCGATCTGGCCAAGAATGTCTTTCAGGTTCCTGGGGTCGACACGACCGGCAAAGTTGTCTGTCGCCGCCAGTTGCGGCGGGCGCAACTGCTGCTGTTTTTCTCGCGGCTTGAACCGTGTGTTGTGGGCATGGAAGCCTGCGCCGGGGCGCATTACTGGGGGCGGGAAATTGCCGCGCTGGGGTGTGAGGTCCGTCTCATGCCACCCGCTTACGTCAAGCCTTATGTGAAGCGAGGCAAGACAGACGCGGTGGACGCGGAAGCCATCTGCGAAGCGGTCACGCGCCCGACGATGCGCTTTGTGCCAGTGAAATCGGCCGAGACCCAAGCCGCTCTGCTTGACCATAAGACGCGGGATTTCCTCGTACGGCAGCCTACGCAGATCATCAACGCGATCCGGGCGCATATTGGCGAGTTCGGCATTGTGGTGGCAAAGGGCATCCAAAACGTTGAGCGTCTGATCGCTGCCGCTCGAAACATGCCGGAAGCCGCACGAGCTGCCGTGGATATGATGGCCGAACAGCTTCAGGGCACGTGAGGCATCGGATCGATGCGGTCACGGCACGGATTGCTGAGAGCCAAGCTGATGATCCGCTGGCTCGGCGTTTGGCAGCGGTGCCCGGAGTAGGAGCTATCTCTTCCAGTGCCTTTGCCGCGACGACGCCAGATGTGAGTGCGTTCCGCAGTGGCCGAGATTATGCGGCTTGGCTAGGCCTGACCCCACGCGCACATTCCAGCGGCGGCAAGGAACGACTCGGGCGGATATCAAAGGCCGGCAATCGATATCTGCGACGGCTGCTATACTTGGGAGCTATGGCTAGGATTAGTGCGCGGCGCGTCCGGCGAACGACACCCACGAATGCTACGCCCGACTGGCTGGACCGAATGCTCGACCGCAAACCGGTGAAGGTGGTCGCAATCGCCCTAGCCAACCGTATGGCACGCACGATCTGGGCGCTGATCCAACGCGGTGACAGCTATCGGGCGAGTTTGGCATGAAATGATCAAGACCGGCCACCCGCACTGAGCGGGTAGCCCAGGAGATGGTGAGGCGCAGCGTGAGGTGATGGCATAGGGACGGTAACAGCGGAACGGAACACCCAGTTCGGACCGAAGCGCCTTTGAGCGCGTGCCATTGATCGGGACCTGTCCGCCGGCTGACTTCATCAAGGCGCGCAGCTATGATGCTGCAAATTGACGCCGTATACATGGCCGCGACCGACCGGAATGCCAGACCCAAACAAAGCTCTTGCCAAGGGGCCATCCATACACGGTCCGAGCGACGATGGCGAACGGCCAGGTGAAGGTGCTTTCCTCCAAGCGCTTGTAGGCCATGACTAGGCCGCTGCCGTCCCAGAACAGGATCTTCAGCCGGTCGGCCCGCTTCGAGCGGAAGACGAAGACCGTTCCAGTGAACGGATCTTCCGCCAGTGTAGACTGGACCAGCGCCGCAAGGCCGTCATGGCCTTTGCGGAAGTCGACCGGCTTCGTCGCCACCAAGATCCGCACACCCTACGAGGGCATCAGCATGACTGCGCCTCCAGCGCGTGAACGATCTCCGCAATTCGGGCGTCTCGCACATCCTGGCCGAGTTCAATGAGGATCGAGCCCCGGACAATCCGGACTGGCGCCTCGGCACGGGGCCGCTCCGGCTCAGAAGCAGCCGTGGTCTCTTCCCGGACGACCAGAGGAGCGAAAACCGGCTCATTGATCTCGTAGCGCGCCGCGACACCCGAACACCGTCACCCCAAGCTCCAAGGTCTCGGAGACGGCCTGCGCCTTAACATGATCCAGCCGACGCCTCTGGCCGGAGGCGAAGACTTCAACACCCAGCGCCGTGAGGAACGAACTCTTTGCGAGCATTGCGAAACGCACTCCTTTTCTTCGGATGCGTATCAACTCGCAATCACTGGTCCCGTCAGCAATGTGGGGCGGCGACACCGCTTACAGACAGTCCGGCGTGAACGCCCGCCGGACTGCGCAGATATCCGCAAGGAGATGCAGGGGATCGCCGCCACGCGGCGCAGGTTCGGCTATCGCCGGATTGGCGTCCTGTTTGAGCGCAAAGGCATGAGCATGAACCACAAGAAGCTCTGCCGGATCTATCGCGAGGAAGAGCTGTCCGTGAAAAGGCGACGCGGCCGCAAGCGAGCGCGTGGCGCAGGGACCCCGATGCCATCGGCCGCGGGCGTCAACGCGCGCTGGTCGTTGGACTTTGTATCCGACAGCTTCGGTGCCTCGCGGAAGTTCGGGATCCTCGCCGTGATCGATGATTGCACGCGCGAATGCCTGTGCCTCGCGGCAGACACCTGCCTCACTGGGGCAAGGGTTGCCCGAGAGCTCAGCGCCCTTATCCGGGTCTACGGCAAGCCCGGCTGCATTGTCAGCGAAAACGAGACCGAGTTCACGAGTCGGGCGAACTTGAAATAGGCCGACGAGAATAGCGTGTCTTGGTGCTACATCGATCCGGGTAAGCGTCAACGGCAGCCTGCGGGACGAGTTGCTCAACGAGGAGATCTTCGACAGCCTGGACGACACACGGAGGAAGCCGGCGCTCTAGCGCTACGACCACAATACGGACCGCCCGCATTCGTCCCTGGCCAACCAGACGCCACAGAAAGCGCGCCGGACGGGGAACCAGAATACCCAAATCCAACCTGCGGATTCTCGTTATGAATGAGTGTCCGGCAGGGGGCAGGTCACAGGGTCGAAGCCGAGACAGTTGCTTATCTCGTCGCCAAGGGAACAGGCGTCTCACCGCGAAGCGAAAATTACCTCGACCAATACCAAGGGGCCTTCGATGGGTTGGACCTGCATAGAATCATGAGGGTGGCCAGTGAGGTTGAGAAGGAACTGGACCTTCCGTTTCCCAGAGTGTGGCTATTTCAATGATGTTCGAGCCCCCCCATTCTGCGCGACCCGCCAAGAATGTGGACACGTCCGAACGTCCACAACGGGTTACTCCCGTCCGCGTTATGGGACGCCGCGTTCGACAGCGGCCTTTTCGCTTTCGAGGATGACGGAGTCCCGGTATAATCGGATCAACTTGGTGAGCAGGCACGTTTCAGCATGCATACTTCGACCAATTTGGCCCTGACAGCTGATCACAAGCGCTCCCTTGAATGGCACAGCTCCGAGGTCTTCAGGACCTTGCCATTTCAAGCGAATATATAGGCCATCGGTTCGGAGGACCCTTGGCCCCGCCAACCCGTTGGGCCGAGTGTCCTAGTCGAACATATCCATATCGCCGGGAAAATTGGAGCGCTTCTGCATGAGAAGGTCGTTAAGCTCGGCAAAGATCAGGCGAAGCGCCTGGATCAGCGGCAGAACCCTTGCGTCCTCGATACGGTAGATCACGGAACGGGCTTGCCGCATGCCGACAATGAGATCCGCATCCCTCAGGATCGACAGTTGTTGGGACAAAGTAGGCTGGGGAATACCGAGATCCTCCTCGAGTTCAGTGACGCTGCGCGGCGCGTCCATCAAGTGGCACATCACAGCCAGCCGGTTGGGGTTGGCGAGGTGCTTCACAAGCTCGCTGGCTTCCTCGACACTGTGACAGACTCTTTCAGGCTTGCGTTTACTCAAGATATTTCTTTCAGAAATTATAGAATGACTGATGAGGCAAGTATCCGCCCCTCTCCATCATAGCCTTGCCGGCGCGTTCAAAAAAGCGAAATTTTAGAGCACGCACTACAGATTAGAGTCCTGATTTGCTGAAAACTTAACCGGATATCGTATTTTCCTCTACAGTAACCCGGATTGCAGAGGCTAAGTTTGACAATGGATCGCACACCTAATCAATTAATAAAAAGATAAACTATTATTCTAAATCACCCCTACCCGACTTGATCCTTGAAGGAGCGGAACTATGCTGAAAATCGGCGTGCACCCTATGAACCTGCACCTGAGGCTCGCGCAACTCTGGCCCGGGCTGTTCGATGGCGCGAGCGTCGAGTTCCACAGCTACGTCGAAGGCCGGGACACGGGCGAACTGATCGCGAAGAATACGATCGCGGTCGGCGGCACCGGCTCCACCCCGCCTCTCATCGCCCAGTCCGAAGGCAAGCCCGTCATCTACCTTGCCGCCTCGGCGCCCCGCCCCGCGAACGGCGCACTTCTCGTCGCGCCCGACAGCGAAATCGCCGCAATGGCCGATCTGAAAGGCAAGCGCGTGGCCCTGATCGACGGCTCGTTCCACACCTATTTGCTTGCGCGCTCGCTCGAACAGGCAGAGCTCGGCCTCAAGGACGTCATACGCTGTGAAATGTCGCCTCAGGACTCTCGCAAGGCTCTAATGAAAGGCGACGTGGATGTCTGGATCGCCATGGCGCCGATGATCGAACAGTCGATCGAAAGCGGCGAAGCGAAGCTCCTGTCCCTTTGCGGCGCGACGATCCCGAACCGCTCGGTTTTCTGGACCCTCAGGGACAGCGAGGCCACAGATGCCGAGCTCGAAGCTTTCGTCGCGGGTCTCGTCCAACTGGGCAAGAACATCGCGGCCGATCCGGAACACGCAGCATCCCTGTTGGCGGGCGAGCAAGCCGACGGCAAGGCTGTCGCGACTTGGAAAAGCGTCATCGTCGGCCGCGACTGGACGATCGTCCCCGCGACCCAATGCCTTGTCGTCGAGCAGCAGCAGGAAGCAGACACCTTGCACGCTCACGGTGATTTCAGCACCCGGATCGAGATCGAGAAATTCCGCCCGATGGCTACGACCGTCTGAACGGCGGGCAGAAGGGCAAGACTGTAAAATTGGAGACAAATATGAATGTGCTTTGGTACATGTGCGCCCCCGACGGGCACTACCCGTGGAAACCAGAAGGATCGCGAACCGTAGACTACGGATATTATAAGCAACTTGCGCAGGCCTATGACCACCTCGGCTACACGGGCGCGCTGTTTGCCACGGGCGCGCATGACGTCTGGGTCCTCGCATCTGCGATGATGGCCGCCACCGAGCGGCTGAAGCTTTTGTGTGCGGTCCACCCGGGCGTCGTCGCCCCCACGCTTCTGGCCAAGATGGCAGCGACCCTTCAGGAATTCTCCGAAGGACGGACGCTTCTCAATATCGTCTCGGGCGACGCCAAGATGATGGGCGCCTATGGCCTCACCATGAGCCACGACGAGCGCTACGAGATGGCGGACGAATATCTCACCATCTACAACCGGCTGATGAAGGGCGAGAGCGTCACGCAGGATGGCCGATATTTCCCGACGGTCGGCGCGAAACTCGCGCTTCCCGTGAGCGGGGACACCGCACCGCCGCTGTGGTTCGGCGGGTCGTCCGACAAGGCCATCGATGTCGCGGCCAAACACGTCGAGACCTACTTGAGCTGGGGCGAGACGCCCGAGCAGATGAAGGAGAAGGTCGAAAAGGTGCGCGCCAAGGCCGCCGAATATGGCCGCGAACTGACCTATGGCGTGCGCTTGTACGTGATCGTGCGCCGGACAGACGAAGAAGCATGGGCCGCAGCGGCCGACATGTACGACCAGATGGATGCCGCCTCGATTGCGGGTAACCAGAAATTCGTGGGCGGCACAGACTCCATCGGCCAGCGCCGGATGAGCGCCATGCATGGCGGGATAAAACCGGACAATCTGCGTGACCTCGAGGTTGCCCCCAACATCTGGGCCGGTATTGGTCTGGTGCGCCCCGGCCCCGGGAGTGCGATCGTTGGTAGCCCCGACACTGTGATCCGCACGCTCGAGGAATACAGGAAAGCCGGCATCGACACTTTCATACTGTCCGGGATGCCGCTTCTCGAGGAAGCCTACCGCTTCGGCGAGCTGGTCCTGCCGAAACTCGACGTCAGTCGCGAAGACCCGAAGCCCGCGCGCAAGCAGTTCACCTGGAACACGCTGTTCGATCGCGATCTTGACGCAAAAGTCAAGCAGAACGCGTAAGGAGAGTCACATGGGATCGAGCCTGATTTCGAGCGATAGCCTTTCATTGGGGCTGGCCAAACCGGCACGTCGCCTCCTCGCGATCCTCGAACATGTTTTCGGAGGAGTGGTCGCCTTCGGGCTCGCCCTTCTGCTGGCTCTCGTGCTTGCAGGCTTCGTGATGCGCTACGGGTTCTCGTCTTCTATTCTGGGTGCCGAGGATGCCGGCAACTGGCTTTATGTGGCGATCACGGCCGTCGGGGCGCCTTTGGCGCTTCGTTCGGCCCTCGCCATGCGTCTCGACATCATCCACGTGCGTCTCGCCGACCGTCCGCGGATGGTCGCGGATGTCGTCGCCGAAGCGCTAACCCTGCTGTCGGGCCTCATTCTCGCACATGGCAGCAGCACTGCCGCGCGGATCATGGGCGGCACCAACGCAGCGCTCGGTCTGCCACAGTGGGTGCCCTTCGTGGTGTTCGGCATCGGCGGCGCACTCGTCATGCTTTTCGTCGCGCTGGACCTGATCGCCAAGGGCCGTCCCGAAATCCTGATCGGCGCTGCCGCATTGGCGAGCGTCCTGTTCTGGTGCGGGCAACAGGGCTTTCTCCTGTCGCTGCCCCTCGCCCCCAGCCTCGCGATGGGGTTGATCGTCGTCCTGGGCCTCGTGGTCGCGGCTCCGCTCCCGCACGCCTTCTTTGCGGCAGCCTACCTCGTCATCCCGCTCGGTAGTGCCTTACCCGAACCCGCGCTCGTAAACTCGGCGCTGTCCGGCATGATGAAGTTCCTGCTTCTCGCAATCCCGTTCTTTCTGCTTGCAGGCATTCTGCTGACGAAATCGGGCGTCGCCGGACGACTGGTGCAGTTCGCGGATGCGCTCGTCGGACACCATCGCGGCGGTCTTGCCCAAACGACCCTCCTCACAAACCTGCTCTTTGCAGGCGCTTCTGGCTCCTCGATCGCTTCCGCTGCCTTCGGCGCAAAGATGTTCCAGCCCGAACTTCAAGCCCGCGGATATGCTCCAGAAAAGGCCGGAGCGATCATCGCTGCAACCTCGGTGATAGACAATGTTATCCCGCCCTCGATCGCCTTTCTCATCATGGCGACTGCTACCAACCTGTCAGTCGGAAAACTGCTGTTTGGCGGGCTGTGGGCCGGATTGCTGCTGGCGATCGCGCTGTTCGTCGTCATCCGTCTCACCTGCCACGACACGCCGGTGAGCGCGCGCAGCGACGGGCGGACCCGCGTCACGCTGGGACTGCGGGCCATTCCGGCCTTCGGACTGGGGATCATCGTGGTCTTCGGCATCCGCCTCGGCTTCGTTACCACGACCGAGGCCGCAGCTGCCGCTGCCTTCTACACCTTTCTGTTGAGCCTGTTCTACGGCCTGAAAACGCGCGGCCTGTACGATGCTTTCCGCCAAGCCGGCACCGAAGCGGCGGCGATCGCGCTTCTCATCGCGTCCGCCGCGCCCTTCGCGTTCCTTCTTGCAGTCGACGACATATCCGGAGCAATCGGCGCCGTCGCAGATCTGCTCGGCAGCGGCCCCGTCGCGGTCCTCGCTCTCTCGGTCGCCATCCTGTTAATTGCGGGCCTCGTCCTCGATATTGGCGCCGCCATTCTGCTGTTCGCGCCGCTCCTTCTGCCGCTCGCCACGGCCACGGGCCTCGATCCGGTTATCTTCGGCGTCATCATAGTCGTGAACCTTATGATCGGCGGCCTCACGCCTCCTTTCGGTGTACTGATTTTCGTCGTCGCAGGCGTGACCCGCATCCCGACTGCCGCACTGTTCAGGTCAGCCCTGCCCCATGTCCTGACCCTCGCCCTCGCCCTCTTTGCCATCTGCCTCTTCGCACTCGTGCAGGCAGGCCTCTTCTGAGCCCACAAGGCACGCACGCATCAATTAACCAGCCCAAATGGAGACCTCCTAGTGACCAAATCCTTGATCGACCGCCGTGGCCTTCTCAAAGGCGGAGCTTACGCCGTTGCAGGGGCGCTCGCGGTCCCTGCCTATGTCCGCCGGGCCTTTGCCGCGCAGCAGATCACGGTGGCCTCGCTCATGGCAGAGGAAAAGCCTGAAACCCTGATCTGGCACAAGATCGCCGAAATCGTCGAAGAAGCGATGCCCGGTGCCTTCGCCTTCAACATCGTGCCGAACGCAGCCCTCGGCGCAGAACAGGAAGTCGCGCAGTCTGCCAAACTCGGCTCCGTGCAGGCCTCACTCTCGACCATCTCGCTCATGTCGAACTGGGTGCCGGAAACCCAGATCTTCGACCTGCCGTTCCTGTTCCGTGATGCAGCCCACGTCCAGGCCGCCAGCGAAAGCAGCGTCGGCGACGAGCTCAAGGAAAAGCTCGCGGGCGAAGGTTTCGTGGTGCCTGCCTTCATCAACTACGGCGCGCGTCACTTGCTGACCAAAACCCCGGTCGCGGACCCCGCACCTCTCGCGGGCATGAACATGCGCGTGATCCAGAGCCCGCTGCATACCAAACTTTGGCAATCCTACGGGGCGAACCCGACCGGTATCCCGATCGTCGAGACCTACAACGCGCTTCAGACCGGCGTCGTCGATGCGATGGACCTCACCAAAAGTGCCTATGCCGGCTTCAAACTCTACGAAGTCGTGCCCTATCTCACCGAAACCTCCCACATCTGGGCGACCGGCGTGGTCTATTACTCGCAGATGTTCTGGAGCACGCTATCGCCCGAGGCCCAAGAGGTTCTAGCGGCCGCTGCAGTCGAAGGAGCGGCCTATTTCAACGATCTCATCGTCGCTGACGAAACGAGTTCGATGGAGCAGGTCACCGCAGCCGGTGGCGAAGTGGTCCAGCCGACCGAGGTGAAGGCCTGGGTCGCCGGAGCGCGGCCCGTCTGGGAAGACCTCGCCCCCACAGTGGGCGGCATGGAGAAGATCGAAATGCTCTACGGGCTCGCCTGATGCTCGAAACACCGATGAGCCTGGGGGGCATGGTCACTGCCCCCCACCACCTTGCCGCCCATGTCGGGCGGGATGTCCTGCGCGATGGCGGCACGGCGATCGAGGCCGCGGTCGCTACTGCCGCGGCACTTGCGGTGGTCTATCCGCATATGACGGGGCTTGGCGGGGATGGGTTTTGGCTGATTGGCCGCGGCGGTTCCGAGCCTCCGCGCAGCCTGCACGCGACGGGACGGGCTGGGCGAAAGGCCGTTCCGGGACTCTACGAGGAAAACGGTCTGAATTCGGTGCCATGGCGTGGCCCCCTCGCCGCCCTGACCGTTCCGGGAACTGTATCCGGATGGGAGGCTGCCCTCGCGCTCTCCGCACAATGGCAGCCGCCTTTGCCACTTGAACGGTTGCTCGAACCCGCGATCCACTATGCCGAAGCGGGGTTTCCCGTCACCCGCAGTCAGGCCCGTCTTTGCACAGCCAAACGTGCGGAACTGGTCGATGTTCCGGGATTTTCCGATGTCTTCATGCCCGAAGGCAGGCCGCCGGAAGAAGGCGAGATTTTCCGCCAGCCCGCCCTTGCCCGCACCCTGCGCCAATTGGCTCGCAACGGCCTTCGCGATTTCTACGAGGGCGAGGTCGCGGCCCAGCTTGCCGCCGATCTCGAGGCCACGGGCAGCCCGGTGACCGCTGAGGATCTCGCCACGCATAAGGCCGAGTGGCTCGAGCCCTTGGCCCTCGAGTTGCCGCACGCAGGCGCTACGGTCTGGAACACGCGCCCGCCGACCCAAGGGCTGGTCTCGCTCATGATCCTCGGCATCGCCGACCGTCTCGATCTGGGGGTGGAAAGTTCGTTCCGACATGTTCACTGTCTTGTCGAAGCCAGCAAACGTGCATTCGCTGTGCGTGACCGCCACATCGCCGACCGCACGACCGTGCCCGCACCCGAACAGTTTCTCGCGTGCGAGTTTCTGGACCGAGAAAGGCGCCTGATCGACACCGCCCGCGCCGCGACTTGGGGCGAGCAGACGCATCCTGGCGACACGATCTGGATGGGCGTCACGGATCATGCCGGGCGCACCGTAAGCTTCATCCAGTCGCTCTATTACGAATTCGGCTCTGGCCTCGTCTCGCCACAGACCGGCATCACGCTGCAGAACAGGGGTGCCTCTTTCCGGCTGTCAGGAAACTGGAACATACTCGCGCCGGGCCGCCAGCCCTTCACGACGCTCAATCCGGCAATGGCCGCGTTCCGGGACGGCCGTCAGTTGACCTATGGCACTATGGGCGGCGAGGGCCAGCCGCAGACGCAGGCCGCGATTTTCACGCGGCTCGCCCGTTTCGGACTGCCACTCCAAGAGGCCGTGACGGCCCCGCGCTGGTTGCTGGGCAAGACCTGGGGCGAGGGATCGCTGAGCCTCAAGATCGAGAGCCGATTCGACGACGACGTCATCACCGCCCTGCGCGAAGCGGGCCACGATGTCGAGGTGACAGGCCCATTCGAGGACTTCATGGGTCACGCGGGCGCCATCCTGCGCCAACCCGACGGAGTACTTCGCGGGGCAACCGACCCCCGCTCGGATGGAGCGGTCTCGGCGATTTGAATTCAAGGATTGCACTTGAACGGGCAAAGGATACGGACAATGCGACATCTCAAACGCATCGCCATCGATGCCTACATGCTGCTGTTCGGCATAGCACTCGCGGGGGCCTTCCCACCTGCGCGAGGCGCGGCAGCAAAATAGCGTGGCACCATCAGCTTCTGAGCGGTCGCCCTGCTGTTCTTCCTCTACGGCACGAAACTCGGCACCAAAGCGGTGCGTGCGGGTTTCCTGAACTGGCGATTGCAGGGTCCTACCTACGCGGCGACCTACCTTGCCTTCCCGGTGCTGAGCCTTCTGGTCGTCGCAATCTTCGGATCGGTCCTGAGCCCCGAATTGCAGATAGGCCTCCTGTTCCTCTCGATCCTTCCTTCGACGGTTCAAAGCTCCATCGCCTTCACCTCGATGGCCCACGGCAACGTGGCTGCCGCAATTTGTGCGGCATCGGTGTCGAACATCGTCGGCGTCATCCTGACACCGATGCTCGCCGCCGTCGTCATCCATTAGGGCGGCGAAGGCGCATCCCTCGACGCGATTTTCAAGATAGGCCGCCAGATCATCGCGCCATTCGCGCTCGGCCAGATTCTGCGTCCCTTCGTCGGTGCATTCGTGACGCGGCACCGGATGTCCGCGATGCTGGTCGATCGGGGAGCCATCCTTCTGATCGTCTACGCGGCCTTCAGCGCGGGCACCGTCGGTGGCCTGTGGGCACAGAACCTGCTGGCGCAGCCTGATCGCGCTGGGAATGATCGTTCTCGTTTTCCTCGCCCTGATCTTTTGCGGTCCCACAAGAGCCTCGCGAGCGGGCACAGGTCGTCTTGGAAATTCGACCAGTTTGCCGCGGTGCTAAGCTATAGAATTGGTTTGATTTCAGGCGGCAACCTTCAGTTTCGGAGATCGTCTATCTTAGGCCTCGTCCGGCGTCATGATCCCATGTGATGAGTGCGGGCGTCTTTCGTTGTGGTAGCAGATCCCGTCACCGATCCCGTCCTGGGCCTCGGAACCGGTTTCGAAGGCGTTCAAGTAGATGCATTCGTATTTCAGGGATCGCCAGAGCCGCTCGATCCTCCGGTTGTCGATCCAGCGCTCCCGACCATCCATCGAAATTTTGACCTTCGCATTGCGCAGCACGTCAGTGAAATCGATGCTGGTGAATTGCGAACCTTGATCGGTGTTGACTATCTCCGGGGTGCCGTATCCGGCCAGCGCTTCTTTTAAAGCCTCGACGCAGAACCCCGCGTCCATGCTGTTCGAGAGTCGCCAGCTCAGCACCTTCCGGCTGTGCCAGTCCATGATGGCCACGAGATAGAGAAATCCTCGGCGCATGGGAATATAACTGATGTCAGCACACCAGACTTGGTTGGGCCGGGTGATGGGTAAGTCTTTCAGAAGATATGGATATATCTTGTGCTCCGGGTGTTCCGTGCTGGTCTTCGGTTCCCGGTCAGATCGGCACCAAACGTATGAGCTTCATCAGTCGCCGCACACGATGCCGCCCGCACTTGTGTCCCTCGCGAGCCAGGTGCCGGGCCATTTTTCGGGCTCCTTACCACGGCGTCTCGAGAAACTGCCGGTCGATGATTTCCATGAACTTCCGGTTCTCGGCGCTTTCTCCGTGCGGCAGGTCAGAAGAGGGTTGAGCGCGCCAGTGACAGCAGGCTGCATGGCCGCCGGACACTGAGATCGGGACGGTCTTTCTTCACCGCTTTTTGCCTCCAGTGCCGAGGATGAGACTTGAGGCTTCCGACAAAAAATCCCGTTCCACGACCAGCTGGCCGATTTGGGTTACAGCTTTTCGACCTCTGCTGCCGATATCGTCGGCTCCGCGAACGCCTGGCCGTTGAAGCCCTGTGGCATGTTCTCAATCGCGGTCCGTTTCCAGCCGCTGATCATCGTGGGGTGGATGTCATACTTCTTGGCGAGTTCGGCCGTCGTCAGTTCCTCGCGGATGGCTTCCAGAGCCACCTGCGTCTTGAACTCTGCCGAATAGCGTTTCCGTTTGGTCATTTCTGTGCGTTCTTCCTCAGGCGCTACAGCTTAGCACCTGGTCCGAAATCCCGGGACCACCTCTGCGCGGCAAGGCGGCTTTGCCGCGCACCCCTGATATGCTCGTGAGCGTTCAACAGACTGCTGAGACCACGACCTCGATCAACACATCCTTACCTAAATTAGCCACACCAATGGTGGCGCGGGTGGGCAGGTCGTCGGCCGCGAGCCAGTCGAGCCATGCCGCGTTCATCCCCTCTTTCTGGTCGAAATCGGTAATATAAAGCATGGCAGTGACGAGCTTCTCCTTGGAAGAGCCGACTTCTGCCAGAAGCGCGTCGATCTTGGCGCAGATCTGGGCGGTCTGGCCTTGCATATCGAGACCTAGATCATCGGCGATCAATCCACCGAAATGCAGCATTCCATCCACTTCGACGATGCGGTGGTTAATGCGGGTTTTCATATGGCGGGTAATGGTGGTCATGCAGATATCCTTCCTATGGAGCATGAATGCGCGGCACTGCCTCAGGCAAAACGCGCGATGGAAAACGGAGAAATCGGGGCCTGTGTGTGGCCGGTGGCGATCAGTTCGGCCATGATATCGCCCACCCCTGGCCCCATCTGGAACCCGTGGGCCGAAAAGCCGAACGCGTGGAACAGACCTTCGTGGCGGGCCGAGGGGCCGATGACGGGAATATCGTCAGGCATGCGCCCCTCGACACCCGACCAGCTACGCACAATGGTGGCCTGCCGCATGATCGGGAACAGGTCCATCGCCGTCTCGGCGGTGCGGCGCAACTCGGGGAAAAGGATCTCGGACTGATTTTTTGTGGCATCGGCGCGCCCGCGCCGTCCGCCACCGATAACCACGGTGCCATTCGGCATTTGCTTGAATGACAGGGGCCGTCCCGCAGCCCCTACCACAGCATCGCAAAAATGCGGCAGGCGGGCGGTCACGATCATCATCGGCGCTATCGCTTCGACGGGGGCATGCTCTCCCAATCGGGCCGCCAGAGCCCCCGCCCACGCGCCCGCACTATTAAGAAGCTTCGGCGCGCGAAACGCTCCCGCATCTGTCAGAGCCACCCAGTCCCCGGCATCGCGCGTGACATCAGTGACGGTGAGGCCCTCATGAAAACGCACCCCCAGCTTTGCGGCTTTCTGGCGAAAGGCAAAGGTGGTCCAGTAAGGCTGGGCAAACCCATCGGTGAGTGAGGCAAGTCCCCCCACTGCATGATCGGCCACCGCCGGAAGATAATGGCGCAGCTCGGAGCGCGACAGGATGGTTTCATGGGTAAAGCCCATGCCGTTCAGATCGGCGACACGGGTGCGCAGCCGGTTCAACTCGACCTCCGTCTCGGCGACCTTGATCTGGGGCGCCACCTGAAAGCCGGTATCATCGTCCAGTAGATCGCCGATGCCGTGCCAGATCCCCATCGAATGCTGCGAGATCGGCACCTCGGCATAATGGCGCCCAAGCCGGCGCACGCCACCTGCATTCACCCCCGAGGCATGGCGCGCCACGCTGTCTTTCTCGATTACGATCACATCCAGCCCGCGCTTGGCCGCAAAAAGCGCCGCCGCGCAGCCATGCAACCCGCCGCCCACCACCACCAGATCGGCTGTCCGGCCAGTATGAGGGGTCATCTCACTACCTCGGGCGTGTCAGGTTCGGGGGCAAAGCCCGCCAGTTCCGACAGTTGCAGCGGTTTCAGCGGCGGGCGGATACGGTAATAATCGGTGACAGAGGGGCTTTCGCCCTTGGTGGCCGCGATCACACCCGCCACGGCCAGCCCGCAGATCCGACCCTGACAGGGGCCCATGCCCGTGCGCAAAAGCGATTTTACCTGATTGGGGCCGGGGGCGCCCAGACGCACGGTCTCGCGGACACTGCCTGCGGTCACTTCTTCACAGCGACACAGAAGCACATCATCGGCTGGGGCCAACACCTCCGGCGCGGGGGCATAAAGAGTTTCCAGAAGCGGCCGCACTGCGCCGTCACGTTCCAGCGCTGCGCGCAGGCGGGTCAACCGGCCGCCTTTCACCTCACGGCCCAAGGAACGCGCGATCTCAAGCGCCACCAGACGACCTTGAAGTGCGGCCGAAGCCGCCCCCGCAATCCCTGCACCATCGCCTGCCACATAGAGCCCCGCGACACTTGTCTGGCCCGCCGCATCGAGCGTCGGGCGGAAGCAATGCTGCGACGCATCCCAGTGGTGCGCGGCGCGCAAGAGCCGCGTGATCTGCTGGTTGGGCACAACACCCTGATGCAGCGCGATCGTGCCGCTATCGATGCGGTGGCTCTTGCCGCCAGAGGTGAATTCCAGCGCCTCGGCGGCACCGCTTCCCATGATCGCAAGATCCTGCGCATGGCGATAGATGGGCACGCCCGCCGCGCGCACGGCCTGCATCAGACGTAAGCCCTTGGTCAGATAGGTGCGCGCTTTCAGAGCCTTGGGCAGATGCTTGGCCGCCGAGAGCATCCGGCCCTTGGGGATATTTTCGACCACCGCTTTGGGCGGGCAGCCTGCCGCCACCATCTGCTGCGCCAGTAGCCACAATAGCGGCCCTGAGCCTGCCAGCACCGCATCGGGCTGCACCACACCAGCCGATTTCAGCAGGATTTGCAGCGCGCCTATAGTGGTGACACCGGGCAGGGTCCAGCCGCGCATAGGCATCGGGCGTTCAAGCGCACCAGTCGCGGAAAGAATCGCCCGTGGACGTATCTGCGAGGAGGTCCCCTCTTGCGAGACATCAATCATCAGATCGGTGCCAATATTCCAGACAGATGCGCCGGCGCGATAGGCGGTAGAACTGGCGCGGAATGCCTCGGCCAAAGACCGGCCCGCGCTGTAATCTGCGCCTAAGATCGCCTCGCGCTTGGGCGTTACGGTTTCGATACCGCGATAGATTTGACCACCCGGACGGGGCTGCTCATCCAGCACCACGACCGAGAGGCCGGCCTTTGCAGCTTCGGTTGCGGCAGCCATGCCAGCAGGGCCTGCACCAATGACGGCGAGATCGACAGAAACGGCGCTCATAGCGTCACCTCCGCAGCACCCGCCTGACGGCGGACCTCTAGACCCTCGCGCACTTCGGTCATGCAAGCCAGCCGGTTGGGAATGCCATCGATTTGGACCAGACAGTCGAAACAGGCCCCCATCATGCAATAGATCCCTCGCGGCGCGCCCGAGACAACACTATCACGCAGGTTGCGGATACCGGCGGCGGTCAGCGCGGCGGCCACGCTTTCACCAACCTGCCCCTCGACGGGCTGTCCCTCAAAGGTAAAGGTCACGAGGCGGCCGGTTTCAATGCGCCGAGGCGTGGACGGTGCCATTGGCAAATCTCCTTGAATGGAAAGCGTCGAATTCGGGGCCGAGCGCCCCTTGTGCAAGTGCAGGAGCCAGCGCCAACGCATGCGCTCCCGCGAGGGTTACGCCAGAATGGCAATTGACGGAAAACACGCCCGGATGTGTCTGCGATTGCTGGTAAATCGGGCATCCATCGGGGGTAAGGATACGCACCGCCCCCCAGCTACGCACGATGCGCAGCTGCGCCAGAGCCGGAAAACAGCGGATGGCATGGCGGGCCAGATCGCTCATCACGCTGGTACGACTTGCGGTGGAATAGCCGGTATCCTCGTGACTATCGCCCATCATGATCGTGCCTTCGGCTGTCTGGCGTAGAAGATGGGTGGGCATCGGCATCAGCGATCGGGCGCGCTCTGTCACGAGGATTTCGCCCTTTTCGGGGATCAATGGCAGATCAAGCCCCACCATCGGCGCCAGCCAGCGATTGCCATGACCTGCCGCAAGCACGACCTGCGCGCCACGGAAACTCCCCTTGGCAGTGGAAACCGCGTAGCCTGTGCCGTCCTTTTCGATGGTCTGCGCAGTGGCCTCATTGACATAGCGCCCACCCCTAATCTGAATCGCCTTGTGCAGCGCGCGTAACAGGTGCAGGGGGCTGGCGTGGCCGTCATGCGGGGAATAGGCCCCGCCCAGCACATCAGGCCCTAGGCCCGGAAAGATCTCATCCATCTGCTGGCGGTCTAGCATCTCGGCGCCATAGCCCAGATTGCCGTTATAACCGCTCATCCGTTCGATCTGTTCACGCTTGCGGGCCAGTTCATCCTCGGAAAGGCAAAAACTCAGCCCGCCCGGTTTGTGATAGGCGGGCGAAATCCCGCTATCTTGTTCCAACTCACCTGCAAACTCGGCCCAGACATCGGCCGAACGGCGCGACCAGCGGGCGTATTCGGGCATAAACTCGCCCTTGGAGGACACCCAGACCAGGCCGAAATTCCCGCGGGAAGCACGTAACGCCACATCACCTTCATCAAGCATGATCACGCGTTGGCCCGCCCGCAAAAGCCCGTAAGTCATAGCCGCGCCAACTAACCCGCCACCGATGACGATGGTGTCGACGGACTTATCTTCGATAGTCATTTCTTTCCCTCTCCGATCAACAACCGGTCAAGCCCGTAGATGCGATCGACGATGATCATCAGGACCACGGTAAAGATAATGGTGACGGTCGAGACCGAGGCCACCAGCGGATCTGTCGTCTGCGCGATATAGGAGAACAGGCGCACAGGCAGTGTGGTGGTGGACGGGTTCACGATGAAAATCGTAACGGTCAGCTCGTCGAAACTGGTGATAAAGGCCAGCACCCAACCACCAACGATACCCGGCACAATCGAGGGCAGAATGATCCGCCGGAAAATCGTCCAATCGCTGGCGCCAAGTGCCGCTGCGGCTTTCTCTGCGTCGCCATCAAGCCCCGTCACCGAAGCCAACACCAGCCGCAGGATGTAGGGAGTTATCACAATCACATGGCATAGCGTCAGTCCGAAGAATGTCCCCGAAATACCGATCATCGACATGAAGCGCAGGAATGCGATGCCAAGGATGACGGTGGGCACCATCAAGGGCGACATGAAGAAGGCCAGAAGCGCCTCGCGGCCCTTGAACTTCTGCCGCCCAATCGCCAAAGCTGCAGGTACGGCAACGACAGTGGCCACTGTTGCGGCCCAGAAACCCAGCTTGAGGCTGATCCATGCGGCAGCGATGAAATCGGGATTGTCCCAGATGGCGCGGAACCAGCGTAGCGATAGCCCCGAGGGCGGGAACTCCAGAAAGCCCTCGGGCGTCAGCGACACGCCAATCACCACAATAATCGGGGCCAGCATGAACAGCGCAAAGAGCCCCATGAAGACCTTGGCGAAGATACCATTATGTCTCATGCGTGGGCCTTTCCAAGACGGGCCTCGATCAAGCGGTTCCAGCTGACCATGATCACCAGCACCGACACCAGAAGCACAATCGCAATTGCCGCGCCCAGCGGCCAGTTGAGCGTGTTCATGAACTCGTCATAGACCACGGTCGCCACTACCTTCATGCGCCGCCCGCCAAGAATGGCCGGTGTGGCAAAAGACGAGGCAGAGAGAGAAAAAACGATAAGCGAGCCCGACAGGACCCCCGGCATTGCCTGTGGTAGCACCACGCGGCGGAAGGTGGTCCATGCGCTGGCGCCCAGGCTCTCGGCGGCGGCTTCTGTCGAAGGATCTCGCCGTTGCAGCGCGGCCCAGACCGCAAGGATCATGAAAGGCACCATTACATGCACCAGCGCCAGCACGATGCCGCCGGACGTATACATCATCTTGATCGGCATATCGATCAGCCCCCAGTCTTTCAGGGCGGTGTTGATGACGCCACGATTGCCCAGCAGGATCGCCCAACCGAGCGTGCGCACCACTACCGAGATCAGGAGCGGCCCAAGCACGACAAGGATCATCACAGAGCGCATCCTTGACCCCATCCGGCTCATGAAATAGGCCATAGGGACGCCGATCACCGCGCAGATCAGCGTCGTTACCAGCGCGATGGCAAAAGTGCGCCCGAAGATCTCCCAGTAATAGCTGTCACCGAAGACGGCGACGTAGTTATGCAGACTGTAATCAGATCCGATGCCTTTGTAGAAATCGAAACTGTGCAGGCTGAGAGTGAAAGTCATGATCAGCGGCACAAGCAGCATCGTGCCAAAGAGCAAAAGCGCCGGTGCGCTTAGCGCCCATGCGCGACGGGTGGGGCTATGGCTCATAGGCTTAGCCCCGTAACCGGCCGGCCCTCGGCTGGCAGAATGCGCAGATGCGCCTCTTCCCAGTCCAGATGCACGGTCTCGCCCAGATCGGCCACGGGCTGGCCGGAGTTGGGGCGCAGCACCATCAGCGCGCCGATCATTGTCTCGACCCGCATCAACCATTGATCACCAAGGAAAATCCGTTCGATCACTGTGCCGGAGAGCTTGCCATCCTGAGGCCCTAGAGTGATCCGCTCTGGGCGCATAGCGATTTCAACAGGGCCGGTCATGAGATTGACGGCAGGCCCGTGCAGCGTAAGGCCACCACAGTCCAGTACCGATCCCTTCTCTGAGGTTGAAATCAACTTGGCCGGTAGATTGTTGCTTTTGCCGATAAAAGACGACACGAAGGAATTCTTCGGATGTTCGTAGACATCAAAAGGCGCGGCATCCTGTTTCAGCTTTCCCTTTTCCATCACGATCACCTTATCCGAAAGTGCCAACGCCTCGGACTGGTCATGCGTCACCATCAGTGTGGTCACGCCTGCCTCGCGCTGGATGCGGCGCAGTTCTAGCTGCATCTCCTCGCGCAGTTTGGCATCAAGGTTGGACAAAGGCTCGTCAAGCAGCAGCAGTTCCGGCTCGATCACCAGCGCACGCGCCAGTGCCACCCGCTGGCGCTGTCCGCCCGACATGGCGCGAGGATACCGATCAGCCAGATGGCTCAGATGCACAAGATCAAGCGCGGCCGTCACACGACGTTTGATCTCGGGTTTCGGAGTTTTGCGCATATCCAGACCGAAGGCCACATTCTCTGCCACGGTCATATGCATGAACAGCGCATAAGTCTGGAACACGATGCCGAGCCCGCGCTTGCGCGCCGGAATGCTTGCGAGATCACGGCCATTCAGCGTGATCTGGCCGTCCGAGACATCCTCGAAGCCCGCAATCATCTGTAGCGTGGTGGTCTTGCCGCAGCCCGACGGCCCCAGTAGAGACACGAAACTTCCGCGCTCGACAGAGAAGCTGAGGCTGTCAACAGCGGTGATCAACCCGTAGCGTTTCGTGAGATTGGTCAGTTGGAGGAAAGCCATCGGCCTGTCACCTCTCTCTTGTGGTTGGCCCTGCGGACGTGCCCTCAGGGCAAAGGCACCGGCGCAGCCGTCGGGCCGCACCGATGATGGTCACGAAGGCAAAATCAGCGCTCGACCTCGCGCGCCCAGCGTGCTGTCCATGCCTGACGCTCGGGGTTGATTCCGTCCCAATCCACGGTCTTAAGGCTTTTGATCTTGTCGCCATAGGGCAGACTCTCGGCAAGTTCGGGCGGCAGCTCGGCCTTTTTATTCACCGGACCCGCGCCCATCGCATCGGCGATCTTAACCTGAATCTCGGGGTCTAGAAGATAATCGATAAAGGCCTGCGCATCATCGGGGACATTGCTCTGCACCACAGGGCACGCCGCCAACATCAGTGCCACTGCGCCTTCCTTCGGATAGGCAAATTTTACCGGGAAGCCGGTATCTGCCAGCGACTTGACGCGCCCCGACCCCCAGATCGACAGAGCGATTTCGCGGTTCTGGAACAGCTCAGACATCCGTCCCGAAGAGGGCTCGAAGACCAGAACATTCGGCGCCACCTCATCGGCCATGGCTTTGAAGCCCGGATCGATATCACTCTCGCTACCGCCCGCATCACGTGCAAGCATTACCAACGCATGCAGACCGTAGGTATTTGAGATCGGCGGGATCGACAGGAGTTGGTCGTATTTGGGGTCTTTCAGATCTTCCCAGCTCGACGGCGGCGCCCAGCCCTTTTCCTTGAACAGCTCGGCATTATAGGCAAACCCTGTCGCCACAAAACCGATACCCACGGAATTGCCGCTGATCTTGGCAAGGTCATAGACGTCGCCCATGACCGGCGCGTCCTTCATCGGGGCGCAGAAACCAAGGGCATCAGCTTGATACATCGGACCGTCATCCAAGATCACCACATCCAGTTCCTGTGCCGATTTCTGCGCTTGCAGTCGGGCAAGGTTCTCGGTCGAATTACCCGGCACATAGGCAATCTTCACATTATGGGTTTTCTCGAATTCCGGAATGATCAGCTGTTTCATCAGTGTCTCGAAAGAACCACCATAGCCCCCCACAGTGAGGGTGGGTGTATCGGCCAGAGCCATGTTTCCGACAAGCGACATCGCAGCGGCCAGAGCCACAGTTTTGTAATTTTCCATGATTTCCCTGTTGAATTGGTTATATTTATTGAACCCATGTTTCATTGGGTTTTGCCGTTAATCAAATGAGTTTATATGCAAAGGCTATACCATTTTGTTATGAGGATTTCATGGCTCGCCCGAATATCAAGCAGATCGAAGCTTTCAACGCAGTCATGAAAGGCGGTTCGGTGACACGTGCTGCCGAAGTGCTGTTTCTGTCGCAACCGGCGGTCAGCAAACTCGTACATGCGTTCGAGGCGTCCTGCGGGCTCAACCTATTTCTGCGCGGAAAGGGGCGGCTGACGCCCACGCCAGAGGCGCGGCGCCTTTTTGCGGAGACCGAGAAATTCATGTCAGGTGTAGAACGGGTGGAGATGGCCGCCCGCGCGATCCGAGATGCCGAGCGCGGCGATCTGACCATCGCGGCCTTTCCCGCTCTCAGCTTACGGATGCTTCCACGGGTCGCGGCGCGGTTCCTACGGGAGCGGCCAGAGGTGGATCTAACGCTCCTGACCCGCAACTCGCCCGAGATTGCAACTGCGATGCTGTCACGGATGACGGATTTCGGAATCTCGCTGCTGCCTACCCGCGAACCCGGATTGCGTTGCCGTCCGTTTGCCGATGTCTCTATGGTTTGCGCGCTACCGCCCGAGCATCCGTTAGCCGCAAAACAACTGATCGATCTACGAGATCTCGAGGGAATACCCATGATCAATCTGGGCACCGATGATCTGTCGCGCCGCGTGCTCGACGAGGCACTGGCGCACGTGGGCAGCAATCCACAGCAATCAGTAAAGGTGGAGATGGCCGATGCCGCCTGCATGCTGGCCGCCCATGGTCAGGGTGCGGCCATTGTCCCTTCTCTCGCGACCCTCGGATGGGAGAAGAACGGGCTTGTTTTCCGGCCGCTTGCGCAGGAGGTCAAGATGACGGTGTGGCTCTATACATCTGCATGGGAGCCCCTGACAGCGCTTGCGCAGCATCTTCTCGGCCAGATCCGTGAGGAAATCACCGAGGTCGAGACCATATTTCGCCAATATCCCTCCGCCTCCTAACAGCGACAGAGGGACTTGTCTGTAGGTTCAGCCGATCATTGCGAGGAACGCGTCGATGCCGGCCTGCGCGACCGCGCGGTCCTGATCGGGGGTGCCCGAGGACACGCCGATCCCGCCCACGACCTCGCCATCGACGATTACCGGCAGGCCACCGCCCACCACCATCAGCCGGCCCCCAATGGCCGAGCTGATCCCGTAGGCGGGCGCGCCCGGCTGGCTGGCGGTGCCATAGTCATGGGTGGCTTTCTTGGCACCCGAGGCGGTATAGCTCTTGTCGATGGCGATGATTGAGGAGGTGACCTTGCCGCCATCCATCCGCTCGAAGGCCACCAGATTGCCGCCCTCGTCGGTGATGGCGATGCACATCGGCACACCGATCTCCTCGGATTTGGCGCGCGCGCCCGCGATCAGCACGCGGGCATCCGCGATATCGACACGTTTGAGAGTAATCATATCCGTTTCTCCTTGTCAGGCCACGGCCTTGGCGGCGCGGCGGGCGAGGTGCAAGAGCGGCTCGGTATATCCCGAGGGCTGCGAGGTTCCCTCGAAGATCAACGCGCGTGCGGCATCATAGGCCGGACCCGCATAGGCGGGCGCCATCGGGCGATAGGCCGCATCTCCCGCATTCTGGGCATCCACCTTCAGCGCCATGCGCTGCAGGCTGTCTTCCACCTGCTCGACCGTCAGCAGGCCATGGAGCAGCCAGTTCGACAGATGCTGCGCCGAGATCCGCAGCGTCGCACGATCCTCCATCAGCCCCACATCATGGATATCGGGCACTTTGGAACAGCCGATCCCCTGATCGACCCAGCGCACCACATAGCCGAGAATCGACTGGCAGGAATTGTCGAGCTCGGCCCCGATCTCGGCCTCGCTCAGGACCCGCTCGCCCAGAAGCGGCAGCGTCAGCAGGGTCTCGAGCGCAGGCTCCTCGGTCTGTGCGATCTCGGCCTGACGCGCGGCCACATCCACCAGATGGTAATGCAGCGCATGCAGCGTGGCCGCCGTCGGGCTCGGCACCCATGCGGTGGTAGCCCCTGCCATCGGATGGCCGATCTTCATCGCGATCATCTCGGCCATCATATCGGGCTTGGCCCACATGCCCTTGCCGATCTGGCCGCGTCCCGTCATCCCCGCGCCGAGCCCTGCCAGCACATTGCGCGCCTCGTAGACATCGAACCATGCGGCCGCCTTCATCTCGGCCTTGGGCACCATCGGCCCCGCATAGGTCGAGGTGCGGATCTCGTCGCCGGTGCGGTCGAGGAAGCCGGTATTGATAAACACACAACGCTCGCGCACGGCGGCGATACAGGCGCGCAGATTGGCCGAACTGCGGCGCTCCTCATCCATGATCCCGAGCTTCACGGTATTGGGCGCAAGCCCCAGAACCTCTTCGACGCGACCATAGAGCGTATTGGCAAAGGCGACCTCTTCGGGGCCATGCATCTTGGGCTTGACCACATAGATGGAGCCCTTGCGCGAATTGCCGACACCCTCGCGGGCCAGATCATGCAGGGCCGCCGCCACGGTCACCATCGCATCCATGATGCCTTCGGGGGTGGGCGCGCCCTCGAAGAGCACCGCGTCCGTATCCATCAGATGGCCCACATTGCGCACCAGCAAAAGCGCCCGCCCCGGATGGGTAACCGGCTGCCCCTGCGGGTCCAGATAGGTGACATCGGGAGCCATGGTGCGGGTCATCTCGCGCCCGCCCTTGGTGAAGCGGGCCGACAGGTCGCCCCTCATCAGCCCCAGCCAGTTGCGATAGGCCGCGCATTTATCGGCCGCGTCCACCGCCGCGATACTGTCCTCGAAATCCTGGATGGCGGTCATCGCACTCTCGGCGATCACATCGGAGATCCCCGCCGGATCGGCCGCGCCGATCACCGTCGAGGCATCGATCACGATACGGATCAGCAGACCGTTGACGCGCAGCACGATATCGCCGCCTTCGCTATAGCCGGCAAATTGCGCCGCATCCTCCAGCGTGGTGACCCCGGTCTGCGTGGTCACAGCAAGCGCGCCCTCCACCACCTCGAGCGCGGTGACCGAGGCCCATGAAGCCCCCACAAGCGGCGCCACCTGATCGAGATGCGCGCGCACCCGCGCGATCACCTTGCCCCCGCGCACGGCGTCGAAGCCACGGCCTTCGGGCGCCCCCTCGATCGCATCGGTGCCGTAGAAGGCGTCATAGAGGCTGCCCCAGCGGGCATTGGCGGCATTGATCGCGAAGCGGTCATTGGTGATCGGCACCACAAGCTGCGCCCCCGAGACCTTCGCGATCTCGTCATCCACATTCCCGGTGCTCACCTCGAACGGCGCGGGCGGCTCGACCAGATAGCCGATCTCGCGCAGGAAGCCCAGATAGGCACTCTGGTCGTGGGGCTGGCCCTTGCGGGCGATATGCCACGCGTCGATCTGCGCCTGAAGCGCCTGACGACGTGCCAGAAGGGCCGCATTCACCGGCATCAGATCGCGCAGGATCGCGGCATACCCGGCCCAGAAGCGGTCGGGGGTGATATCCCTGAGGATCTCGGTCTCGGTCAGATGGGCCAGTTCGGCATCCACGGCAAGACCGTGGCGGGTCACATAGGGCATGGGGGTCTCCTGTCTTTGCTCCTGACTAGCGTTCCGGCGCAGCGCGCGATAGAAATGGAAAAATACTTTTCACGATATGGAAAAGAGATGGGCCCGATTGCCAAATCCGAGACACAGGGGGGCGTGCAATCCGTCACCCGGGCACTCGATCTGATGCGGGCGCTGGCGCGCGCGGAAGAGGGCCGCCGCGTCAGCGATCTGGCAAAGGAGACGGGGCTTGCGGTCTCCACGGCGCACCGGCTGCTGACCACGCTCGAGCTGTCGGGATTTGCGCAATTCGACAGTGCCACGATGCTCTGGCATGTCGGGCGCGAGGCCTTTGCCGTGGGCGCGACCTTCGGGCGCAGGCGCAATTTCGTGGCCCCCGCCCTGCCCTTCCTGCGCCGCCTGCGCGATGCCACCCGCGAGACCGCCAATCTGGGGATCCTCGAGGGTGACCGGCTGGTGACCGTCTCACAGGTGGAAAGCCGCGAGATCATGCGCGCCATCTCGCCGCCCGGCGGCACCGCGCCGGTCTTCTGCTCGGGGATGGGAAAGGCGATCGTGTCGACATGGGAGGAGGCCCAGATCCGCGCGCTGATCGGGCGCGTGGGCCTGCCGCGGATCACCGCCCGCAGCCTCGCCACCCCCGAGGCGGTGCTCGCGGATCTGGCGGCCTGCCGGCAGCGGGGCTATGCGGTGGATAACGAGGAACATATCACCGGTCTGCGCTGCGTGGCCTCTGTGGTATGGTCGGCGCAGGCCGAGCCCGTCTGCGCGATTTCCATCTCGGGGCTGGCCGCACGCCTGCCCGAGCAGGATCTGGACCAGATCGGCCAACTTGTCCGGCAGGCCGCACACCAGCTGACACAGGCTTTGGGCGGCACAGCCCCCGAGGCAGTGGTATAACATTTTCACATATCAACTAAATACATTGCTATTTGCATTATGATCGGATGCGCCCCCTGATAGGCCCAAGAACATTCAAGCAAGGCGCGCGACGTGGAAGACCTCGGAACATTCGATGTAGCTGTAATCGGCGGCGGGCTGGTGGGCACTGCCACAGCCCTCGGCATGGCCGATTTGGGCGCGAGCGTAGCCATTCTGGATGCAGGTGACATCAATTTCCGCGCATCGCGCGGCAATTTCGGGCTGGTCTGGGCCCAGAGCAAGGGCGCGAACAGCCGCGATTACGCCACATGGACACGCAGCGCTGTGACCGCATGGCCGTGGCTGCAGGACGAATTGCGCGCACTGACCGGCGTCGAAACCGATCTACAAAGCGGTATGGGGCTGCATCTTTGCCTGAGCGAAGAGGAATACCACGCCCGCGCCAAAATCATCGAAGGCGTTGCGGGCCATAATATTGCAGGCGATGATACCCGTATGATCGACCGCCAGCAGGTGGCCGAGATCATGCCTCAGATCGGCCCAAAAGTGTATGGTGCTTCGATTTCCTCGCTTGATGGCGCCTGCCAATCGCTTTCGCTTTATCGCGGCCTGAGCGAGGGGGCACAGGCCAAAGGCGCGAAACTCTTCCCCAATACGCCGGTCACGGCGATCCATCCGTTAGATGACGGCTATGAGGTCATCGCGGGCGTACGCAGGTTGCGCGCCACCAAGATCCTACTGGCGACGGGCGTGGCCAATAACGAACTGGCCGCCCCTTTCGGCTTTCCGCCCATGGTACGTCCGCAGCGTGGCCAGATCCTTGTGACCGAACGCGCCAAACCGATGCTGCCCTGTGTCACCTCATGGCTACGCCAGACCTCCGAAGGCACGATCCTGATCGGCGACACAAAGGAAGAGGTCGGACTGGATGACCGCTCGACCGCGCCCTCGATGATGCAGCTTGCCCGCCGTGCAACCGATGCCCTGCCCGAGATCGGCAAGCTACGTATCGTGCGCTCATGGGGGGCGCTACGGGTTTTGAGCTTTGACGGCCTTCCCGTCTATGACGAATCCCCCACCCATTCCGGCGTTTTCGTGGCTACCACCCATTCCGCTGTCACATTGGCCCCCGCCCATCGTGGACCTCTGGCGCAATGGATCCTGAACGGCCAGAAACCGCCCGAATTCGCGTCCTTCGGGGCGCAGCGTTTCAATAAATAAAAAAACAAAGACCCAACAGGAGAATGATATGAAAGGCAGCCTTACCCTTGCATCCGCATTGGCCCTTGCCACCTTTACAAGCGGTGCCTATGCCGCTGATGTGACGTTGAAATTTGGCGGTATCAATCCCCCTGATGCCCCAGTCACGAAAGCCTCGAAATGGTTCGCGGAAGAGGTCGACAAACGCACTGAAGGTCGCGTGCATGTCGATTTCTACGAGGGCTCGCAGCTGGGCTCTGGCCCGCAGCAGATCGAGGCGATGGCCGTGGGCGCACAGGACGGTTATATCTCCTCCGGCTCTAACGCCTCGAACCTCGTAAAAGAATATGGCGTTATCGACACGCCGTTCCTGTTCAAAAGTAAAGAACACTTCCTGAAGTTCATGGACTCGGACATTGCCAAGGGGCTGAACGAGAAATTGCAGGCGGAATATAACGTCCGCATTCTCGCAACCAATTGGTTCCGCGAGCCGCGTGTCTTCCTGACCAAAGATGCCTGCGTCACCGGCCCCGAAGATATTGCGGGCAAACGCTCGCGCGCGCCGAACCTGCCGATGTTTGTCGAAGGCTGGAAGGCCATCGGCACCGTGCCGGTCACCGTTTCTTATGGCGAAACCTATATGGCCCTGAAGCAGGGTCTAGCAGACATGACCGAAAGCGCTGGCGAGCAAGTCTACTCCTCGAAATTCTACGAAGTTCTTCCCTATGTAACCGATGCACAGATGATGTATCCGCAAAACTCGGTCTATATCGCCGAAAGCTCCTACGAACAGCTGTCGGATGAAGACAAGACGATTGTCACCAAAGCGGCCGAGGATGCGGGCGATTACTTTGTCAAACTGGTGCAGGAGGCGGATGCGCCTAATCGCCAGAAGATGAAGGATGCGGGTGTCACATTCTGCGAACTCTCCCCCGAGGCACGCGCAGCATTTCAGGAAAAAGTCTCCGTCGCGGTACCTGAATTCGAGGCCAATGGCCTGATCCCCAAAGGCTGGTGGGATAAGATCCAGGCGATGCAATAAGCCACAGATAACAGGCGGCGGGCGGATGCGCCCTCGCCTTCCCTTTGACCATTGAACGGGACCCGCTGTGACAACCCTTCTTACCCTGCTTCAGCGCGTCTTGCTGGTGCTGTGCTGCGCTCTGGTGGTCGTAATCATCGGCGCGCTCTCGGTGCAGATCGTCTCGCGCTACGTGTTCAACGCACCGGTGCATATGACCGATGATATCGCCGAAATCTCGCTGGTCTGGCTGACCTTCATGGGCGCAGCCATCGTCTATCGTGACAAAGGCCATATCGGCGTGGAAATCATCGCCAGTATGAAGAACGCCGCGATCCGCCGCGCCGTCCATATCAGTCAGCATGTGCTGGTGGTGGCCGTGATGGTGGAAGTGCTCTTCCACGTCCAGCACCTCTATCCGCTGATGTCGCGCCTTGAGGTGGGAACAGTGCCCAAAACCTTATGGACCACGAAATTCACCCTGATCCTGCTACCATTCGGCGTGGGCGCGGGCCTGACCATTCTTTTTGCGCTGGAAGGGATCTGGCGCGAGATCACGGGCAAAGCCCTGCCGGTGAAAGGAACTGCCGAATGACCACGATCATTTTCCTCATGCTTTTCTTCGGACTTCTGGGGCTGGGTCTTCCGGTGGCCTATACAATGCTGGTGACCTCGGCGGTCTATATGCTGATCGCGGGCCTGCCCGACCTGCAGCTGACATTGCGGGCCTCGGGCGGGGTCGAAAGCTTCTCGCTGCTAGCGATCCCGATGTTTCTTTTTGCCGGCAACCTGATGAACGGCCTGGGCGTTACCGAACGGATCTTCAACTTTGCGGGTGTTTTGGTGCGCCATGTAACAGGCGGCCTTGGCCATGTGAATGTGGTGGCCTCAATCCTCTTCGCGGGCATGTCCGGTTCGGCTGTCGCCGATGCCGGCGGGCTTGGCGCGGTCGAGATCAAGGCGATGGAGCAGAACGGCTATTCCACGCGCTTCTCGGCCGCGGTCACCGCCGCTTCCGCCACCATCGGGCCAATCATCCCGCCCTCGATTACGCTGGTGGTCTATGGGTTTCTGTCCGAGGAATCCGTCGGCAGGCTGTTTCTTGGTGGCGCGCTCCCCGGTCTTCTGGTTGGGCTGGCGCTGATGGGCATCGTTTATGTGCTCGTGAAGACCGGCCGTGAGAGCGCGCCGCGGCTGCCGCGGGCCTCGGCAGGCGAGGTGGGCACCGCCTTCCTCCGTGCCCTGCCCGCGCTGATGGCGCCTGTCATCTTGCTGGGCGGCATCCTTGCGGGAATATTCACACCGACCGAGGCCTCCGTGGTTGTGGTGATCTATATCCTGATTATCGGCTCCATTTCGCTGGGGTTTGATCTCAGGACCATCCTCAAGTCGCTGGAAGATACCGCGCGCACTACAGCTTCGACGCTGTTCATCATCGCGGTCTCGGCCGTCTTCGGTTGGATCATCTCGATCCAGCAGATCCCCGTTCAACTGGTTGATGCGATGCAGGGGATGTTTGTCTCGAAAGAGGCCGCCATTGCGTTGATCATCATCATCCTGCTGATCGTGGGGATGTTCATGGAGGTGCTGGCCGCATTGGTGCTTCTGACCCCCACCCTTCTCAATATCGCACATAGTTTCGAGATCGATACTGTGCATCTGGGCGTGATGGTTGTCGTGACCATGATGATCGGCACAATCACCCCGCCTGTGGGCCTTGTGCTCTATACGGTGATGAATGTCGCCAAGATCAGGATGGGCGAACTCGTGCGCTCGCTCCTGCCCTTCTATCTTGCGATGATCGTGGCCGCGATCCTGGTCGCTTTCATCCCGCAAATCACCCTCTTCCTGCCAGATCTCCTGATGCCTGTGGCGCAGAAGTAAGTAATATAAGGACGCACTCTCATGTATCGTATCGGCTTTGATGTCGGCGGAACCTTCACCGATTTCACCGCAATCGACACGGCCAGCGGCGCAGCCACCCATTTCAAGACCTCCTCGACACCGCATGACCCGTCGGAGGCTATCGAAACCGGGCTTCGCCATTTCGTCGAGGATCTGGGCATCCCCGCGACCGAGTTTGAGTTCGTGGGCCATGGCACGACGGTCGCCACCAATATGGTGATCGAGCGTCGCGGCGTGCCCACCGGCCTGATTACCACCAAAGGCGCGCGAGACGTGCTGGAGATCGGGCGCCAGACCCGCCCGCATCTGTTTGATTATTCGATTACCAAACCGGAGCCGCTGGTCGAGCGCTATGTGGCGCTCGAGGTTAGCGAGCGTCTGAATGCCGATGGCGAGGTGCTGATGCCGCTGGACGAGGCCGAGGTCATCGCCGCTGCCCGTGCGCTGCGCGCAGCGGGGGTTCAGGCAGTGGCAATCTGCTTCCTGCATTCTTATCGTAATCCCGCCCATGAACGCCGCGCGGCCGAACTGGTGCGCGCCGAACTGCCCGACGCCTATCTCTCGATCAGCTCCGACGTGTTGCCCGAGTTCCGCGAATTCGAGCGTTTCTCGACCACCGTGATCAATGCCTATGTCGGCCCGCGCATGGACCGCTATCTCGAACGGTTCATCTCCCGCCTAGAAGACGTCGGCTTCGAGACCGCACCCCGCACGATCCATTCCAACGGCGGGCTGATGTCTATCGACACGGTTCGCGCCTTCCCCGTGCGCACCTGCCTGTCGGGGCCTGCCGCTGGAGTGGTGGGGGCGGCCAAGGTCGCCATGGCCTCGGGCTTCCCCGATATCGTCACCTATGACGTAGGCGGCACATCGACCGATGTGTCGCTGGTGTGCGGAGGTCGTCCGGCATTTACCACCTCGCGACTGGTGGCCGATTATCCGGTGCGCTGCCCGATGCTGGATATCAATGTGATCGGCGCGGGTGGCGGCTCGATTGCCGCGCTGGATGATGCGGGCGCACTGAAGGTCGGCCCACGCTCGGCGGGCGCCTTCCCTGGCCCCGTGGCATATGGCAAGGGCGGCACGGAACCCACCACCACCGATGCCAATCTGGTATTGGGACGGCTGGATGCAGATACGCTTCTGTCAGGTCGTATGACCGTGGATAAGGACGCTTCCCGAGAGGCGATCGACCGGCTGATCGCCTCGCCTCTCGGGATCTCCGTCGAGGAGGCAGCGCTTGGCATCTTGCATATCGCCGTCGCGAATATGGGCCGTGCAATCCGCGCGGTCTCTACTGAAAAAGGCCATAGGCTGTCAGATTTCGCGCTGTTTTCCTATGGTGGTGCGGGACCGCTGCATTCCTCGGCTGTCGCCGTCGAGACCGGTATAAGACGGGTGATCGTGCCCGCCCAACCCGGCACGATGTGCGCCCGTGGGATCCTGCTGTCAGATGTAGGTTTCGACTTCGTGCGCACCGGCGTGCGCACTGCCTCAGAAACCGGCTGGGCCGAAATCGCCCGCGAATTCCTCGAGATGGAAGCAGACGGGCAGGACTGGCTAGCCAATGAGGGCATCCCCCCCGAAGCGCGTTCGATGGAATATGTGGTCGATGCGCGCTATGACGGGCAGAACCATGAGGTGCAGGTCGTACTGGCTGAAGGTGCCGAGTTCGCGCAATTCGTCGAAGGTTTCCTTGCCGCCCACCGGCAGGAATACGGTTATGATATCGACGGACGCGCCATTGAGATTGTGAACCTGCGCCTGTCGGTCACCGGTGCCTCTGCCGCCCGCCCCGAAAGCGACTATGCCGCCGAAGACGGCGATCCGGTGCTTGGCACCCGTCAGGTCTATTTCGGCGGCGGCTGGTTCGAAACCACGCTTTACGAGCGCGCGAAACTTCCCGTCGGCCAAAAATTCGCAGGCCCCGCCATCGTGCAGGAAATGTCCTCCACCACCATCGTCGAACCGGGCCAGACGCTGTATGTCGACCCCACCGGCACCATGATCATCGAGGTCTGAGCCATGACAGAACAAAACCGCCCCGCTCTTTCCGACCCCATCGCGATGGAGGTCTTCACCAACCGCCTACTGGCCGTGGCCGACGAGATTGCAACCTCGATGATCCGCGCCTCTTTCTCGTCCAATATCAAGGAGCGCAAGGATTGCTCGGTGGCGCTCTTCTCGGCCGACGGGCGGCTGATCGCGCAAGCCAGCCATATCCCGCTGCATCTGGGCTCGCTCATGGGGTCGGTGGGGGCCGTGCTCGAGGCCTATCCCGCCGAAACCATGGCCGAGGGGGATGTCTTCATCTGCAACGATCCCTATGTTGCTGGTGGCACCCATACGCCCGACATATCGGTAGTTACCCCTGTCTTTACCGGCGGGCGTCTACGTTATTTCACCGCCAATATCGGCCACCATTCCGATGTGGGTGGCACCGTGCCGGGCTCTATCCATGGTGGGGCGCGCTCGATTTTTGAGGAAGGTTTGCGTCTACCAGTCATGAAACTCTTCCGCGCGGGCGTTCTGGACGAGGATCTTCTGCGGCTGATCTCGCTCAATTCGCGCGCCTCTGAAGAACGCTGGCTTGACATCAAGGTGCAGGCCTCGGCCAATGAGCGCGGTGCGCGACTGATGCGGGAATTGGCCGACACGCTTGGCGCAGACAAGATTGATGCGCTAGTCGAGGATCTCTTCATCTATACCGCACAGCGCCTGCGCAACCGTATCATCGAGATGACCGATGGCAGTGCCAGCTTCCGCTCGAAGATCGAAGGCGACGGCGTGGACGAGACCGAAGTCCCGATCCAGGCCAATGTCACTGTGAAGGGCGACCGGCTGATCGTTGATTTCGAGGGCACCGGCCCGCAGGCCAAAGGTGGGCTGAATGTGGTGGCCTCAGCACTCAATGCCTCCGTATATTATGTGGTAAAGACCCTGCTTGATCCTTACCTTCTGCCCAATTCCGGTATGTTTGAGGGGGTCGAGATCTCGGCGCCCAAGGGCTGCCTTCTCAACCCCGTCGAGCCTGCGGCCACCGGCGCGCGTTCGATCACCTGCAACAAAGTGGTGCGCGCGCTTATCGGCGCCTTCTCGCAGCTTCTGCCCGAAGACCGCGCACAAGCCGCAGGGCAGGACATCGTGCCGGTCATGGTCTTTGCGGGCAAACGCCGTGGCCGTGAAGAGGGCTATGTCTATCTGGAGTCCATCGGCGGCGGTGCGGGCGCCCGCTATCAAGGCAACGGGATGGACGGGATCCATGTCCATGTGACGAATTCTTCGAACCTGCCGATCGAGCCTTTGGAGATCGAATATGATCTGGTGGTCGAGGAATATGCGCTGGTCGAGGACAGCACGGGCGCAGGCAAATACCGTGGAGGTATGGGCATCGCGCGTCAAATTTCGGCTCCCAATGGAGGGGTGATCTTTACCGCGCGCTCGGATGGGCACCGCGAAGGCGCACCGGGTGCTGCCGGTGGCACCGAGGGCCGCGTTGCACATCTGGTGCAAAATGCTGGCACCGATCGGGCCCGCGAACTTAGCCCGATGATCTCGGGGCTGCCGCTGGGCCCGAGCGAGACAATTCGTCTTGAAACGCCGGGGGGCGGGGGCTTCGGTGACCCTGCAGCCCGCGATCCGGCAGCCCTTGGCCGTGACCTGCGGGACCAGCGGATTTCCAAAGCCTATGCCGAGACGCTTTACGGAGCGGCTCTCGTTGCAAAGGCGCTTGGCCAACCCGCATAGTTTCCCACCCCTCACAAGGGCACAGGACCATCGCCTTTCGGGGCGGTGGTTTTTTATGCCCTTCATGAATGTCTGCGCAATATAGAAAATTGGCAGAGCCAAATCGCACGCGGGCACGGCACATACCGCTGTAAAAGCACATAAAAATTCCCCTTCCACAAGGAAAGGGGGACAACAGGGGACTTCGTGTAAAGTCTATTTGGCAGCGATGGTTGTCACTTCGACCAGCGTGCCTTTGGACAGTTCCGCGCCGCCGATATAGGCGCGCACGGGAAAGTTCTCGGCCGAGAGCCACTCTGTCCATGCCGCGTTGAACGCATCCTTTTCTCCGAATGCGGCCGAAAAAATGGTGACCTGCAGAAGCTTGTCTTTCGACGTTCCGGCCTGAGCCAGAAGGTCATCGAGCTTGGCAAAGATTTCTTCCGCCTGCCCTTTCATGTCCTTAGTTTTATCGCTTGCGACGAGACCGCCAATATAGACAGTATCGCCATGTTCAACGATGCGATGGTGGATCTTTCCGGGAATATGGCGCGTAATCATTGCTTCTTCTCCTTGAATTGTCGGGGGTAGTAAGACAGCCGCATTATGGGCTGTCGGGATTAATGGCGGCCAGCTCGGAAAGGCTGAGCGGCTTCAGCGGCGGACGGATGCGGAAATAGCCCGCCTGATCGGGCGCGATCCCGCGCTGGTTTACGATCATCTGTGTCACTGCCAGCCCACAGACACGGCCCTGACAGGGGCCCATGCCCACCCGAAGGAAGCTCTTGAGCTGGTTCGGACCAGGCGCATTGGCAGAAATCGCGGCACGCAAACGCCCTGCCGTGATCTCCTCACAGCGACAAATCAGCGTATCATCCTGCGGGACCAGTGCCTGCGCGGCAGGCGCGTAAAGCGTCTCAAGGAAGGGGCGTATACGGGCATCTCGCGCGAGGGCTGTCCGCAAGGGGACTGCATTGCCCGCGAACTTTCCAGCCGCACGGGCAATCCCGATGGCCGCAATCCTGCCCGACAGCACTGCCGAGGCCGCGCCAAAGATACCGCCGCCGTCGCCTGCCACATAGAGCCCCTTGCAGCTCGTCTCGCCCCAGTCATCCAGCACCGGACGGAAGCAGTGCTGCCCGGCATCCCAGAGGTGGTCACAACGCATCAGACGTGTGATCTGCGCATTGGGGATAACACCGTGGTGGAGCGCGGCACTGGTGGTCAAGATCCGCTGTCTGCGGCCCCCGCTGGTAAAGCTTACTGCCTCGAGCGCGTCTGCCCCTTCAAGGGTGATATCGCGCGCGTCCTTATGAATGGGCACACCCGCACGGGCCAGCACCCGTTTCATGGCAAGCCCCTTGCGCAGATAGCCCAAGGCACCAAGCGCGCGCGGCACATGCGGCAAGGCCTTGCGCCAGTTCTCTTTTGGCACGGTCTCGACAATAGCGCGCGGCGGTTGGCCCGCCGCCACCATCTGCGAGGCGATAAGGTAGAGAAGCGGTCCCGCGCCTACCAGAACCGCATCGGGCGCTACAACGCTTGAGGATTTCAGCAAGATCTGCAGCGCGCCTGCCGTCGTCACCCCGGGCAGGGTCCAGCCCGGCAACGGCATCGGACGCTCCAGCGCACCGGTCGCCACAAGAAGCCGCGTGGCATCGACAGTGTAGGAGCCTGCCGGCCCCGAGACAGAAAGCTTAAAGCCCGGCTCCAGCGCCTCGATATGCCAGACGGTGCTGGAGGGGCGATAGTCGCAGCCACAGCCCTTGAAAACGTCATATTGCACACGGCCCTTGGCGTAATCGGGGCCAAGGCTCCTCAGACGCTGGGACGTGGCCCGTGCGATATCGCGCCAGATTTGGCCGCCTGCGTCAGCCGCTTCGTCAAGAACGAGGACCGACAGCCCCAAGGCACACGCCTCAATGGCGGCGGCCATTCCGGCAGGCCCTGCACCGATGAAACACAGATCGATTGTGGTGGTCATTTTGCCGCCCCGTTCTGCACGGTTACGACCATGCCCTTGGTCGCCTTGACCATGCAGGATTGTCGGTTGGGTATGCCGTCAATGGTGACCAGACAATCGAAACAAGTGCCCATCCCGCAATACAGCGCTCGCGGCACACCGCTCTGCGGAGTGATGCGGAACACGCCCTCGCCCGCCGCTAGGAGGGCTACGGCCACGGTATCGCCCGCTTGGGCATCGATGGCGCGCCCCTCGAAGGTAAAGCGCACAGGATCGGCGAGCGGCGTCAGCCGTTTAAACATCGGAAAAGGCCCTTGAATAGCAGTGTTTAGCCTATTCTCCTTGCTTCGCTCGCCATAAATCAAATAATAATAATCTCCACCCTTATGCGGAAATATTATGGCCTACCTCTCCCAACGTGCCCTCGAAGCCTTCCAAATTGTCCTCGAATGCGGCTCCGTCTCGGGAGCGGCCGAAATCATGAATGTCTCGCAACCCGCCGTTAGCCGGTTGATCCGCGATCTTGAGGAGCGCACGGGCCTGCGGCTCTTCACCCGCTTCGGTGGCAAAATCGTGCCCACCCCCGAGGCCCATGAGCTGGCGATCGAGGTAAACCGCTCTTTCGTGGGACTTACCGCAATCGAGAAAAGCGCGCGCGATATTCGGCTGGGGCGGCGCTCGACCGTCTCGATTGCCGCGATGCCGGCACTGGCGCATTCGATCCTTGCCGATACGTTGGCCGATCTCCTGCCCCATCAGCCCGATTTCCGCGTGACATTGAACTCGATGCAGACCCACAATGTCATCAGGCAGGTCGCCAGCCGCCAGTGTCAGCTTGGATTTACCGCCCCTACCCGCCATGCCCACGACATCGATCTGATCCGTAATGTTCACCTGCCCTATGTCTGCCTGATGCCTGCAGGCCACCCCCTCGCCGCCTGCGACGTAATCCGGTTCGAGGATTTTGTTGGCCACGCGGTGATCGGATATCACGACACGACCGCCACCGGCGTGATGATGGAGCGCGCCTTCAGCCAGATGAATACTCCGCCCGAAGTGGTGGTGCGCTCACATCTGGCGACACTGGCCTCGCAGTTGGTGCTGCGCGGTCTGGGGGTCTCGGTGGCCGACCCCTGCACCGGACGGCTGCACGCGGCTGCGGGCGGGGTGACACGACCATTCGAGGCACGGACCAGCTTCGGCTTCTCTATCATTCGCCCGCGCGGCACGCTTCTGGGCCGCGATCTGGACGCGTTTCTGGACGCGTTCGACCGCCAGCTCGCAACCTATATGTCTACCACCTGAACGGAGACGGATACGCCTCTAGACTCAGGACCCATTGATTTCGGATGCATGGCATGATTCAGGCTTCGCAAGGAGACCTGAACGATGAGCGATCTTTAGTGGCTAAGCGACGCCCAGATGGAGCGTCTGAAACCGTTCTTTCCCAAGAGCCATGGGAAGCCCCGCGTCGATGACCGTCGTGTTCTGAGCGGCATAATCTTCATCAATCGCAACGGGTAGCACTGATGTGATGCGCCGAAGGAACATGGCCCGCCGAAGACCCTCTACAACCGGTGGAAGCGCTGGAGCGACAATGGCGTGTTCGCCAGGATCATGGTGGGCCTGGCCGCCAAGCGCGCCGATCACAAGACGATCATGATCGATACGACCTATCTCAAGGCACACCGCACGGCGTCGAGCCTGCGATGCGCTTTCGGGTATGTCGCATCAATCATCACCGTTCGAGTGTCGGCCTTCCCAGACGCCAGCCCTTCCATGATCCGAGCGAAGACACCCATCCGGCTCCACCAATTCCAACGATTGTAGAGTGTCTTGGGATGGCCGCATTCCTTGGGCGCGTCGCACCACCTCAACCCATTGCGATTAATGAAGATAATCCCAATCAACACGCGCCGATTCTCGACGCGAGGCCGCCCGCGGCTTTTCGGAAAATAGGGTCGAAGGCGCTCCATCTGCGTTTCAGTCAGCCAGAACAGATTACTCATGACATTCAACTCCGGATCAATCAAATCCAGACTCAACCGCAAAAGTTAATAGGTCCTGACCCTAGCCCCTCTATCATTATTAGGGATCTCGGCCCTATCCGGACATTCATCGGGCTGCTCTATCCGGCGGTGCAGTTCGCTGAACCCGCCATTGTGACACTATGCGGCACGACCCAGCTGCTCGACGTCAGCATTGCGGAGATATTGTTGATAAAGTCGACGTTCGAAGCGTTTTGCGTACGATCCTAAAAGATCGGATTGCCGGCTCCGCTCATGCGGGGGCTGGCCCGGGCACCAACTTGGCCAGTTTGCGGAGGTTCTGGGCGGTTGCGGCGAGTTGGAATTGCTCGGTTGCACCCTTGGGTCCGCGCAGACGCATCATGCGCAGGCCGATGTAACGCTTCAGATGGGCAAAGAGCATCTCGACCTTTCGCCTTTGCATGAACGAGGTCATGTAGGCGTCGGTTTTGCGAATTTCGCGAGCGATGTCTCGGGCCGCTTCGTGAACCGAGCGGAGCACTTTTCGGGCGGGTTGGGTCGGACAGCATTGCGCTTTTAACGGGCAAATGTCGCAATCCTGCTTGCGCGCGCGGTAGCGGATCAATCCGTCCTTGCTGACATTCGTGGTGCGCGGCGTAGAGAATTTCCGGCGGGACGTCTCGAGCGTATTTCCGGCAGGGCACGTATACCGATCGGTGGGCGTATCGTAGACAAAGTCGTCCCGCGAGAAGGTGCCGTCGGTGCGTTTCGATTTGTCCCAGACGGGGATGTGAGGGGCAATCTTGCGCTCCTCCACCAGCCAGCCCAACATTTCGGCCGATCCGTAGCCTGTATCGCCGACCAACTTTCCGGGTTTGATGCCAAAGCGTTGCTGAACGCGGTCGATCATGTCCCGTGCGGCGCGCGCCTCCGCTGGCCGTATCGGAGCTGTTGGCTCGACATCGACGATCACAGCATTATCCAAGTCCACCAGATAATTGGTAGAATAAGCGAAGTATGCGGCACCGCCGTCGGCTCCCGTCCAGCGGGCAGCCGGGTCTACTGGCGAGATGTACTTGGGAACGACTGCGGTTGCGGCGCCGAAAGCTGCATCGTCGAGTGTTTCAATATATTCGTTCACGGCTCGAGACAGCAGGTCTGGCGACAGGCCTTCCTTGCTGTCGACGCCTCGCGTCTGATTGGCATTCGCCGGGATCAAGCTGGCATCGACGCCGAAGCTGTGACCGCCGACCAAACCTTCATTGATGCATCGTTGCAGAACGGTCTCGAACAGATGCCGGAACAGCCCGCTCTCACGGAAACGCCCGTGCCGGTTCTTGGAAAATGTCGAATGATCCGGCACCGCGTCGGTCAGATCGAGCCGGCAAAACCAACGATATGCCAGATTAACATGAACCTCGTCGCAAAGCCGCCGCTCGGACTGAATGCCCATGCAATAGCCCAGCAGAAGCATGCGGATCATCAGCTCGGGATCGATCGAGGGGCGCCCGCCAGAACTGTAGAACGGTGCCAGCATTGGCCGTACATCCGAAAGGTCGAGGAACCGGTCGATACCCCGCACCGGGTGATCCAACGGCACGAAACTCTCAATAGAGAAATCGTAAAACAAAGCGCCCTGCGCAACTTGCCTTGGCCCCATCATTGCAATGCCCTCCACTCTCAGAACGAGTGAATCAAAGCCTCGGGCGTCAAGCAACGGACTTTTTCAACAATATCCGGACACAGCTGCTAATCGGTCCCGCTTGCAAACGAGGGTCTGGCGCTATTCGACGCCCCCGCTGAAAATTTTCTTGAATGGACCAGAAAGACTGCAGCCCATAAATAGGAAACGAATGATTCCTAAATAAGGTAACTCTATGGGCCCCACACCAGAAACACGCCCTCGTGGCAGACCTCGAGCCTTCGACGAAGACCGCTTCCTCGATGCATCAATCGCATTGTTCAGCGCTGCAGGCTTTGCCGGGGTCAGCATGTCCGATCTGAAGACGGCGTCCGGGCTGACGACCGGCAGCATTTACAAAGCCTATAACGGCAAGGAGGGCGTCTTCGCCTCCGCGCTGGCCCGCTACATCGCCCTGCGCGAAGCCGAAATCGACGCACGCCTGAGTGCCGAGTCAGATGCACGGCAGAAGGTTGCCGCCCTGCTACGGATCTTTGCCGCGTTGAGCCAGGGCCGGGATGGGCGTCTAGGCTGCATGGTCGTTTCCGGAGTGGCTGATCTGGACCTTGTCGGCGATGCAGCGACGATACTGCGCAATCAGCTGGCGACGCGACGGGACCGGCTGGAGCAGCTGATAAACGAGGGGCACAGCGACGGCTCGATTTCAAAAGAAGTCGACCCTGCCACGACCGCCGCCTTGCTGCTTGCCATGCAACAGGGTATGCGCATCTTGGGAAAGGTCGAGCTCATGGAAATGGACAGCGGGACCCTTGTCGCTGGCGCGCTCCGGCTTCTCGGGCAAGCCTGATGCCGTTTCTCATCCTCTCTGCCCTGCTGGCAGGTGCCATGCTACCACTGCAGGGCGCCTTCAATGCCAAGCTCGCGCGCTCTGGGATCGGCCTTCTGGGCGGCCGGCATCTCTGCGCTACTCTCGGCTTTCCTGTTGTTCGGGGCAGGCATTTACCTGACACGCGGATTGCCCCGAACGGTTGACCTCGTTGCGCTGCCACTCTGGGCCTGGGCGGGCGGGATCTGTGGCGTCATCACGCTGGCGGGGATAGCCTTTGCGACGCCGCGCCTTGGTGCCGCTGGCATGGTCGCGCTCGTGATCACCGGGCAAGTCGTGTTTTCGCTTCTGCTTGACCGCCTTGGAATGTTCGACATGCCGCAACATCCGCTGACCCTTCAACGATTTCTGGCCGCCGGCATGTTGCTCGGTGGTGCGGTTCTCATTCGATAGGACTTCCCATGACATCGATAACACTTTCCCCCGCTCCCGAAGGCTTTGCGCAACGTTTCAAGCCTGTCGATGGGCTGCGCTTCCACTACGTCGATGATGGCCGCAAAGATGCGCCCGCATTTGGTCTTGCCCCACTGAAGTGGTCCACTTTTAGGGATAGTTTATCCCGTATGATGGAGGACTACTTAGATGGCAGGCAAACGCGAGAAGCCGGAAGATATCGTCATGAAGCTGCGTCAGGTTGAGGTCTCGCAGGATCAAGGCGCGAAGCTGGCGGATGCCGTGCGTCAGATTGGTGTGAGCCAACAAACCTATTATCGCTGGCGGCGTGAGTTTGGCGGTATGAACCGCGATCAGCTCAAGCGGCTGAAGGAGCTCGAGAAAGAGAATACGCGGCTCAGACGGGCCGTGTCGGATCTGACGCTCGACAAGCTGATCCTGACGGAAGCGGCTCGGGGAAACTTCTAAGCCCTTCGCGTCGCCGACAGTGCATTGACCATGTCCGGCAGGAACTTGGCGTTTCCGAACGCCGTGCTTGGTCTGGCCCTTGGGCAGCACCGCTCAACCCAGCGCAAGATCCCGGTTAGTCGTCAAGATGAAGCTTTGCTGACGGCTGACATCATTGAACTGGCAAGGCAATACGGACGGTATGGCTATCGCCAGATCACTGGCTTGTTGGTTCAAGCGGGATGGTGCGTGAACCATAAACGGGTCGAGCGAATTTGGCGACGCGAGGGCTTAAAGTCCCGCAAAAGCAGAAGAAACGAGGGCGGCTCTGGCTAGCGGATGGCTCCTGCGTGCGGCTGCGGGCCGAGCGGCCGAACCATGTGTGGTCCTATGATTTTGTCCAGGACCGGACAGCGGACGGGCGGGCTTACCGCATGCTCAATATCGTCGATGAGTACACCTAGGGCAGGTGCTGGTGATCCGCGTCAAACGCAAGCTGAACTCGGTCGATGTCATCGACGCACTGACTGATCTGTTCATCCTTCGCGGTCCGCCCGGGTTTATCAGGTCAGATAACGGCCCCGAATTCATCGCGACCAAGCTGCGCAACTGGATCGACGCGGTCGGGACTAAAACGGCCTATATCGAACCGGGGTCACCCTGGGAGAACGGCGACGTGGAGAGCTTCAATGCTAGGCTTCGTGACGAATTACTGGATGGGGAGGTGTTTTATTCGGCTCAAGAGAAGCTCAGATCCTGATCGAACGCTGGCGCCAGCATTACAACACGGTGCGTCCGCATAGCTCTTTGGGATATCGCCCACCAGCACCAGAAAGCATCGTGCCAGTAGACCAAAGCCCCACGATGCACTAACTTTTAAACTGGACCACTCAAGTGGGGCAGACCAAGGGGATTACCCCTATGGGTTTGCAAGACCATTCGCAAACGGATAGATCTGTTCGTAAGTTTTCAAAACGTGGAAATATGATGAAGCCCGAGGGAACTGCCAAATCTGTCACACGCCCTCGACGCACGCAGGCCGAGCGCTCGCAGGAAACACGTGCAAAAGTTTGTGATGCAGTCCTGCAGGCACTCGCCGAGCTTGGCTATGAGCAGATTTCAACGCCGCTGATTGCAAAGCGGGCATCAGTATCACGTGGCGCCCTGACACATCAGTTCCCCACGCGGAATGATATGCTCGTTGCAGCATTCGAAACACTGGTGAACAGTTGGCGCACAGGGTACCCTTTCGGCCTGGACCCCGAGTGCACCCAGCTAAGCGTCGACGAGCTTATCGATGCGCTATGGGAGAATATCTTTGCAGACGGGCGGTACATAGCCGCGATGGAGCTGATGCTGGCCGCACGACAGGATAATGAACTAGGCCATGTGCTGCGTGACATACTGGTCAGTTGGATCCGCAAACGCGATCGTATCACCGTGCAGCTTGTCGGTGGCGATGTCGAAGATACGGAAGCCGATCTGCATGTTCAGTTACATCTTTCGGTTCTGCGGGGCATTGCTATGCACCAGAGTTTCGATTCCGATCCAGACACCGCAAGCAAACTGATCACGCTATGGAAGCAGATCATCCGCAAGGCTTCATCGGCTTGAATAGCATTTACGAGCAGAATTGCCCGTAAAATAATCAGTATATAAACTAATTTTTACAGATGGTTACGGGATAAATTGTCAATCAGGCATTTATCCTACGCATTTTCACATGCCAGGGCTTGATTTACGAACAGAGCTGACTGCATGATGCAGACAGAGATGTTTGTAAGTTATAATATCTACGACACGAAGGAATGCCCGCCTAACGGGCCGCAACAGGGACGAACCATGACCTATAGAACGCTTCTTGGAACGACACTGGCAGCTGCACTCGCCGCGGCACCCGCGCTTGCCACGAACTGGGATCTGTCGAGCGAATATCCCGCAGGTTCGCTGCAAGGGCAGACCGCCGATTTCTTTGCCAAGGCCGTTGCCGAAAAGACCAATGGTGCGCTGGAAATCACCGTGCATCACGGCGCAGCCCTGGGCTACAAGAGCGTCGATAACTTCGATGCGGTAGGCGACGGCGCATTGCAGGCGGCCTCTTCGGCCTTCGTATTCTGGACCGGCATCGATCCGATCTTCCAGCTATCCTCCCTACCCTTCCTTGCGCCCACTTCCGACGATGTGCATGCGCTTTATGAACTGGCCAAACCCGAATACGAGAAGGTTCTGGAAGATAATAACCAGATGCTGCTGCTGGCGACCCCCTGGCCGTCCTCGGGCCTGTGGGGCAATAAGGCCTTTACATCGATCGATGACCTCAAGGGCGTGAAGGTCCGGACCTATGATGTTGCCTCCACCGAGACCATGAAAAGCGCAGGTGCCTTCCCGATCCAGATCTCCTGGGCGGATGTGCCGGCGCAGCTGTCGACCAATGCGATTGACGCGGTGCTGACCTCGCCCAATGGCGGCGTAGGTGTGCAAATGTGGGAATTGCAGTCCAATTTCACCAATGTGAATTATGCCTCCTCGCTTCAGGCGATTCATGTGAATATGGATGCGTTCATGGACCTGAGTGAAGAAGCACAAGCCGAAGTCCGTGAGGCCGCCAAAGAGGCCGAAGACTACGGCTGGGGCCTTCTCGCCGATGCGACTGCCAAGGATTTCGAGACCATGCGCAGCCATGGCATGACGGTGACCGACACGATCTCGCCCGAGTTCTCTGCCGCGCTCACCGAAGCGGCCCAGCCCTTCATCGACCAGTGGGTCAAAGATACCGGCACCCGTGCCACCACGATTATGGACGCCTATAAAGCCCGCTAAGCGCTTTGGCCTCCATTGCAGATCCCGCGCCCTCCCCCTCGTGCGGGATCTGCCCGAATTTTTCCCCCGACTGGCGCGGGGCTCTTCCCCGCGCCTCTTTTATGACCGGAGCCGCCATGCAGCGTTTCTATTCCGCCATCTATAGTATCAGCCGTCTGGCCGCCATCATCGCTGCCTGCGCACTGGTCTATATGGTTGGCCATATCGCCTACGAGATCGTGCTGCGCAGCTTCTTCGAGACCTCGACCTTCGTTCTGGATGAATTCGTAGGCTACGCCGTGATGATCTGTGTGATCTGGTCGCTGGGCTATGTTCTGGAACAGGGCGATCTGATCCGCGTGGGTCTGGTGACCAACCGTTTACCCGAACGTGTGCAAGAGCTGATGACCGCCGTCTCCGCGCTAATAACCTCTGCCGCAACCGCGGGGCTTGCATGGATGTTCTGGATCCGCGTGGCGCGTGCCTATAAACGCGGCACGGTGTCGTCTTCGGTGGCGGCTGTGCCTATGTGGATCCCCGAGTCCGCGATGATGGTGGGGCTGGCCCTCTTTGCGCTGGCAGCTCTCTCCTATGGGCTGCGCCATATCACCCGCCACCCTTCGCCCGCGCCGCAAGTGCCTCTGGCCACCCCTGTCGAGTAAGCTCCCATGGATACCCTTCTCACCGCCACCATTACACTTGTCTTCCTGCTGGCTTTTCTGGGCTTTGGCGCATGGGTCTTTGTCAGCCTTGCGCTGGTGGCCACGAGTGCTCTCTATTTCCTGCACGGGATGGATCTGTCGCGGATCGGCTCGATCGCGGCGGGCATCATCTACCGCTATTCCTCCAGCTGGGAACTCTCAGCCATTCCGATGTTCATCTGGATGGGCGAGATCATCTTCCGAACCGATATCTCGACCCGCCTGTTCCGCGGGCTGGCGCCTTTTGTCGATTATGTTCCGGGGCGTCTGCTGCATACCAATGTGTTGGGCTGCACGCTGTTTGCCGCTGTGTCAGGGTCATCGCCTGCCACCACCGCCACCGTGGGCCGGATCACCACCCGAGAGCTGGGAGCGCGCGGCTATGATGACCGCATGTCGCTGGGCTCACTGGCAGGCGCCGGAAGCCTTGGCCTTCTGATACCGCCATCAATCGTGATGATCGTCTATGGCATTCTGGCCGAGCAGTCGATCTCGCGGCTTTTTGCGGCGGGCGTCCTGCCGGGGCTGATGATCACCGCTCTCTATTCGAGCTACATCATGCTCCGCGCCAAGATGAATCCTGCTCTCGTGCCGCTCACCCGCGAGAAACGCCGGCCGGTAGACTTCCTGCGCGCTCTTTGGGATCTGACGCCGCTGGTGGCGCTTATGACCATCGTGCTGGGGTCGATCTATAGCGGGATCGCCACGCCCTCCGAGGCGGCCGCCGTAGGCGTCATTGCCGCGATCTTCCTGACCGCGATCACCGGACAGCTATCGCTGCGCTTGCTACGCGAAACCCTCATGGGTGGCCTACGGACCTCTACCATGGTCTGCTCGATCCTGATCACTGCGGCCTTCATGTCCACCGCCATCGGCTATCTGCATATCCCCGCCGATGTAGCCGCAGGTATCGCAGCCCTCAAGCTGCCGCCATGGGGCCTCTTGGTGGTGCTGTCGTTGTTCTACCTTGGTCTCGGGTTCTTCCTTGATGGTACCTCCATCGTGGTGATGAGCCTGCCGATCTCGCTGCCCTTGGCGCTACAGGCGGGATTTGATCCGATCTGGTTTGGCGTCTACCTCGTCTTGATGGTCGAAATGGCACAGGTCACCCCGCCCGTAGGATTCAACCTTTTCGTGCTGCAGGGCATCTCGGGCCGGTCTATCGGCTATGTCGCCCGCGCCGCTTTCCCATTCTTCGTTCTGATGCTTGTGGGTGTCGCGCTTCTGGCCGTGTTCCCGCAGATCGCGCTCTGGCTACCGAACTTCTTCTACGGATAAACAATGACTTCCCAGATTGACCTTTCTCCCCTCATCCGCGCGAGCGCGCAGATGGGCCAGCCCTTCACACTCTATCGCGCAGTGCAAGAGATGTGCGAGACGCGCTTCGGCTTCCGCTTTCTGACGGTGCTGAAAAACCTCCCCGGCACGGGCAATGTGATGCGGATGCATTCGTCAGAGGCGGACTACCCGACCGGAACCCTCAAACCCATGGGACTGACCGAATGGGGCAAGATCGTGCTGGAGGGCGGGCAGCCATGGCTGGGCAATTCGGAAGAAGATGTCCGCTGGGCCTTCCCCGATGCCGAGCTGATCCTGTCGAAAGGCTGTGAAGCCTGCGCCTGCGCGCCCGTCATCTGGGCGGGGCGCTGTGTGGGCGTTCTGTCACTGAATGCACCGCGCGACACCTATTCGCCCGAAGATATGGACGACATGACCCTGATCGCACAGTGCCTTGCGCCCGCGCTGATCTGACATCCCGAAAGGACAGACTATGACGACCCTTCTGATCAAGAACGCCCGTATCGTTGACGGCACCCAGACCGCCCCCACCGACCCTATGCAGATCGCCATCGAGGATGGCCGCATCAAAGAAGTTGCCTCAGAGGTCAGCTTCACCGCCGCCGAAGAACTGGACCTGAACGGGCTGACCGTGATGCCCGGTTTGATCGACTGCCACGTCCATACCATCGCTTCGACGGCCAATCTTGGACTGAATGCCTCGCTGCCGTCTTCGCTTGTGGCGGCACGGGCTTCGACGCTGATGAAGAATATGATCATGCGCGGTTTTACCACCGTGCGCGATCTGGGGGGGGCTGATCGTGGCCTGCAACAGGCTGTGGAAGAAGGTCATTTCACCGCACCCCGCCTTGTGATCTGTGGCAAGGCGCTCAGCCAGACCGGTGGTCATACCGATTACCGCGGCCCCTATGACAACCGCGATGTCAGCTGGTATGCGCAAGCGCTTGGTACGCTTGGTCGGATCTGCGACGGCAAGCCGGAACTGCTGCGTGCGGCCCGCGAAGAGCTGAAGAATGGCGCGCAATTCCTGAAGGTCATGGCCGATGGCGGCGTCTCCTCGCCGTCTGATCCGGTGGGCTATCTGGTGTTCTCGGTCGAGGAACTCAAGGCTTTGGTCGAGGTAGCAAATGGCTTTGGCACCTATGTCGCAGCCCACCTCTACGACGACAAGGCCATCATCCGCGCGCTTGATTGCGGCATCACCTGTATTGAACATGGCAATCTGATTGGCGACGAGACCATCAAGCGTGTCGCCCGCGAAGGGGCGGTCGTCGTGCCCACCAATATCACCTATGACCTTCTGGCCCGCAAAGGGGCAGAGTTCGGCCTACCGCCCGAGTCTGTGGCCAAAGTGGCCGATGTACGCGAGGCGGGGCTGGAACGTGTGGTCAAACTGCATGAGGCGGGCGTGACCATGGGATATGGCTCGGACCTCTTGGGCGGTATGCAAACCGAGCAATCTGGCGAATTCCCGCTGCGCGGGCGCTACATCCCGGCAGATGCGGTGATCCGCTCGGCCACGGTGGATGCGGCCAAAGTGCTGCGCATGGAAGGCGAGGTTGGCGTCATTGCCGCCGGAGCCCATGCGGACATCATTGCTGTGGATGGCAATCCGCTTCAGAACCTCGATCTGCTGACCGAACAGGGTGCGCATATGCCTCTGATCATGCAGGGCGGTCGCGCCATCAAAAAAGCCGCATCGCTTTAAGAAAACGCGGGCGGCCCGAACCGCCCGCATGTTCCAACATCGGAGATCCCTCATGAAAAAATTCCTGACCACCACGCTTCTGGCTGGCCTGCTAGCAAGCCCCGTCATGGCGAAAGACTTCATCGCCAATACCTTCTATGACGCGCAGCACCCGCTGGCGAAATACGGCTATACCGAATGGGCCGAAATCGTGAAGGATCTGTCCAAAGGCGACCTGAACCCGCAAGCCTTTACCGGAACCGTGCTGCTGGCACCGCGCGCCTCTCTGCAGGGGATCCGCGATAACGTCGTACAGGTGGGCCACCATGCTGCAATCTATACGCCTTCCGATCTTCCGGTCGCCAATGCCGTGCAGGAACTGGGCTTCAACTACTCCGATCCGGTGGCGGCCATCTTCGCCGTGGCGGATTTCTCGATGCATGACGCGACCCAGCTTGCAGAGTGGAAAAAGCAGGGGATCGTCTATCTCGGGGCCTATGCTACCCCGCCCTATATCCTGATGTGTGCCAAACCCGTGCGTAATTTGGCCGAACTCAAGGGTAAGCGTATCCGCGTGGCGGGATCGGCCGTGTCGCAATGGGTCGAGGAAGCAGGCGGTGTGCCGGTCAATGTGCCCTCCTCCGAGATGTATACCGGGCTTGAACGCGGCACGCTGGATTGCGCAACCAATGCGGCCAACGATCTTGTAGACCGCTCGCTGATGGAAGTCGCCAAATACACCACATTGTTGCCGACCGGCATGTATTGGTCCGGCCCGAACTGGGGTTATAACCCTGAGTTCTGGGCAGGCCTTACGGCAGATGAGCGTAAGGTGCTGATGGAGGCCTCGGCGCGGTCGATGGCGCGGACAATCATCAATTACAAGGCACAGGCCGAAGCAGCGCTCGTCACAGCCAAAGAGAAAGGCGTGGAAGTATACGAACCCGAAGCCGATCTGAAGGCCTCGGTCGAAGATTTCCGTAAGAAGACCCTCGAAGAGGTCTACGACAAGGCACAAGACACCTACGGTCTGACGAATGGCAAAGAGGTCATCGACGACTTCCGTGCCACGATGGACAAATGGACCGCGCTTCTGGCCGATGTCGACACCACCGATGAGGATGCGCTGACCGATCTGGCCATGAAGACCATCTATGGCGATCTCGACCCCGCAACCTATGGCGTAAAGTAACCCGCGTGGGCGGGGCTTCCCCCGCCCCCGTCTCTAGGAGGTGCCGAAGATGCATGCCCTGATCCGCTGGCTCAACCGAGCCGTCATGTCCCTTGCCTGCCTGTTCATGGTCATCATGATGGCACATATCACCATCGATGTGGGGCTACGCTATTTCTTCGGCGGTCGATTGATCGGGACGCTTGAGGTGGTGTCCTATTACTACATGGTGGTCATCGTTTTCCTCTGCCTGGGCTTTGTCGAGCTGCGCGGTGAACATATCCGCGTGGATCTGTTCGCGCAGATGATGCCCAAGGGCGTACAGCTTGCGCTTTATGTACTGGCCTGTGTGCTGGGGCTCTGGTTCTTCGGCCTGCTGTTCTGGCAATCGGCGAAGGATGCGATCGGCGCCACGACCCGCGCCGAAGAAGCGATGAGCAATTTCACCTTCTACATCTGGCCCGCCCGCTGGGCGCTACCGATAGGCTTTGCCGCAATCTGGCTGGCCGTGCTGTCAAACCTTTTCAAATCCATCGCCCAGAAGCGCGCGCTGTAACGAGGCCCCCTATGAGCAATCTTGATATCGGTATTATCGGGACCGTCGTCGCGCTGGTTCTTATCGCGGTGCGCGTACCCATCGGCCTTGCGCTTGGGCTGGTCTCCATTGTGGGCATCTCGCAGATGTTCAACATGAATGTAGCTTGGGGCATGATCTCGGCAACGCCATTCGACTACGTCGGCCAGTGGGAACTTTCTGCCGCGCCCATGTTCCTGCTCATGGGCTTCATCTGTTCCTCGACCGATATGACGCGCGGGCTGTTCATGTCGCTCAGGCTCTATCTGTCGCGACTGCCCGGTGGTCTGGCGATCACCTCGGTAGGGGCTTGTGCGTTCTTTGCTGCGGCATCGGGTTCGTCAGTTGCCACCGCCTCGGCAATGTCGCGTATGGCCGTGCCGGAGATGCTGAAACAGGGCTATGACCGCGGACTTGCCACCGGTACGATTGCGGCCTCGGGGACGCTGGGGTCGCTGATCCCGCCCTCGGTGCTGCTGATCCTTTACGGCGTCTATGCACAGGTCTCGGTGGGACAACTGTTCATGGCGGGCTTCATCCCCGGCATCCTTTCGGCGCTGGTCTATATGGCGATGATCATCACCCGCGTGAAACTGAACCCCGCGCTTGCAGGTATTGCGCCGCCGCCGCCCACAAATGAGGAACGCCGCGAGGCGCTGCGTGATGTCTGGCCGCTTCCCACGCTGATCCTGCTGGTGCTCGGCGGCATCTTCTCCGGCGCATTCTCTCCTACCGAAGCGGGTGCCCTTGGTGCCTTCTTCGCCGCGATCATCGGGGCCGTGCGCCGCAAGCTGACATGGAAAGCGACCGTCGAGGCCGTGACCCAAGCAGTGATCTCTACCGGATCGATCTTTATCATCCTGATCGGATCGCTGTTCTTCACGCGTTTCCTTGCGCTTTCGGGCCTGCCCACGGCGTTTTCCAACGCAATCCTTTCGGTATCCGACCAGACGTGGTGGATCCTGTTGGCAGTGGCGGTGATCTATCTGGTGCTGGGGATGCTTATCGACTCGATCGGGCTGTTGCTGCTTACACTGCCCATTCTGGTGCCTCTGGTGCAGACCACGGGGATCGACGCAATCTGGTTCGGTATCATCGTGGTAAAGCTGCTGGAAATCGGGCTGGTAACGCCGCCTATCGGGCTGAATGTCTATATGATCAACGGGGCACTCAATAATCAGGTGACTCTGCCCGAGATTTTCAAGGGCGTATGGTGGTTCATCATGATGGATATCTGCACGCTCATACTGCTCATCCTCTTCCCCGCCCTTAGCCTCTGGCTACCTTCTCTGGCTTACTGAAAGTGACGACGATGACTGACAGACCAACAATGATGCTCACCGGCGGCTCGCGCGGAATTGGTGCCGATATCGCGCGCGCCGCCCAAGCCGCAGGTTGGCATATCTGCCTTGGGCTGCGTAATCCGACAGCCATTCCTGAGGGGCTTTCCTCCGACCATCTCGACAGTTTCGTCTATGACGCAACCGACCGCGCGGCAGAAGCAGAATGGGCCCAAGCCGTCATCGAACGGCATGGCCGCATTGATGCAATTGTCGCGAGTGCAGGTCTTTTCACGGCCGAAAACATCGTCGAGGCCTCCGAGGAAGAGGTCGATCTTCTGCTTGAGGTCAATCTGCGGGCGCCACGCCGCCTCGCTATGGCCGCATGGCCAGCGCTGCAACGCTCGGGACGCGGGCGTGTGGTGATCCTCGGCTCGCTTTCGGGGAAAAGGGTCGCATCAGCGGGATCCGGACTCTACTCGGTCAGCAAATTCGCGGCGGTCGGGCTGGCCCATGCCCTCCGTTATGAAGGCTGGGATGCTGGTATCCGTGCCACCGCTATCTGCCCTGGGCTTGTCGCGACAGATATGGGCGAAACCGCCGCCAAGGGAGCACGCCCCACCGCCGAAATGACCCAACCCGAGGAAGTAGCGCACCTTGTGATGGAGGCCATCGGTCTTTCCAATACCGCTTCGGTGCCCGAAATCCATATCAATTGCCGGACAGACGGAATCTTCTAGCAGTTTTTGTCTGCGGTCATGCAACCTAGGGTGGCTTAGTCTAGCGCCGCTGGTCTTTTCCCGCTGAATTGGTCCATCTTTTGGGATAGCTTAGCCCATATGATGGCGAACGACTTAGTGAGGTGGTCCCCATTTTTTGGACAGTTTTTCGGCGGCGCTAAGCTTGCCTGTTGATCATGCTGCCGCCTTCAGATCGAGACCTTGATGAGCCGCGAAGCGTGTTCTGCCACCGAGTGTCGAATGGGGGCGCTTGGTGTTGTAGAAGGTCATCCACTTCCCGATACCGTGCCGGGCTGCGGTGCCGGTTTCAAACGCGTTGAGATAGACGCATCCGTATTTCAGCGACCGCCAGAGCCGTTCGATCATCACGTTATCCATCCACCGGCCTCGCCCGTCCATCGATATCTTCACAGTGGCGTCTGACAGGATCTTCGTGAAGCGCGGGCTTGTGAACTGACTGCCCTAGTCTGTGTTGAATATCTCAGGTTTTCCATGCCGTTGCATGGCCTGTTTGGTCTTGCCCCACTGAAGTGGTCCACCTTTTGGGATAGTTTATCCCGTATGATGGAGGACTACTTAGATGGCAGGCAAACGCGAGAAGCCGGAAGATATTGTAATGAAGCTGCGTCAGGTTGAGGTCTGTGCCAAGGTCAAGGCGCGAAACTGGCAGATGCGGTTCGCCAGATTGGCGGTGAGGCATGTGCCCGCCACTGGTTCGAGGGCCATGCCGAACCAACAAACCTACTACCGCTGGCGGCGTGAGTTTGGCGGGATGGACCGCGATCAGCTCAAGCGACTGAAGGAACTCGAGAAAGAGAATACGCGGCTCAGGCGCGCCGTGTCGGAGCTGACACTCAACAAGCTGATCCTGACGGAAGCCGCAAAGATGAGGGGCGTGTAGCAAACCCTCCAGTGGAGGGTTTGTAGCCCCGAACGCGAAGGCCTTCTAAGCCCTTCGCGCCGCCGCCAATGCATTGACCACGTTCGGCAGGAACTGGGTGTTTCCGAACGCCGCGCCTGCCGGGCGCTTGGGCAGCACCGGTCGACCCAACGCAAGATCCCGCTCGGTCGTCAGGACGAAGCCCTGCTGTCCGCTGACATCATTGAACTGGCACGCCAATACGGGCGATATGGCTATCGCCAGATCACCGGCTTGCTGCACCAGGCGGGATGGTGTGTGAACCACAAGCGGGTCGAGCGGATTTGGCGGCGCGAAGGGCTTAAAGTCCCGCAAAAGCAGAAGAAACGTGGACGGCTCTGGCTGGCGGATGGCTCTTGCGTCCGGCTGCGGGCGGAGCGTCCGAACCATGTCTGGTTCTATGATTTCGTCCAAGACAAGACTGCGGACGGGCGAGCCTACCGCATACTCAACATTGTCGATGAATTCACCTAGGGACGGTGCTTGTGATCCGCGTCAAACGCAAGCTCAACTCGGTCGACGTCATCGACGCGCTGACCGATCTGTTCATCCTTCGCGGTCCGCCCGGGTTTATCAGGTCAGATAACGGCCCCGAATTCATCGCGACCAAGCTGCGCAACTGGATCGACGCGGTCGGGACTAAAACGGCCTATATCGAGCCGGGGTCACCCTGGGAGAACGGCTACGTGGAGAGCTTCAATGCCAGGCTTCGTGACGAATTACTGGATGGGGAGGTGTTTTATTCGGCTCAAGAGAAGCCCAGATCCTGATCGAACGCTGGCGCCAGCATTACAACACGCTGCGCCCGCATAGCTCTTTGGGATATCGCCCACCAGCACCCGAAAGTATCGTGCCCGTAGACCAAAGGCCCACGATGCACTAATTTTTAAACTGGACCACTCAAGTGGGGCAGACCAGAACAACGACAATATATTCTACCTCATCGTATTATATTACGAGGATCTATTCAGGGTTTGGTCGGCAAAACCTAAGGGACTGCGCCTTTCGACGCTCGGCCGACGATGCACCAATGTTCAAACCAGACCACTTGAGTAGGGCAGACCACTTGAACTCCCTCTGAAGGAGGCCATTAGCGCTCCGGGTTGACGGTTCTGCACTATATCAGCGGAATTCATCGTCAATTTTCGACCAAACCGCTGCAACCAAAATCAACCAAAACTATAAACGGCTATTTTGGTTGACCGCTATACAGGAAGTTGCAAGTTCTGGGATGAACAGTCTGGAGATCACGATGCCCGAAGTGCTGCGCCCCATATTTCCCGATGCGACCGAAATGGCGCGGCAGGTCCGCAATGGTGACGTCTCGCCAGAGACGTTTGATCGGCGCGCCCGCCAGCGGCTAACGCAGGTTGACGGACAGCTGAATGCGATGGTCCATATGATCGACGCGCAGCCCAATCCCTCGGCCATCGGTCCTTTCGCCGGGGTGCCCCTGCCGCTGAAAAACATCGGGATCGCCGTCGAAGGCTCGCAGATGAGCCTCGGCTCTAAACTGTTCGAAACGATGGTCTGCACTGCCGATAATACTCTGGCGGCGCGTCTCAGGAAAGCCGGTTTCCTGTTTATGGGCCGGACCAACACCCCGGAACTGGCCCTATCTTTCACCTCTGAATCCGCCCTGCATGGTCCCTGCCGTAACCCGTGGGATTTGGGCCGCACCGCAGGCGGGTCTTCGGGCGGGTCGGCCGCATTGGTGGCCGCGCGGGTCGTGCCTTTGGCGCAAAGCTCGGACGGGGCAGGCTCAACCCGCGTGCCTGCGGCCCATTGCGGCGTGTTCGGTTTCAAACCCAGCCGGATGCGCAATCCGGTGGGCCCGACCCATGCCGAAAGCGTAGCGGGCATGTCCACGCCGCACGCAATTTCGGTCTCGGTGCGCGACAATGCGCGGATGCTGGATGTCAGCCACGGCGCCGACATTGGCGACCCCTATGCTGCGCCCCCGATAAGCGAAAGCTTCGAGGCCGCTATGAACCGCCCCCTTGGTCGGTTGCGCATCGGGCTGCAAGTCACGCCGCCAGAAGGGCATCACTTTGACCCCGAATGCACTGCTGCAGCCCGCTATGCCGCAGATCTACTACGAGATCTTGGCCATGAGGTCGTCGAACTGACCCCGCACTATGACAATGCCGCGCTCAAACGGGCTTGGCGGGTCATTGGCGGGGTCTCCTGTGCGCAATCGGTCGATCAGGTCGCTCGGGCCAAAGGCATTGCTGATCCGGATGCGCTGCTTGAGCCGGTCAACGCCGAATGGATCGCCGAAGGCCGCAGGACCAGTGGCGTGGCCTACCTTGAGGCCGTGCAGGTCCTGCACCGGACCAGCCGCGATATGGGTGCCTATTTCCAGCAGGTGGATGCCTATCTCTCGCCGACAACCGCCCAGATCGCACCGCAGATCGGCTATCTTGCCGGCGCAGGGATGGGGCTTGATGCTTTCTATGACCGCTTCTGGGCCCATGCGCCGCTGACGGCGGTGTTCAACGCCTCGGGCTGTCCGGCGATGAATGTGCCGCTTTACTGGACCAAGGATAATCTGCCCGTCGGATGCCAGATCGGCGCGGCTTTTGGCGCAGACGGGCTTTTGTTCCAGATTGCGGCACAGCTGGAAAAGGCCGCGCCTTGGGCGCACCGCCTCCCGCCTATGGCCAAAGAGATGCTGAGCGGCGAAACCTTTGCCGAGGCTGCCAGATGACACCTCCCCCCCTACGGAGCATCGACCCGCAATGGATGACGGCGACCCAGATCTCGCACGCCGTCCAGTCAGGCGCAATAACCGCCCGCGCAGTGACCGAGGTCTTTCTGGATCGCGCCAGTCAGATGGAGCCGGAAATTGCAGCCTTTGCCCATCTGGCGCCCGAGGTTGCGCGCGCCGCCGCCGACCGTATCGATGCACAGCCGCACAAAGGCCCCTTGGCCGGGGTCCCCTTGGGGATCAAGGATGTCTTTGACACCGCCGATATCCCCACGGCCTATGGGTCCGCCGCTTATGCAGGTCACCAACCCCGCGCCGATGCCTCTGCCGTCCATCTTGCGCGGCGCGCGGGCGCGGTTGCCTTGGGCAAGACCGTGACAACCGAATTTGCCACCATGTCGCCCGGTCCGACGCGTAACCCGCATCATCTGGCCCATACGCCCGGCGGGTCATCCTCGGGCTCTGCGGCAGCACTAGCGGCAGGCAGTTGCCTTTTGGCCTTTGGCACCCAGACCTCGGGATCGACGATCCGCCCTGCTGCCTATTGCGGGGTGGTGGGCGTCAAGCTTGGGCCACGCAGGATCGACCGCACAGGCGTCAAACCCTTGGCGGAAAGCCTCGATGTTGTGGGAATAATGGCGCGCAATACATCTGATGCCGCGCTATTTGCCGCCACCTGTGCCCGCAGGCCGGATTGGCTGATCCCCATCGACAATCGCGTGCGATATGCGCTTTTCCTACCCGATCAGCCGAGAGAAACGATCTGTGACCGCTATGCGGCGGCACTGGAAGACACGGCCTCTACCCTTGGGGCTGTCCCTCACAAACAGCCCGGCTGGTGGGCGGATCTCGGGGCCGCGCAGGAGGCGGTATTCGCTTGGGAAGCCTCTGCCGCTTTGGCCTATGAGCGCGACCGCCTGAGCGACCAGCTCACCCCGATCACCCGCGATTTTACCGCCCGTCATCAGAAGATCGCCAATGCACAGGCCTATCAGGACGGCCTAATACGGCGCGATCAGGCACTAGAGGATCTCGAGGCGCTATTTGGCACTGCCGATCTGTTGCTCACGCCTTCAGCCCCCTCTGCCGCCCCCGAAGGGATAAGGTCCACAGGCCCTGCCGATTACAATATCCGCTGGACGCTCCTCGGGCTGCCAAGCCTCAGCCTGCCCATAGGCTTTGACCGGAACGGGTTACCCTTCGGCATGCAACTGGTGGCGCGCCCCGGACAGGACCACCTGCTGTTACAAGCAGCGATCCGTATTGAGACAGAGCTGACGGCAAAGGGCCTGCGCCCTGCTCTCGCCCTGCAAAGCTGAAGCGAGACCCTGATTTGAGACCTGTTCTTCGCGATTTCACCGATGCTCCAAAGGCCCTGCGTCATCTGGCACTGCTGCTCGTCTTCGGGGCGCTCGCTGTGGGAGGACTGGCATGGGCAAAGTTTCCGGCGGCCTTACTACTGGGGCCTGTCTTGGTTGCGACGATGCTTGGCCTCAGAGGCACCCCTTTACGCGTGCCGAATAGCTGGCACGAGATAGCGCAAGGCGTGGCGGGATGCATGATTGCGCATTACCTGACGCCCGAGATCCTTATGCGCGCGGTGTCGCTCTGGCCGTTTGTCGCGCTTTTCGCTGCGATGACATTGGTTCTGGCCTGCCTGGTCGGGCTGGTATTGGGACTATGCACCAAGGTTGGTAAAGAAGAGGCAATCTGGGGTTTCCTGCCCGGCATGGCAGGGGCGGTCATCGCCATGAGTTCGGAGCGCGGGCTCGACAGCCGGATCGTGGCCTTTATCCAGATCATCCGGCTTATGACTGTCATTCTTGTGATGTCCATCGTGTCGCGTCTGCTTATTGACGACACAAGCGGCATAGCAGCCGCGACCAATGGCGCGGCCCATTATGGCGTATTGCTGACGCTCTTTCTGGCTACGACTGGGCCGCTTGCGGCGCGATATGCGCCCATTCCTGCGGCAGCGACCATGGTGCCACTGGTCCTCGCCTCTATCTTGCAAGGGGGCGGCTGGGTCGATCTGGCACTCCCCCCTTGGCTGCTGATCGGAGCATATTTTCTGCTGGGCACACAGGTGGGGCTGCGCTTTTCACCCGATACGCTGCGCACCGCCGTTAAGATTTTCTGGCCCGTCGCGCTGTTTTCCTTCGGGCTTATGGGGCTTTGTGCGGTATCGGGCATAATCCTTGCCCGCATTGCCGGAGAAACCGTTCTTACCGGCATTCTGGCGACCGTGCCGGGATCGATCGAAACCATCGCCATTATCGCGGTCAATGCCAATGCAAACCTGTCTTTCATCATGACGATGCAGGTGGTGCGCCTTTTTGCGGTCGTACTGGCGGGGCCGCCATTGGCGCGGGCGCTGAGCCTGAGCATCCGGCAAGGGCTGCGCCGCTCCAACGCGCCCCCACAAGACAGCCCGCCTGCGGAATAAAGCTAGCGCGTCAGTCCGGCCCCGATCATCAGCTGATGGATCGAGGCCAGATGACGGCGCATACCGCGTTCGGCCGTATCCGGATCGCGCCCCGCGATGGCAGCAATGATGGCCCGATGTTCATCGGTGTCGCTATTGGGCCGCAAGTTATGCCCCGAAGCCGCACTCATCCGCACCTCGCCCTCGATCTGGCGCAGCATATCGTACAGCTCATGCGCCAGCGCATTGCCCGAGGCCTGCGCAATCAGCCGATGAAGATCCCCCGCGCGGTCCTTACCGCCCTTGTCGATCTGGTCGGCGATCTTCTTCATCTCGAGGATCATATTCGGCGTCGCCCGCAGCGCGGCCAGACGTGCCAGCGTCGGCTCGATCATCATCCGCAGCTCGATCACCTCGATCGGGTTGGTGTTGCGCACGATATCCTTGGCCCCCGCCCGACGGGGTTTGCGTGGGTTGCGCGGACGCGGTTGCGGCGCATCGCCTGTATCACGCAGAAAACCCAGAGCAATCCGAAGTTGATGACGCTTGACGCCCAGTTGCTCAGCCAGTTTCCGTTCTGCCGGGAGCCGGCCTGCTTGGGCCAGCACCTCGCGGATTTGGGCCATAAGCTCCACTTGCGAGGGCGTCGGCTCGGCGCCTGCGGCGGCCTGCGTATCATCCCATTGCCCGCTTTGATGTTCGTCCTCGTCCATCGCTACCTCGTCCCCCTAAGTTGGTCGATCCTACCATTTAAGACCAAGATTCATCAACCAGCATAGATGGTTGATCGGCGTTCAAGAGGAATTAGGCATCAACCGCTCGACAAAATCGGCAATCTTTCAAAATTGCCCGCGTTTTCGGCGGAGCGTGGCGGAAGACAGATGAAAACTTCACCTATGATAGAGCCAACCAAATCAACCAAAAATAAAATATATCTATTGGTTGACAAATGAACGCGCCCAAAATCTTCATAGGTCATGACCCGAACTTCCGTGGTCGACCGCCCTTTTCATCCGGCACAGAAGGCAGAAACTGCCCATGCCAACGACATATCTCATCAACAGGGAATTACACGCACCATGATCCCCCGCAGAGTGTTTCTCACCGCTGGCAGCTTCGCTTTCGTAAGCCTTCTTCCGCTCGCCGGCTGGGCCGAAGATATCAAGACCATCGCGATCGTGACCCCCGAACAGGGCACCGATTTCGGCTGGAACCAGCAAGGCGTCGAGGGCCTGCAAGCCGCCGCCGAGGCCGCAGGCATCGAGCCGATCGTGGCGCAGGGTCTGGGCTACGGCAATATCCGTCCCACATTGCGCGAACTGGCCGATGACGGTGCGCAGCTGATCGTGGCGCATGCCTCAGGCTATAGCACCGAGGCCGTCGAGGTCGCCAAAGAGATGAAGGTGATGGTCGCCGCCGCGAATATCCAGTCCGAGCCGCCCTATGTCGCCAATTACACGCTAATGGCCGAAAAAGGCGCCTTCCTTGCCGGGGTTCTGGCCGCCAAGACCACGAAAACCGGCAAGATCGGCATCGTGGTCTCGTCGGAAAGCCCGAACTGGAACGCGCAATCGGCAGGCTTTGCGCAGGGCGTGCGCTATGTCTCGAAGGATATCGAGCTGCGTTATGCGATCATCGGCCCTGCCGCCTATGCCGATGTGGCGGGTGCACGCCGCGTGACGGAAAGCGTCATCGCCTCAGGCGCCGATATCATCTTCGGTCAGGGCAATGGCTCGTCTTTCGGGATGATCCAGGCAGTCGAGACGACCACTGCCCCCGGCTCCGACAAGACATGGTTCATCGATGTGATCGGCGACAAGACCTCGCTCGACAAGGGCAATCTCCTCTCGTCTGTCATCTGGGACATGTCCCCGATCTTCGGCGATATGATCAAGGATGCGAATGACGGGAATTTTGGCAAGAGCTCCTACGCGCTCCGCCTTGAAGACAACTCGCAGCGCCTGATGAAAACCTCCCATATCCCCGATGATGTATGGGCCCAAATCGAGGCGGTGAAGGCGAAGATCATCGACGGCTCCGTGAAGGTCGATCTGGTAACCGATCCAGAGGCAACCAAAGCTCTGATGAGCTCCACGCTCAGCGCTGCAAACTGATGGATGGCGTGCCGATCATCGCGCTCGAGGCTGTAACAAAGCGCTTTCCGGGCGTGGTCGCCAATGACCGTGTCAGTTTGGGTTTTTCGAAGGGCGAGGTCCATGCCCTGCTGGGCGAGAACGGGGCGGGAAAATCCACCCTGATCTCGATGCTGGCAGGCGTGCAGCGTCCTGATGCCGGGCAGATCCTGCTGGATGGCACCCCCATCCGGCTGAGATCGCCCCGTCATGCGCTCGAGTTGGGGATCGGCACCGTCTATCAGCACCGGATGCTGGTTCCGACACTTACCGTTGCCGAGAACCTGCTTCTGGGTAGCCCGTGGTGGCAGCGCCCGAACCGCGCGGCCATCAGGGAACGTTTCACCCGTGATGCGGCGGCCTTCGGCATTACCGTCGATCTTGATGCGTTGGTGGGTGATCTGTCGCTGGGCGAGCAGCAGCAGGTGGAGATCATCCGCGCCCTCTGGCGCGGCGGGCGGCTCTTGGTGCTGGATGAGCCCACCGCCATGCTCTCGCCGCAAGGCGTGCGCGAGCTTGGCCAGATGATGCGGCGCATGGCCGAGCAGGGTGTCTCGATCATCTTCATCACCCATCACCTGAACGAGGCGCTCGATTATGGCGATCGGGTCTCGGTCCTGCGCGGCGGGCGCTGTGTGGGCGGCATCAGCGCACAGGATTTCCGCACGCAACCCCGTGCGGAACTGATGGAACAGATCGTACAACTGATGTTCGGCAATACGGTAGCCAAGGGCTCGCCGCCCCTGCGTCGCCCTGCAGCGACGGGCGAGACCCAGCGCCGGATGCTGGAGGTCCTGCATCTGTCCGGCGAGGGATTCGAGGATGTCAGCTTCGATGTGCGCGCGGGCGAGATCTTCGGGATCGCGGGCGTTGATGGCAATGGCCAGACGCCCTTGGCCCGTGCGATTGCGGGGCAGGACTTGGCCCGTTCGGGCGAGATAACACTGGACGGTTTCGCATTGCGGGCAAAAACCGTGCGCGAACGTCACCATGCGGGGCTGCGCTACGCCACCGATGACCGCAATGGCGAGGGCACCGTGCCCACGCTGCCGATCACGTTCAACCTCCTGCTGAAGGATATCGGGCAGCAGCCCTTCTGGCGTCGCGGTATCGCCGATATGAAAGCCATCGACGCGCATGGCCGCGTGCGCATGACCGAATTCGACATCCGCGCACCCTCCGGCCAGACCCCGATCGGCAAGCTCTCGGGCGGCAATATCCAGAAGGCGCTGCTGGCGCGCGAACTCGAGGGCGCCCCCAAGGCAATCATCTATAACAAACCTACCCACGGGCTGGACCTGCGCAATATCGAGGCCACCCGTGCCCGCATCCGCGACACCGCCCAGAACGGGCTGGCCACCGTTCTGGTCTCGACCGACCTATCGGAGATTATCGCGCTATCGGACCGGATTGGCGTGATGTCGCGCGGGCGGCTGGTGGGCATCATCCGCAATGGCCCCGAGGCTGATCCCGAAAGCATACGCGCCGCTGTGGGCCGCCTGATGGCGGGTATCGGCGATGAGACCCAGCGAGTTCCGGAGACGGCAGCATGAGTGACACGACAGATATCCCCGAGAAATCCGCCAGACCGAAGCAGTGGGGTGCCAGCCCTCTTCTGATGGTGCTGGGGCAGACGCTTGTGCCGGTCATCCTTGCGCTGGTTGCAGCGGGGCTAGTGCTGGCGATGCTCGGCTCGGATCCGCTGGCCTATTATGGCTATGTGGTCGAGCGCGGCCTGCTGAAGGCCCGCGGGCTCCAAGCCACGCTGGAACATATGATCCCGCTTCTGATCCTCGGGGCGGCACTGATCGTCAGTTTCCGCTCGGGGCTGTGGAATCTGGGGATCGACGGGCAATATCTTTTGGGCGCGCTGACCGCAGGCGCATTGGGACCGGTGTTGCTGGGCTACATGCCGATGCTCCCTGCCCTTGTACTGACGGTGCTGGCGGGCGCCGTGGTTGGGGGCCTCTGGGCGCTACCGCCGGCATGGCTCAGGGCGCGCTACGGGACCAATGAGGTGATCTCGGGCCTGATGATGAGCCTGATCGCCACCTCGCTGTCCTCGGCGCTGATCAAACTCTGGCTGAAAGACCCGAATTCCCTCGAGCCGCAGACCCTGACGATCCCTGTCGACAGCCGCCTGCCCTCGCTGGGCGGCACCGATATCGATATCGGGCTGATCCTTGCACTGGGGGTCGTTCTGGGCGTTCACTTGATGATGACCCGCACGGCTTTGGGGCTGCGCTTCCGCATCCTTGGCCTCAACCCCAAGGCGGCGCTTCATGCGGGCTTTGGCGGGCCCCTTCTGGCGATGTCGGTCCTGTGCCTGTCGGGTGCGCTTGGCGGGCTGGCGGGGGCTGTGGAGCTCAGCGGTGCACTTGGTAAGATGCAAGCCAGCTGGAACCCTGCCTATGGCTTTGCTGTGGTTCCGCTGGTGTTTCTGGCCCGGTTCAACGGGTTTGCCCTGATCCTCTTTGTGTTCGCCTATTCGGTGCTGGAAATCGGCGGCGCCTCGGCGGCGACCCGCATGAATGTGCCACAGGATTTCACGTTGGTGCTGGTGGCCTTCGTGCTGGTCTTCCTCGCTCTGGCCGAGCTTCTTACCCAAAAGCGCAAGGGACAGTAACATGGGCGCACTTTTCTCCGAGACCTTCCTGACCGCCCTTCTGTCGGGCGCCGTGATTTCGGCGGTGCCGCTGATCCTGGCGGCATTGGGTGAACAATTCTCCGAACGCGCGGGCGTGTTGAATATCGGGCTAGAGGGCATGATGCTGGGCGGAGCCTATGCGGGCTTTGCCGCAACCCTTGCCGGTGCGGGCATCTGGGGCGGCATGTTTGCGGCTCTCCTGTGCGGCGCATGTATTGGGCTCATCATGGCGGTGCTCTGCGTTCGGCTTGGAATGAACCAGATCATTATCGGCATCGCCATCACACTGGGCGTCACGGGGCTGACCGCTTTGATGCATAACGTCTATTTCGCCCGCACCTATCCGCGCCTTGATGCGGCCCCCACCATTGCCCTTCCCGGACTGAGCGATCTGCCGGTGCTGGGAGGTGCGGTTTTCACCGCTCATCCACTGACATGGCTGGCCTTGCTAGCGCCGCTGGGCTTCGCGCTCATCTACCGCAAGACCTATCTCGGGCTTGATCTGGCCGCCGCAGGCGAGCGCCCCGATGCGCTCGATAGCGTGGGCGTCAATGTCACCGCAATCCGTACCAGCGCCGTGTGCGTCTGTGGGGCGATGGCAGGCTTGGGCGGCGGGTTCATGGCGGTGATCGGCTCGGGCATCTTTGTCCCGCATATGACGGGCGGCGCGGGCTATATCGCCATCGTTCTGGCCATGCTTGCCCGCGCGCGTCCGCTTTGGGTGCTGGGCGGCGGTCTTCTGTTCGGACTGTGCCTTTCCGCCACCACCGCGTTGCAGGTGGGCGGTATCGAGATCCCCACCGACATCATCCAGATGCTGCCCTTCGTGGCGGTGATGATCGTCCTCATCCTCTTTGGCCGGAATGCGCGGATGCCCGCGATGCTTGGCCAAGCCTATCGTCGCGGCACCCGCTAGGCGCCGCCCCATTTTCAAAGGAGATCTTCCATGAACCAAATGACCGAAGCCAAACCGGCGAAGAAACTTCGCACCGGCGCCGAATATAAAGAGTCCCTCAAGGACGGACGCCGCGTCTGGGTCGAGGGAAAAGAACTGGGCAGCGTCTATGACGCGCCGCATCTGGCCGCAGGGATCGATCTTCTGGCCGAGATGTTCGATGACCAGTTCACCCCCGAATATGCCGAAGCCACGACCTATTACGAGCCCAAGCTCGGCGCCATCGTCTCGCGCTCGTGGCAGGCGCCGATGAGCCCCGAGCAGCTCGTCGAGCGCCGCATGATGATCGAATATACCGCCAAGAAAACCGCAGGCACCTATGGCCGCCCGCCGGATCTCGGGCCCTCGATCGCCATGGGGCTCTGGGCCTATCTGCCAACCTTCAAGGCCAAGAAATCGACCTTCGAGGGGATCAATCCCGATTTTGCCGAGAATATCGAGCGCTATATGGAATATGGCCAGCTCAACGGGATCACCTGCGCCGAGAGCCTGACGGGCCCGCAGAATGACCGCTCGCAGCCTCTGGCGCAGGCCGCCTCGCTCTTGCGCGTCACCGGCGTCGAAAAGGGCGGCGTGCGGATCTCGGGCGCGAAATCCGTGGGCTCGATCGCGGCGCAGACCAACGAGATCTTCTTCACCAACCTCGCCTATGAGGGCACGCCCCCCGAGGCCTGCATCTGGGGCTCTCTGCCGATCGGCACCGAGGGGCTGAAGCTGGTCTCGCGCGAATGCCTGTCCAATCCCGGAGCCGATCCGCATGACCATCCGCTGAACTACAAGGGCGAGGAAGCCGACCAGCTGGTGATCTTCGACAATGTGTTTGTCCCCGAAGACCGGATCTTCAACCTGGGCGATCAGGAGCTGGTGACCTATTACGGCAAGACCACCAACTGGGCGCATTGGCATATCCTGTCGCGTCTGGCGGTGAAGGCCGAGCTGTTCGTGGGCTGCGCTCAGCTGGTGCTCGACATCCTCGGGACCGCCAAGTTCCAGGCCGTGCAGGCGCTGGTGGCCGATATGATCCAATATGCCCAGACCCTGCGCGCCTTTGTGCTCGCCGCCGAAGCGCAGGCCAAGCCCACCGAGAATGGCGTCTTTGCCCCCGATATCCCGCTCCTGACCGCGGGGCGGATGTATTCGATCCAGCATTACCCCAATATCATCCATACGCTGCAGGAGCTTTGCGGTCAGGGTCTGGTGATGCGCTTTGGCAAGAAGGCCTTCGAGAACCCCGAGATCGGCCATCATCTGGTCGAACTCCTGCCTGGGCATGGGGTTTCGGGAATCGAGAAAGAGCGGGTGATGAACTTCATCTGGGATCTTACGACCTCGTCCCATGCGGGCCGTGTGGCGCTGTTTGAAAACGTCAACGCGACCCCCGCGCCTCTGCTGCGTGCGCGTCTGTTCAATGAATATGACCGCTCCGAGCATGTGAAACTGGCGCGCAAGCTGGCGGGCATGGACTGATGTCTGCGCCCGATGTGATCGAGGCTTTCTACGCGGCCTATAACCGCGCGGATGCCTCGGCCGCCACCGCCCTTCATGCACCCGATGCGGTGCATGAAGAGGCAGCCTCGGGCAAATCGCGCCAGGGGCTTGCGGCTATCGAACAAGGAACAGCGGGCTTTCTGTCCATGCTGGAGGGGCTGCGTTTAGCCCCCGCGACCCGCATCACGGCAGGGCCAAAGGTGGTAGTGACCTATGTCATGACCGGACGGATGACCCGCCCCATCGGACCGTTCGAGGCCCATGGCCAGGTGATTACATTGGAGGGCGCACATGTCTTTCACCTCGAGGATGGCAAGATCCGCAAGCTCACCGATTACTGGTCGCCCGAGGCCTTCATGGCGCAGATCCGTGCGGAACATGCGTCTGCTTGACCCCGTTTTGGCCTTGGCCCTTATCCTTCCGATGCCCGCCTTGGCGGGCGGGCTATATGATACCACACGCCCCGATCTTCCGGACTGGTTGCGCAGCCATAACTATCTGGCCGCACCGGACGCCCCCGCAAAGGCCGCGCCTGTGGATGTGGAAAACCGATCAAGTGCGCCGGTTTTGTGCCAGATCACGCTGGCGCATTGGTATATGATCCGCACCGATCCGGTCCCTGCGGGCGGCTCCGAGACCCTGCCCTTCCGCTTCGAGCCACAAAGCGGCACGGTGTCTTGGCTGAACGCGGCAGGGGAAGATATGGCCGTTGAAGGGCTCTCCTGCGGGACAAGCGCCCAGATCGACGCCCGCCCCACGGGCCTGCCGTTCCACCGGATCGTGGCCCAAGCCCGGATACTGACCTGCACATCACAGGGCTGTGGTGCGCAGTAACCTCACAAGCGGGCAGACGCCCCCCAGCTGATCGCCGCCGTCTGCGGCGGCAGATATCCCGTGATCCGGCGGTCTTTCGTTATCTCGACGGTCACCTGCCCCAAACCGGCGGCGCGTCGGCTTTTTGCCTGAACACTATAGATGCCCGCAGGCGGCAGAAGCTGCGCGGGATTGGCCTGATATCGCCCCGCCCCCACACAAGCCACCGGCACGACCCAAGGCTGGCCCAGCAAAGCCACCGCCTGCGGCACCTGCCCCGCCGCAATCAATTGGCGCACCAGAGACGAGGACACCCGCACCCCACCTTCGCTCACATCCTCGACCACATCAAGCAGGTAGCCCCAATGCCGCCCCGAACGCTCTAACAAGTCGACATCGCCCTGCCGCCCCGCACCAAAGCGGAAATCCTGCCCGACAACCACGCGCGAGACGGCGAATTCCGCCACCAGAAAACGCTCGACAAACGCCTGCGCGGAAAGGCCCGCAAAGGCGCGGTCAAACCGCGGGGTCCAGACCGTGTGGAGCCCCTCCTCGGCCAGCCGCCCGTAGCGCGCCATGCCGCAAGAGAGCCGGAACGGCGCCAGATCGGGAGCGAAAAGCTGTTTGGGATGCGGCTCGCAGGCCATAATCGAGAGGCTCCGGCCCTCTCGGGCCGCGCAGGTCTTGGCGCGGTGCAGCAGTGCCTGATGGCCCAGATGCAACCCGTCGAAATTACCTAAAAGCATCACCGAGCCGCGGAGGGGCTGGGGCAGTGGCGCATGGCCAAGATGCAGATGGGGAAGCCGCGCATCGGACGCGGCCACCCCCAGTGCGGGCTCAAAGCGAAGCGAGCCAGCGATCGGTTTCGTCGAAGGAACAGATACGAGCATATTTCTTCATCATATCGTAGAGATTGGCGAAATGGGGACTTTCATGCAGATCGGCCACGCATTCTTCGGGCACCACCACGCGGAAACTGCGCGAGAGCGCATCGACCACCGTGGCCCGCACACAGCCCGAGGTCGAGCCGCCAGTGACGATCACACTATCGATGCCGTGGAAGGTGGCGAGCGACTGCAGATGGGTCTCGAAAAAGGCCGAAGGCATCTTCTTGTTCAGGACGATATCGCCCTTTTGCACATCCAGCCGCGGGTCAAGCGCCGCGCGTGGCGAGCCGAGCTTGATATTCTGCAGACTGTTGGGATTATCATCGCGCGTACCGAAGATGCCGCAATCGGCGCCATCCTCGTAAAAGCCCACATAGGTCCAGATCACCGGCAGGTTCAGCCCGCGCATCCGGCCCGCCAGTCGGTTGACGTAATCGCATTGCGCGGGGTCGGTCTCATAGGCGGTGATATAGCTATCCGGCTGCGTGTAGGCGCATTGCAGATCGACATTGATCAGCATCGGCTTGTTGCCGAAATCATAGATCAGGCGGTTCGGGTCGTCGCGCAGCTCGTAAAACATCTCGCGCGCGGTCTTGTTGGACAGTTCCATAGGTACTCTTTTAATGCTGGGTCACGGGGGAATATTTCATCTCGGCCACGGCCATGCGGCCATTGTCGACGATGGTCTGACCATCGAGCTTCAGCGTGGCACGGCGCAGCGGGATATCCAGATGGCAGGCGGTATCATTATTGCCGCCAAGCTCGGTATTGGGGCCAAGCGAGAACAGCACATTGCCATAGTAACTGAGCGAATTGACCCCGATCTCGGTCGTGCGGGTCGCGGAAATCAGGTTGTTATACCATTTGGCAGACCCCAGCAGCCCCCAGCCGATATGGCTGATCGCATAGGCGCGCGGGTCGTCGAAACTGTCCATGAAATCCGACATCAGGGCGGCGTCCATGCCCTCGCCATCAATCTTCGTGACATAGCCATCCTTGATGGTCAACTCGATCTCGCGCTCGACATGGCGGTTCTTGAAGGCCACGATCACATCGCCGGGCATGATGACAACTCGGCCATTAACGCGACCATCGATCCCCTGGCTCAGCACCTGCCCCGTGCCCATATGGTCCCAGCGGCCGGGCGTGTCGGTATAGCCATATTGCGTCATCACCCGATACTGGCCCAGATCATAGGTGACATCGGTGCCGTACTCCGAGGTGATATGCATCTGGCGGGCCTGCCCCAGTAGTTTTTCGCCATATTCCACACGGGCGCGCAGCGCGGGGGACGGGAAGTTGTTGACCAGCACATCGAAAGGCTCATGTACGAACAGCATTCGCGTGCCCGAGGCGCAGATCTCGTTCTGCTCATGGCTGAACAGCATCCCCATCAGATCGATCACCAGATCAGCCTGTTTGAGCGCCTCGATCACGGGGCGGTTTCCGGCGATCGCCGTGCGCCCCACCGTTAGCCGCATCTCGCGGTAATCACGGCCCGCGACGTTGATCTGAAACGCGCTCGCGCCCAGTTCTTTCGCGGCCAGCAGGAAGGCCGTCGCGTAATCGGCGCGGATATCGGCCTCGGAAAGAACGATGACGGTTTCTTCGGGCGTCACCTTGCACAGCTCCAGCTGCGCGGTAAACAGCTTCACCATTTCAAGTTGGGTTGGCATACTTCAGGTCCTGCATCTATCAAGCTTGCGCCATGATTGAGAGCCTGCCCCCGCCATGTCAAACCACGAAATCAACCATATTTTGGTTGAATGTGAATTGGGCAAAGATACTCCGGTCAAGCAGGGAATCCTGCATTTAAAATAGGCAAAAAGACTCATTTTTAAGATAAAAAGCATCCTATAGGTCAAAGGATGCGCAACCAATGAATCAACCAAAATTGAAATTTGTTATGACGATAGCCGCGCTCAAGGGTGGCTTCAAACCATGCCACATCTTAAGAGGCCCGCTGAAATGTCGACCACTTCCCAGTTGCGCACCGAAACGACAGAACCGCTGGGCACAGCCACGCCACCGCGCTTCCTTCCCGATCAAGCCCAATTCCGCGCGGCCATGCGAAGGCCCGTCTCGACGGTTGCCATTGTGACCGCTGGCGCACGGGGCGAACGGGCGGGCGTGACGATTACGGCCGCCTGTTCTTTGTCGGATAGCCCACCTTCTGTCCTGATCTGCATCCACCGCGACTCTGCAGCGCTTGAGACGATCCGTAAATCTGGCCATTTCGCGCTGAATTTCCTGTCTGCAAAGCAGACAGAACTGGCCAATCTCTTTGCGGGCCGTTCGGCTTTGCGAGGCGATGCCCGTTTCAGCGATGAAGACTGGGAGCTTTTGGAAAGCGGCGCACCGGTAGCAAAAAACGCCCTGACGGTTTTCGATTGCATCTTGGCCGAAGAACTTCCCTCCCCGACCCATGCCATCCTGATCGGCAGGGTCGCAGGTATCAGTGCATCTTCGGAAGATCCCGCACTGCTTTATAGCAATGGCAGCTACCAAGCCCTCGTACAGGAACCCGCAGAATAATCTCTTTCGCGGCGCAGTCGCCGCTACGCCGCGAAAGCCTCGACTGGCATGTCAATGGGCCTTGATGATGCAATCGCCGCCTAGGCCATCTCTGTGCCAAGCTGCGTCTGCAACAATCCACAAAGGGAGCGGTCATGTCAGAAATTATTACATTAGGACTGGATCCGGCGAAGAATGTGTTTCAGGTCCACGGCTCCTACTGCAAGGGTCGCGCAATCGTGCGCAAGAAACTCAAAAAGATGCAGGTGCTTACTTTTTGGCAACTTGTCACCCTGTTTGGTGGCGATGCAGGCGTTATCACGTTAATCGGGTCGCGATTGCCTCCTCGCTGTTTGCTACGGAGGTCACGGCGATGCAGACAGCTTCCATCAGCTACAAGCGGCACCGGTTCCCGCCTTCGATCATTGCCCACGCGGTCTGGCTCTACGTTTTGTTCAATCTAAGGCCGAGAAGATGATGTTCGAACGTGACATTGGTCTTGCCCCGCTGAAGTGGTCCATCTTTTGGGATAGTTTATCCCGTATTATGGAGGACGACTTAGATGGCAAGCCTATGCGAGAAGCCGGAAGTTATTGTCATGAAGCTGCGTCAGGTTGAGGCCTGTGCCAGGGCCAAGGCGCGAAGCTGGCGGATGCGGTGCGTCAGATTGGTGTGACCCGAACCGGACATATTACCGTTGGCGACGTGAGAATGGCGGGATGAACCACGATCAGCTCAAGCGACTGAAGGAACTCGAGAAAGAGAATACGCGGCTCAGGCGCGCCGTGTCGGATCTGACACTCGACAAGCTGATCCTGACGGAAGCCGCAAAGATGAGGGGCGTGTAGCAAACCCTCCAGTGGAGGGTTTGTAGCCCCGAACGCGAAGGCCTTCTAAGCCCTTCGCGCCGCCGCCAATGCATTGACCACGTTCGGCAGGAACTGGGTGTTTCCGAACGCCGCGCCTGCCGGGCGCTTGGGCAGCACCGGTCGACCCAACGCACGCCCCCGCTCGGTCGTCAGGACGAAGCCCTGCTGACCGCTGACATCACCGAACCGGCACGGCGATACGGACGGTATGGCTATCGCCAGATCACTGGCTTTCTGCACCAGGCGGGATGGTGTGTGAACCACAAGCGGGTCGAGCGGATTTGGCGGCGCGAGGGGCTTAAAGTGCCGCAAAAGCAGAAGAAACGTGGACGGCTTTGGCTGGCGGATGGCTCTTGCGTCCGGCTGCGGGCGGAGCGTCCGAGTTCATTCGGTCCGATAATGGCCCTGAATTCATTGCCACCAAGCTGCGCAACTGGATCGAGGCGGTGGGGGCTAAAACGGCCTATATCGAGCCAGGATCGCCCTGGGAGAATGGGTATGTGGAGAGCTTCAATGCTAGGCTTCGCGACGAATTGCTTGATGGGGAGGTGTTTTATTCGCTTAAAGAAGCCCAGATCCTGATCGAACGCTGGCGCCAGCATTACAACACGCTGCGCCCGCATAGCTCTTTGGGATATCGCCCACCAGCACCAGAAAGCATCGTGCCAGTAGACCAAAGGCCCACGATGCACTAACTTTCAAACCGGACCACTCAAGTGGGGCAGACCAAGGTGTCCATGCAAGTAACGAGGCGGGGTCAATGCCGCCCACATCCGCCAAGCTCAGGATTGCTTCGTGGGACCCATGATGAATGGCCTTCAAATCCATGCCAAGGTCGCGGCATAAAGCGTGCGGATCAACGGCGTTCCGATCGGCCAGACGCGAAAGATAACTATAGGCAGGCTCTCGCTCACCCAAAACAGTGGTGATCGGTAATGCGGGCATGATCTTCCCCGGACATGCTTATGGTTCACGTAGTAGGTACTCTAGTTGAAGGCGTTCATACCCAGCATCGGTGTGTTCGTGTCGCCGCTAAAGGCTCGCGACGAAACCTGCCGACGACAGGAAGGGCGTATTTTGTTGAAAAACTTGCGCTTGATTGTAGGACCGTCGGCTGCTTCAATTCCCGCAACGGGTGGGAGGATCGGCGATGAAGGGACCGCGGCAGGAGGCGCAAGCAGCGCTATTCTACGAGTTCTCGCTTGAGGATCATGTCCCGCAGAACCATCTGCTGCGCTCCATTGACCGGTTCGTGGACCTCTCCGGTATCCGTGCCTACCTCGCTGATTTCTACAGCCACACCGGGCGGCCATCTGTCGACCCTGAACTCCTCATCCGCATGCTGCTGGTGGGCTATTGCTTCGGCATCCGTTCAGAACGGCGGCTCTGCGAAGAGGTGCATCTGAACCTGGCATATCGGTGGTTTTGCCGCTTGGACCTCAGCGACCGCGTCCCGGATCACTCGACGTTTTCCAAGAACCGGCATGGACGGTTCCGCGACAGCGAATTGCTGCGACACCTGTTCGAGACCACGGTGGCCCGCTGTATCGAAGAGGGCCTGGTTAGCGGACAGCGCATGGCGGTGGATGCGAGCCTCATCGAGGCCGATGCCAACAAACAGAACTCGACGCCGAAGGAGGAGTGGGACGCCCGGGCGATTGATCCCGCCGACGCGCCAAGAGCCGTTCGCGAGTATCTGGACACCTTGGATGAGGCCGAATTTGGTGCCGCCAGCGAGGTTCAGCCAAAGTTCACGTCCCATTCCGACCCGGCCAGCCAATGGACTGCGGCCCGTAAGGGACCGACATTCTTCAGCTATTCCGACAATTGCCTGATCGACACCTTGGTCTGCCCCACTTGAGTGGTCCGGTTTGAAAGTTAGTGCATCGTGGGCCTTTGGTCTACTGGCACGATGCTTTCTGGTGCTGGTGGGCGATATCCCAAAGAGCTATGCGGGCGCAGCGTGTTGTAATGCTGGCGCCAGCGTTCGATCAGGATCTGGGCTTCTCTTGAGCCGAATAAAACACCTCCCCATCCAGTAATTCGTCACGAAGCCTGGCATTGAAGCTCTCCACGTAGCCGTTCTCCCAGGGTGACCCCGGTTCGATATAGGCCGTTTTAGTCCCGACCGCGTCGATCCAGTTGCGCAGCTTGGTCGCGATGAATTCGGGGCCGTTATCGGACCGTGTGAACTCGGGCGGACCGCGAAGGATGAACAGATCGGTCAGCGCGTCGATGACGTCGACCGAGTTGAGCTTGCTTTTGGCACGTATCACAAGCACCGTCCCTAGGTGAATTCATCGACAATGTTGAGTATGCGGTAGGCTCGCCCGTCCGCGGTCTTGTCTTGGACGAAATCATAGGACCAGACATGGTTCGGACGCTCCGCCCGCAGCCGGACGCAAGAGCCATCCGCCAGCCAAAGCCGTCCACGTTTCTTCTGCTTTTGCGGCACTTTAAGCCCCTCGCGCCGCCAAATCCGCTCGACCCGCTTGTGGTTCACACACCATCCCGCCTGGTGCAGAAAGCCAGTGATCTGGCGATAGCCATACCGTCCGTATCGCCGTGCCGGTTCGGTGATGTCAGCGGTCAGCAGGGCTTCGTCCTGACGACCGAGCGGGATCTTGCGTTGGGTCGACCGGTGCTGCCCAAGCGCCCGGCAGGCGCGGCGTTCGGAAACACCCAGTTCCTGCCGAACGTGGTCAATGCATTGGCGGCGGCGGCCGAAGGGCTTAGAAGGCCTTCGCGTTCGGGGCTACAAACCCTCCACTGGAGGGTTTGCTACACGCCCCTCATCTTTGCGGCTTCCGTCAGGATCAGCTTGTTGAGTGTCAGCTCCGACACGGCGCGCCTGAGCCGCGTATTCTCTTTCTCGAGTTCCTTCAGTCGCTTGAGCTGATCGCGGTCCATCCCGCCAAACTCACGCCGCCAGCGGTAGTAGGTTTGTTGGTTCGGCATGGCCCTCGAACCAGTGGCGGGCACATGCCTCACCGCCAATCTGGCGAACCGCATCTGCCAGTTTCGCGCCTTGACCTTGGCACAGACCTCAACCTGACGCAGCTTCATTACAATATCTTCCGGCTTCTCGCGTTTGCCTGCCATCTAAGTAGTCCTCCATCATACGGGATAAACTATCCCAAAAGATGGACCACTTCAGTGCGGCAAGACCAGTGGCCGAAGTGCAGGTCGGCCGAATACCAGTTGGCCATACCTATGCCCTCCATGTTCGTCAGACCTCAGTTTAGGGACGACATCATGCGGGCGCAAATGTCTGTCAGTTCAGAGGAATTGCGTACGGCGAAGCCGTTAGAATGTCAGCAGATGCCAGTCTTGCCCGGACAAGATGCCAAGTAGAACCGAATAGGCTCCAATCTTCGGCGAAAGTCACATTTTTACAGACATGGCTGGGGCGGTAGGATTCGAACCTACGGTGCGCGGTACCAAAAACCGGTGCCTTACCACTTGGCTACGCCCCAACTCTGTCTGTGGGCGGGTATTTAGCTAAGGCGTCGGGCAGGCGCAAGGGGAAAAATCAAAAAAGATTTGTCGCCGCCCGAACTTTCGTGCAGGGAACATCCCATGATGAGATTTGACGCAATAATCATTGGCGCTGGCGCCGCAGGCCTGATGGCCGCAATCGAAACCGGACGCAGCGGAAGGTCGGTCTGTCTGATCGATCACACTGCACGACCTGGCGAAAAAATACGGATCTCCGGCGGAGGCCGGTGCAACTTCACGAATCGCGAGCTCGATCACCTGACAGCCCGCGACCGATTCCTCTCGCAAAACCCGCGCTTTGCGCTCTCTGCACTTTCGCGCTACAGCCCGCAGGACTTTATCAATCGCCTCGACCGCGCGGGCATCGCATGGCACGAGAAACACAAGGGACAGCTCTTCTGCGACGGAAAAGCCTCGCAGATCGTCGATATGCTATGTCGCGACCTGCGCGAGGCTGGTGGGACCCTCATGCTCGAGACGACCGTCGATGCCGTCACCCGCGAGGGCACAGACTTCCACCTCGCCACCTCGCAAGGCCCCCTCACCACCCCCAAACTCGTCATCGCGACCGGCGGCAAATCGATCCCCAAAATGGGCGCCACCGGTTTCGGCTACAAGATCGCCGAACAGTTCGGCCTGTCGCTCACCGACACCCGCCCTGCCCTGGTGCCCCTCACCTTTGCAGAACAGGAACTGGTGAAAACCAAACCGCTCGCAGGGACCGCAACCCCCGTCTCCATCCAGCACAACAAAACCCGTTTCGAGGAAGATCTTCTCTTCACCCATCGCGGCCTCTCGGGCCCCGCCATCCTGCAGATCTCAAGCTACTGGCGCGACGGCGACCCGCTTACCCTCGACCTACTGCCCGGTCAGGACATCGCCATCCTTCTGGCGGAGCAACGGCAGGAAAAAGGGCGCATGGCGCTGCATAACGCGCTGGCCCGATGGCTCCCCGATAAGATCGCCGCGCTGGCGGTGGCCGAGTCGGGCCTCACGGGCCGTCTGGCCGACCAGAACAACGCCAAGCTCGACCACCTCGCCACCTATGTCCATAAATGGCAGATCAAGCCGGTGGGCTCCGAGGGCTACCGCACCGCCGAGGTCACGCTGGGCGGCGTCTCCACCAAGGAGCTCGATGCCAAGACCCTCGAGGCAAAATCCCAGCCCGGCCTCTTCTTCATCGGCGAGGTCGTCGATGTAACGGGCTGGCTCGGCGGCTATAACTTCCAATGGGCCTGGGCCTCGGGCTTTGCCGCAGGCCGCGCCTGACCCGTTCCATGCGTAGGAAGGCCGCCCGCGACGGCGGCTTTCCGGATCCGTCCCCGGACAGACCTGCGGGCACCGTATCCTGCATACGGTGCCCGCAGATCAGGCCTGTTTGTAATCATACATGTAGATTTTGCGCAGAGGTTCCAGCACCTCCCAACGTCCGCGCCAGCCGAGCGGCATCATCAGCGCATCGCCCGGTCCGTATTCGGTGGTGCTGCCATCAGGCTGTATCACCTTCAACCGCCCCTGCAGGAAATGGCAAAACTCCGATCCGCCCTCCATCTCCAGATCGAACAGGCCTGCCGTGCACGCCCAGAGCCCCAGCTCGACACGACCATCCGCACTCGTCCAGAGAGACTTGGAGGCTTCGCTCAGCCCTTCGGTCAGAGCCCCATCGAGCGGGGTAAACGCGCCGAGATCAGTGGTCAGCGCATCGGGAAAACGTTGGAAATCGATCATCGAGAGTGTCCTGAAAGCAGAAAAGATAGCGCAGTTTCGATGAGCGCGTGCGCCAGCGCAAGTACGATCTGACGGATCAGTCCGCCTCACGCCACCAAGATATATGCCCATGAAATAACCGCAAAAGACCGGTACATAAGCTGTTCGAAAACCCTATAGTCCGGATGACCTGCCAGCCCGAAACTTCTGCACCTACCGGAGCCCATGATGACACCGCTCGCCTATACCGCCCTGTTCTGGCTTGATATCGCCGGCATTGCCGTGTTTGCGGCCTCCGGCGCGCTGGCGGCCGCAAAGGCAAGGCAGACACTTGTGACCTTTGCCTTTTTCGCAGCGATCACCGGCATTGGCGGCGGCACATTACGTGATCTGCTGATCGACGCGCCGGTCTTCTGGGTGCATAACCCCTGGGTTCTTGCCACCTGTTTCGCCGTCAGTCTCGCGGTCTGGAAAACACCCAAGCGGTTCTGGAACGAGCGGGCGATCGACTGGTTCGATGCGGTCGGACTGGCGGCCTATGCGGTTTATGGGGCCGCCAAGGCGCTGGCTCTGGGGGTCTCGCCCCTTCCTGCCGCCGCCATGGGCGTTATCACGGCCTGTGCCGGCGGTGTATTCCGCGATGTGCTGGCGGGCCAGCCCTCCATCATCATCCGCCCCGAAATCTATGTGACGGCCGCCGCCGCCGCCTCGGCAGGATTTGTCATGCTGACATGGGCCGGTTGCCCCTTCGCGGTTGCAGGCCCTCTGGCGGCCCTGCTTGGATTTGTTCTCAGGGCGCTCGCCATCGCGCGGGGCCTGTCACTGCCCTCCTATAGGGACTGATCCTATAGGGACTGACGGCGCTCGGGGCGCCTTCCGGCAGTCCCCCGAGCGCGCCCGATCACGCCTTCACCCGCCGGTTATACCGGACCGAGGACAGGAAGGCCAAAGCGATGAACCCCGCTCCCAAGAGCCCCGTCACCAGCTCGGGGATCGGCGTCAATGTCTGCACGAACATGATCACCGACAGCACGAGAATCGACCAGAACGCCCCGTGCTCGAGATAGCGGAACTCTGTCAGCGTGCCGCGCTCCACCAGCATCAGGGTCATCGCCCGCACATACATCGCCCCGATCCCGAGCCCGATGGCGATCAGAAACAGGTTCTGCGTCAGCGCGAAGGCCCCGATCACGCCGTCAAAGCTGAAGCTCGCATCCAGCACTTCCAGATAGAGAAACGCGCCCAATCCCCCCTTGGCCACAGCCCCTACGGCCTCTCGCTTGTCGAGATAGGCGCCCAATAGCTCGACCCCGAGAAAGGTCGCCAGCCCGAAAATGGCGGCAAACAGGAACTCGTCCTGCACCGCCTCGGGCAGCGCGGTCGAAAAGCCCATCATCACCAGAAGCACCAGCACGATCTCGGTGCCCTTCACCGCCCCGAACCGGCGTAACCCCCGTTCGACACCCGCGATCCAGTCGACCTCCTTCTCGGCATCGACGAAATAGCTCAGCGCCACCATCATCAGGAACGCGCCGCCAAAGGCCGCGATCTCGAGATGCGCGCCATGAATGATCTCCGCATATTCCGCAGGTTTCGTCGCCGCCAGACGCACCGCCTCGATCGGCCCGATCCCTGCCGCCACCACCACGATCAGAAGCGGGAAAATGATCCGCATCCCGAACACGGCGATCAGGATACCCCATGTCAGGAACCGCTTTCGCCATTTCTCGTCCATTGTCTCGAGTTTGTTGGCGTTCACGATCGCATTGTCGAAGGACAGCGAGATCTCCAGCACCGCCAGAATCCCCCCGATCAGCAGGAAGCCGAAAGCGCCCGACAGCGTCGCGCTATATTGCAGCCCCAGCGCAAAGGCACCGGCCAAGGCCAGCACCGTCACCGCAAAGGGCCAGTAAAAGTATTTCAGCACATCAGGCCTCCACATATCGGCCCAGATCCACCGGGCTGACCAATTCCGCATCAGAGAAATGCGCATTCAGATTGTCGACCACAAGCCCCGCCATCGCATCTCTTGTCTCCTGCGTGCCGGATGCGTGATGCGGATAGAGCGTCACATTGGGCAAAGCCACCAGCTCGGCGGCGGGTGTAGGCTCGTTATCATAGACATCGAGCCCCGCCATCCCCAGACGGCCCTCCTTCAGCGCGGCGATCAGCGCCGCCTCGTCCACCACCGAGCCGCGCGCCACATTGATCAACAGGCCCTCGGGGCCAAGCGCGTCGATCACCTGCCCGTCGATCAGATGGCGCGTGCCCTCGCCGCCTGCCACGATCACCACCAGCACATCGGCCTCTTCGGCAAGCTGCACCAGATCGGGCACATAGGTATAGGGCACATCCTTCGGGCGGCGGTTCCAGTAGCGCACCTCCATCGCCATCGCCTGCGCGCGCCGCGCGATCGCCTCGCCAATGGTCCCGAGCCCGACAATGCCCATCACCTTGCCCTTCAGCGAGCGGGTCAGCCCCATCGGCCCGCGCGAGCCCCATGTGCCGCTGCGGACCCACGCCTCGCCTGCCACCAGCTGGCGCGAGGCGCCCAGCATCAGCATAATCGCGCAATCGGCCACATCATCGCAAAGCGCGGGCGAGGAATTGGTCAGCGCGACACCACGCGCAGCCATGCCCTCCAGATCGAACCCGTCAAACCCCGCCGAGGAACAGGCGACGATCTCCAGATCCGGCATCGCGGACAGGATTTCGGCTGTCACATTGCAATGGCCATCCGTCACCACTGCCCGCACGCCCGCGCCATGGGCGGCGAGAAACGCGGCGCGGTCCTGCGCCAGATCGGCGCGCAACACCTCGTAGCCCTCCTCCAGCCGCGCCATCGCCACCGGGCGCAACGGCTGCAATACCATAACTTTCGTTTTGCTCATCTCTGTCTCCATAACGGCTCCTCTCGGCGCGGCAACGCGCCGGTCATATCCATGCTTACGAAAAGAATAAGACGCCATCCGCGCAGGTGCACCCCCTCGTGCCGCTTTTCTCGCCTTCTGTCATCGGCTATCACCGCAACATGACCCAGACAGATGCTTCTTTCGACATTCCCGAGACACTGGCCGCCTGCGCGACCTCCGTTCTGACCACCGCCGATGCGATGGAAAAGACGGGGCGCTCGCGGGCCTATGCCGCCGAATGGTTCCGCCGCCGCAAAGCGGGCGACCCGATGCCCATCGGATCCTGCCCGCCGCCCCTGCAACCCGCCCGCCCCGAGGCCCCTGCCCTGCTCTCGCCGCGCGAGGTGCCGCGCCGGCGTCCGGGCACGACCGCTGGCCGCAAGGCGCTCCTGCATGCGGTGGCCCATATCGAGCTGAACGCGGTGGACCTGCATTGGGACATCATCGCCCGCTTCACCGATGTCACCATGCCGATCGGCTTCTATGATGACTGGGTGCAATCGGCGGATGAGGAATCCAAACATTTCCGTTTGATGAGCGCCTGCCTCGAGACCATGGGAAGCTTTTATGGCGAATTGCCCGCCCATGCGGGGATGTGGCGCGCCGCCGAGGATACCGCGACCGATCTGATGGGCCGCCTGACCGTCGTGCCGATGGTGCTCGAGGCCCGCGGCCTTGATGTGACGCCCGGTATGATCGAGGTCTTCCGCAAGGCAGAACAGCCCGATGCCATCGCAGCCCTAGAGACGATCTATGCCGAGGAAGTCGGCCATGTCGCCTATGGATCGAAATGGTTCAACTTCCTCTGTGGCCGCCATGCCATTGATCCAAAAGACGAATTTCACCGTCTTGTGCGCCATTACTTCCATGGCGCCCTCAAGCCGCCCTTCAACGAGGAAAAGCGTGCCGATGCGGGCCTGCCACCCGATTTCTACTGGCCGCTGGCCGAGGAGGCAGGCTTCACCCGCGATCTGCCCTAGGCCGTCGCCCAGGCCTCCAGCCCGTCCTGCAGCCGCGACACTCCTTGGGTGAGCGGGATCAGATCGGCCTGCAGCGCGTGATAGAGATCCGGCTTACCCTTGAACTGGCCGTCCGCAGGGCGGCCGGTCTCGTCGAGTTCAGGATACCAACCGCCGCGCTTGCGATCCACCAGATGCGCCTCGGCAAAGGCCCAGAGCCTGCGATACCATTCCTCGCCCCGTGCAAAGGTGCCCGTTTTCAGGATGGCCGATATCGCGCCGATCCCCTCGCAAACCGGCCACCAATAGCGCGCCTTGCGGTCCACCTGCCCGTCGAAATCCAGCGTATAGGCAAACCCGCCCTCGCGCCGCCAGGCCAGCCGCAACGCTTCCTCCACAAGGATCCGCGCAGCCTCCGGCAGGTCCTCGTCCACCCGTCCCCGCAGATCCCAATAGTGCAGCACCAGCCGCGCCCATTCCACCGAATGGCCGGGCGTCGTGCCGCGGGGCCGGAACATCGGATCCCCCTCATAGGCGCGGTCCACCGTCCATTCCTCGGTATAATGCTCGGGGATCCGCCAGTTATACTCCGGTGCCAGCCGCCGGATGAACACATCGATGATCCGCCCCGCCCGCTCCAGATAGGCGCGCTCGCCCGTCGCCTCATAGGCTGCCAGATGCGCCTCGGTCGCATGCATATTGGCGTTCATCCCGCGATATTTCGACAGATGCAGCCAATCCTCCGACCAGTCCTCGACAAAGAGCCCCGCGCCCTCGTCCCAGAACCGGCGCTCCAGCACCTCGGCCACATCCCCCAGCAACCGGTCCGCATCGGGATGCCCTGCCCGCTTGGCGGATGCCGCCGCCAGCAGCACGAACATATGGCCATAGGCCATTTTTGTCCCATTCGTCACGCCCGAGCGCACCGCCGCGAAGAAGCCCCCGCGCTTGGCATCGCGATGCTCGCGCCACAAGAACCCCATCCCCGCATCAATCATATCGGCACCCTCGGCAAAGCCGAAAGACAGGCCCAGAGAATAGGAATGGATCAGCCGCGTGGTCGTATGAAGCTCCTGCGGACCGGGGATCGCCCGCCCCTCGTGATCGAGCACCGCAAACCGCCCGCGGCCTTTCAGACTGCCCAGAAAGAACCGCAACTGCCGCTCGGCATCCTCGGCCAGCCATGCCTGATGATGCGGGTCGGCCAGCCACGCGCCATCGCTCTCCATCATCTCGCGCGGTGCAACAGGATCACACATCGAAGGCATCGGGGGACAGCTCCTTCCAGAAGGCGGCAATAGCGCCGGCATTCAGCGCCGACATCCAGCCATGACGCTCGAAATCATCCCGCTCGGCCCCTTCGAGCCGCGACAGGAACAGCCGTTTATCGGCATCACGCTGGGTGGGCGTGCGGCTAGCCGCCAGATCGCGGATCACCGTCAGCTGCCGCACCCGCGCCGACAATGTTGGATCGGGCTCGGGGTTTCGCGGCGAAACCTCCGGCGCATCGGGGCGGTAATCATCCTTTAACGCCGCGCTCAGATAGCCGATGGCGTTTTTGACTGCGCCCTGCCCCGCCACATAATCCACTTTCTGGCGCACATACTCCTCACCATGTTCGGTGAGCCATTGCCGCGCCAGCCGGTCCGACACGCCGAGCGCCAGAAGCCGCGCATAGATCGGGCTCTTGCGAAGCCCCTCCCCGTCATCAAGATCGAGGATCGCCAGCTGCGGGTTCTCGCTGATCCGGAAACGGATCTCCGTCACCGAGCGTCCCATCTTCTTGAATTCCGGCGTCACCATGATGTTGGAGGATTTGTTCACCTCGGCCACGGCGGGTTTGATGATCTTGGCGTTGAGATGCTTGAACACCTCGTAATAATCGCTATCGGCCACGCCCATCAGTCGCCGGAACAGATCGAGGCTCCACCAGCCCGAAGACCCCGTCCGCACGAAGCGGTAGCAATTCTCGTAAAGCGCCAGCGCATGGCCCGAGGTGAACCGCCGCTGGATATTGAGGTTGATCAGCGCGAACACTTTCGGGTCATTCAGCTTCTCGGCAAGAGCGGGCGAATAGGCATATTCGCACACGCCGCCTTTCAGCTTGGCATAGGACAGAAGCGAGCTGATCCCCCATTCCTGTTTGCCCTCGCTATCGAGCATGTCCCATTCGGCCACCGTCTCGGCCAATCCGCGCAGGGACTGTTTCAGCGTATCCATATCGTTCGAGTTATAGCCGATCATCAGGCACAGCGTGCGGGCATCGATCCGGTGCACCTGCTGGCTGATCAGCGTGTCATAGGCATTCAGCAACAGCACGTTCGACAGCTTGCGCTGCAACAGTGTCAGCTTGCCCGAGACGTGGATCGCCGCCACATGTTTCTTGACTGCGCCACGGCGCAGGGACCCGCTCAGGTGGTCCTTCGGAATATCTAGCTCGTTCATCCTGCCCGGCCTTTTTCATGCCTTGTGTCGACGGGCAGAGATTCGCCCGCGCTGGTCTGCGATGTAGCCGATTATTCGGCCATGAGGTACCCCATGACAACTCTTTTCTTGGCACCTCTGGGCCATCCCGTAAACGGATACCCGAGGGTCCGCGACGGGGTTTCAGGTACCCGGCTACAGGAGGGATCTGTGGAAAACCCGAGATCCCGTGAATCGGTACCTTTGAAAATGAGGCACTTATCCACAGCCTGAGTCATGATTTGCAACCTGAATCTGGCAAAACAGCGTACATCCCTGAGAATCGGAACCCCTAGCACCGGAATCAGGTACCATCCCCCCTGTATCCGGTCTCCCTTCCTCCTGTATAGCGGTGCCTTACTATGCCTATACCGTTGTTATTAAACGCTCTTTATGCCCATAAAGATTCTTAAAAATATCTAAAAGATTCAAAACACCCGTCTGTATGTCCCCAAAATCAATATTTTCAGGGATATAGCGCCCTGCACGATTCCCATTGCGCCCATCATGTGCGATAGTTGCCTGGATATCGCGATAAACAGCGAACATGCTGAGGTTCCATGGCAAGCAAATCTGGTAACGGCAGCCGCACGGATCTGCCCCCGTATTTCAATATAGACCCCGAAGAAGCCGCAAAGAAGCTCTCCGAGAGCATCGACACGGCCCGCTTCGCGCGCGCGGCGGCCTTCGCCTCCCGCGGCCGCGACGATCTGGCCCGCCGCGGCTACGCGCCCGATGGCAAGAAGCGCCTGCGGAAATTCTCGATCTGGGAGATCTGCAAATATCTGATCCCCGTTGCTCCGGCCCATCTCCGGCGTGTGCTCAAGGCCAATCCCGATCTGCCCCAGGGTGACGGGGATAGCGGGTCCAAATGGTTCACGCTCGAGGATATTCTCGTCTTGCGTGAGCATTTCGCCGAAGAAGGTGCGCAGAACCGGCAGTATAAACCTTGGCGCCCTGAAGGTTTACCGGCAAAAGTCGTTGCGGTAGCCAACTTTAAAGGCGGCGTCGGAAAGACCACGACCGCGGCGCATCTGGCTATGTCGGCCGCGCTTGATGGCTATAAGGTTCTGGTCATCGATCTCGACAGTCAGGGTTCGATGACATCGGTGATGGGGGGGCAGGTGGCCGATGAATGGCAAACAGCGTTCCCGATGCTGGCACATGACTATGCCAAGGCGCTGCAGGAGGAAAACCGCATCCGTGAGGCGGGAGGGCAGCCGACCTATCCCCTTGATGAGACTCTGAAAGAAGCACTGGAGGTTTCGCCGCGAAACCTGATCCAGAAAACGCATTGGCCCAATATCGATCTGATCGGGGCGCAGCTCAACCTCTATTGGGCCGAGTTCCAGGTCCCGGTCTGGCGGATGCAGCTCCGGAGCTGGCCGCTTTGGGATGCGCTCTCCAACGCACTGGAAGATGGCGGTATTCTGGACGACTACGATCTCGTCTTCCTCGATACGCCTCCCGCACTCGGGTACCTGACGATCAACGCGCTGGCGGCGGCCGATATTCTTCTGGTGCCGCTCGGGGCATCTTTCCTCGAATTCGACAGCACGGGGCGGTTTTTCGACATGATCTACTCGACCTTTGCCTCCATCGAGGATGGCGAGAACCGGATGCGTCGTGCTGATGGCCTGCCGGAGATCGGGTTCGAATGGGATGCGGTGCGTGCGATCGTGACCCGTTTCGACGCAGCCCAGCAGACCGATCTGGCCAATGTCGTGCAGGCCTATTTCGGGGATTTCATGACGACCTACCGGCAGGAGGTCACCGCGATGGTGGGGCAGGCGGGCGAGCAGGTCTCCGGGATCTACGAGACCGATTACCGAGATTTCAACCGTGACACCTATATCCGCGGCCGGGAAACTTTCGACCGGACATGGGCGGAGGTGAAGGAGGTCATTCTCGGCACATGGTGGCGGGATATGAAGCTGAACGAGGCCGAGCAGAATAGCCAGAGCGAGGAGGGCTGATCATGGCGAAACGGAGAAAACTGATAGCACCGAGCGCGGATGATCTGAGCCGTCTTGAAGACGAGTTTCGCCGCGAAACCTCCTCGCGCAGCTTTACCGCTGCACCGATTGCGCAGGTCGCCGCCGAGACGGCAAGCTCCTATGATCCGCGTCCCGCAGAGGATCGTGAACGGGCCGCGCGCGACCGTAACGATGCCGAAAGCTTCCGGCAGAAGACGGAAGCGGGGCTTGTTATGCTCGAGATCCCGCTCGAGGAGATCGATGCGGATGCGCTGGTGCGCGACCGTGTAGTGCTGGATGCCGAGGACATGCAGGAGCTGCAGATGTCGATTGCCGCCAATGGTTTGCGGCTACCGATCGAGGTCTATCCCCTGGCCGAGGATGGACGGGGCTTCCGCTACGGGCTGTTGTCGGGCTACCGGCGCTTCCGGGCGGTGCAGGCGTTGCTCGAGCTGACCGAAAAGCCCGCCTATACAAAGATCCGCGCCGTGTTGCGCGACCCCGAGGCGATGGGCGGCACCTTTGCGGCGATGATCGAGGAAAACGAGATCCGCGCCAATCTGAGCCATTTCGAGCGTGGACGGATCGCGGTGATCGCCAGCCAGCAGGGGGCGTTTGTCAATGTGGAGGCGGCGGTCGATGCGCTGTTCCCGATGGCCTCCAAGGGCAAGCGCTCGAAAATCCGCTCTTTCGCGCTGATCTTCGAGGAGCTGGGCGACATGCTCCGCTTCCCCGAGCTGATGAAGGAGCGGGACGGGCTGAAGCTGGCAGCGGCCCTGCGGGGCGGGGCGGAAGCGCGGCTGCGCGATCTGCTTGCGCGTCGCGACCCCGCCAATGCGGCAGACGAGGCGGAGATGGTGCTCGAGGCTCTGGCGCAGCTGGAGCCGGTGGAGGCCGATCCTGCGCGGGGCGGGCGCCCGAAAAAGCCCGCCGCACGCGCGGAACGGGCGCGCGAGGTGCGCAAGCTGACAAGCGGCATCACGCTGAAGACGATATCGGAGGCGAATGGCTGGTCGGTGAAGATCGAGGGCGGGAATGTGGATGGCGAGATGATCGATGCGGTCATGCAAAAGCTGGCCTATCTGCTGGAAACCCCCTGAACATCGCTTCCCGTAAACGGATACCTTTGAGGGCTGCCCATCGGGCGGCCCTTCTTGTTTCCGGGCAGGTCGGGGCAGAAAGAGGCGTGTCCGAGGGCTTGAGGCACCCGTTTACGGTGCCTGCAATATGGCTCCTGTAAACGGGTGCCTATCGGAATATGAGTGCGTAGAAAGAGAACGCGCCGCAGGCGGCGGGCCTGCGGCGCGTGTTGGCGTGGGGCTGCTGGCGGGCTGGACCTTATTCGAGACTGCCGCCGTCGCGGGCCTCTACCTGCTTCATCCGGTAGACCCCTTCGGGCAGGCTGAGCGAGGCGGCAAGCTCGCGCAGTTGCGCATGTGAGAACACGACCCGTTGGACCGAATTCGTCTGTTCATCCAGCTGCTCGACAACAACACAATCCTCGAAAGATTCGATCTTGATGTCTTCTTGCAGGTAGTCGCGTGGATCATCCCCCTCGTCGACAAGGGTGATCACGGTAGCGTCAAATTCGTGCTCGATGGTAAACATGGAGAAAGTCTGGCCGATAAAATCGCGACCCGCCAGCAGAAAATTCGGGCGCATACAGGCCTTGTTTACAAAATGGGCAAAATAGTCAGGGCAGGGCTTTCCACTTCGGAAGAAGCTGGCTAGGCTGAATTTTGCCCAGTTCACGAAAGGACCCGTCCTCATGCGTTTTCCGGTTTTGCCGCTACCGGCTGTTGCGGCCTGTGTCCTTCTGGCGATGACAGGTGGCGCCGTGACCGGATGCGCACCGGTGACGGGGCAGGGCTCCGATGCCAGCGACGCGTCGATGCAATTTGCCCCGAGCACGGATCTGCTGCCGCCCGAGGTGGCCGCGAAGAATTTCATGACGGCGGCGCACCGGATGGAGCCGGTGATCGAGAGCTATTGCCGCCATCACCAGCTGGCGCAGGTCCATAATTGCGATTTCCGCATCATGGTCGATGACCGCCCCGATCCCGAGCCGAATGCGTTCCAGACGCTGGACGAGAAAGGGCAGCCGGTGCTGGCCTTCAATCTGACGCTGATCTCGCAGGCGCTCAATCAGGACGAGCTGGCTTTCGTGATGGGGCATGAGGCGGCGCATCATATTCTGGGCCATCTCGACATGAAGGCCGACGATTCGCAGACGGGGGCCGTCCTGATGGGAACGATCATCGCCTCGCAGGGAGCGTCGAACCGTCAGGTGCGCAAGGCGCAGACTATCGGAGCCGAGCTGGGCGCGCTGACGCGGGCCAAGGATTACGAGCTGCAGGCCGACAGTCTGGGCGCGGTGTTGAGCCTGCGGGCGGGCTATCATCCGCTGAAAGGCATCCAGATCTTCAAGCGGATCGATAATCCGGAAGATGACATCATGAGCAGCCATCCCTCCAATGCCGCGCGCATGGCCAATGTGCGGGCGACGATGTCGCGGTTGAAAAAGCGCAGCTCGGGCGTCTGATCGGGGTCCGCATGGACCTTGGTTCGGGGCGGATATGCGCTAGATCCTTGGCATAAAAGACAAGGAGTTCGGGCATGTCGCGTTGGCGCTGGCATATCAAACAGATTTTCGAGCGTATCTGGGTGCGCGTGACGGCCTTCGGCGTGCTGGGGGTGGTGACCGCATTGAGTGCGGCATGGATGGGGCGATGGGTGCCCGAGGATCTGGGGGTCGATGTCTCGGCCGATGCCATCGAAAGCATTCTGGAGATCATTGCCTCCTCGATGCTGACGGTTTCGACCTTCTCGCTATCGATCATGGTTTCGGCCTTCTCGGCGGCGCAGGGTTCGGCCACGCCGCGGGCGATCACGCTGCTGCAATCGGACCGGCTGACGCAGCATGTGCTGGCCTCCTTCATCGGGGCCTTTGTCTATGCGCTGGTGGGGATCATCGCGCTCGAGACGGGGATCTACGGCAATTCCGGCCGGCTGGTGCTGTTTGCGGTGACGATCGCGGTGGTGGCGATGATTGTCATCATGCTCTTGCGCTGGGTGCAGCATCTGAGCGAGTTCGGGCGGCTGGAGGATACGGCCTTACGGGTGGAGGAGGCCACGCGCGAGGCGCTGGTGATGCGCGCCGAAGACCCAGTGCTGGGCTGTTGTGCATGGGAAGAGCCGCCGGTGGGCAGCTGGGAGCTGATGGCCATGCGCACGGGGCATGTGCTGCATGTGGACCCGGCGGTTTTGCAGGAGGTGGCCGAGGATCTTGGCTGCCGGATCTGGATCCTGGCGCAGCCCGGAGCATTCGTGCATCCGGGAGTGGGGATCTTGCGCTGTGATGCGCTGCTGGAGGATGCGCAGGCACGGCGGCAGGCCGAGGAGGCGTTGCACGAGGCTTTCACCATCGAACAGGCGCGGTCTTACGAGCAGGATCCCGAATTCGGGCTGCGGGCGATGTCGGAGATTGCCTCGCGGGCGCTGTCGCCTGCGGTGAACGATCCGGGGACGGCGATCGATATTCTGGGGCGGCTGATGGCGGTGTTGGGCGAGTGGGGGCAGTCTCGGCCCAAGGACGAGGCGCCGCGCTGCCTGCGGGTGATGGCGCGCGAGCTGGACCCCGAGGCGCTGATCCGCAATGCTTTCGATGCGATCGGGCGGGACGGGGCAGGGCAGATCGAGGTGGCGATCCGGTTGCAGGACGTGCTGGCGGGGCTGGCACGGACCGAGCCGCGCTTTGCACAGCCGGCCTGCGCGATGGCCGAGCGGGCCGCCGCCCTGTCGCAGCAGGCGATGGTTCTGCCCGAGGATGCGCAAGCGGTAGCGGCACGGGCCCAGGAGCTGCGGGCGAAACTCTAGGTCTGCGCGGTGGATTTGATCCAGATCAAGGAGGGCTGCGCCTTTGCGGGGCAGGGTTGGTCCGGATTGGGCGGTCATGCGGGTCGCCTTCCCGAAAGGAGACGCAGATGACCGATCCCCGAACCCTCAATATGCATGCCGCACTTGTCGACCGGATGGGCGATGTGGTGGGTGTTGATTTCACACAGGCCAAAGCGCAAGGGCATATGTCTGATGCCGAGTGGAGCCAGACCGTGACCCGCTGCACGCAATGTTCCCAGCCCGGAAAATGTCGGGAGTTTCTGGCCGCGCGGGAGGCGCCCGAGGATCGGGAAACCGTTGCGGCACAGGCCCCCGATTATTGCAATAACCGCAGGCTGATGGGGCGGCTGCAGCGTCTGATGACCGAGGATGCCCCGATTGCGGCCGAGTGAAAGGCCGCGACTGTCGCACCGCCGGCTGATGCAAGGTCGGGCGACGGGTGGACTTGAGAGAGAGCCTGATGTGGACGATCTGAAAGACAACCTGCATTTCTGGATGCTATGGGGCATGGCACGCCGTGCGGGGGTCGATCTGGCGGGGCTGTTGCGGAGCGGGAGGCTGGGCCATGCTCGGTTCGAGGAGATGCTGGCGGTCTGCCGTCGCTGCCGCCACGCCTGCGACTGTCTGGGCGAGCTGTCCTATCTCCCTGCCGGACAGGAGCGCCCGCCCGCCTTCTGTGGCAACGGTCATGTGTTAATATTTCTACATGTCTGATAAATAGTGCTTGCTTTTTATTTGTCGGCTATAAATTATGCAGCAAGTGAAAATGACGCCTGTGCAGCACTGACCGGTTTTACGGCCCGGTTTTTTGGGTGCAGCTATACGAGTCGCTTTGATGATTGACGTTGTAATGCCGCGCAGGTCGAGAACCAGTAAGCGCTTATATCCGTTCCAGACTGAGGGTTGACCCAGCGTCGCTGTGCGAAACCCTTCGGAAATACTTCAAAATGAAACGTGGATGGCTCCGCCATGCGCGTGGCGAAGTTCTGCCATGAGTATTATGAAGTATTTCTTTCCTTCCGGACAGGTTACAAAGGTTTTAAGGAATTCTTGAGGCTCCTCCTCCTCCCTGAGCCTCGGGACTATGCGGCGGCTTCCCTCCTCCTCCCTGGAAGCCGCCGCCTCCTTACCCCCCCCCTTACCTACGGAATTTACCGCTCCGACACCGTGAGTTTCCCGTTCACGCGTGCATGTCTCTATCGAGGCAGGGACAGAGTGCGATTCTGCAACCTTGCGCTGAGATACCCCGTGCCAGCCTTTGTCGGACCGAGAGAAAGAGTTTAGCGTGATCAGTAGCTTGATCCGCATGTCGGGGTTATGGTTACGCCCGTTTTTCTTCTCTTAAGGTTATACCGTCAGGTTTGTGGCCGATTGGTTTGCAGACGGGATGTATCAAGTGGCTTGGGTGAAAACATTGAAAGCGCGCCTTTACGGGATCGTGCTTTTGGCAGCATTGGCATTGTTCGGCACGTCCGAGCTTCTTTTGAAATTCTCGGTAGATAACGCGTATGACATGCGCGAGCAGCATCTGCGCGATGTGACGCAGACGGCGGTCAGTATCCTCGAGCGGTTGCAGGGGGATGTGACGGCGGGCAGGATGGACCTGTCCGAGGCGCAGGCGCTGGGGCGCGAGGAGCTGTCGAGGCTGCATTTTGCCGATAACGGGTATTTTTTCGGATTCGGCACCGATATGGTCTACCAGTTCCACCCCTATAAGCCCGAATGGATCGGCAAGAGCCAGGCGGGCTACACGGATGTGAAGGGCATCAAGGTGTTTGCCGAGATGGGACGGATCGCGCAGGCCGAGGGCGGAGGCAAGCTGATCTATTATTTCAATAATCCCGAGACCGGCGAGACGGAGGCGAAATTCGGCTATGTGACGCTGTTCCCCGACTGGAACTGGATTGTCGGCACCGGCTCCTATGTCTCCGATATCACCGCCTCGCTGTCGCATCTGCGGTTGCTGAGCCTTGTGACAATGGGCGTTATGCTTGCGGCGCTGGCACTGGTTGCGGGACTGATCGCGCGGGACATTGTCCGCCAGATCACCAATATCAAGGGCCGGATGGAGAGCATGGGCGCGGGTGATACCGAAACGCCGGTCCCCTATACCAATGGAAAATCCGAGATCGGGGCAATGGCGCGCGCCATCGAGGGGTTCCGCGTGGCGCTGATCGAGAAGGCCGAGCTGGACCGGCTGCAGGCCGATGCCGAGGTCGAGCGGTTCCGGGCCGAAGAAGAGGCGATGCACAAGCAGGCCGAGCTGCGCGAGATGCAGGTGGTGGCCGAGCGCGAGGCGCGCGAGAAGGAGGACCGTTTGCGCGAGGAGGCCGAGGCGACCCGTCAGGCGGCGGAAGACGAGCGCAAGCGCCAGATGGAGGAGCAGGCGCGTGTGGTGCGCGAGCTTGGGCAGGCGCTTTCGGGCATGTCGCGCGGCGATCTGACGGTTGTTTTGCGCGAGACCTTCCCCGACTCCTATGAAGGGCTGCGGCGCGATTTCAACGCGGCGATCGAGAATATGGCGCAGATGGCAGGGGCGATCCGCGCGAGCGCCTTCCGTCTCGAGGCCGAGACGATGCAGATCGATCAGGCCTCTTCCGAGCTGGGACGGCGCACCGAGACGCAGGCCGCCTCGCTCGAGGAGACGGCGGCGGCGATGAACCAGATGTCGTCCTCGGTGTCGAACGCGCTGGAGAATGCCCGCAATGCCTCGGCGGCAGTGGGCCGCACATTGCAGACGGCCAGTGACGGTCAGCATGTGGTGCAGGATACGGTCTCGGCGATGGCCGAGATCGAGAAAAGCTCGGAGCAGATCAACCGGATCACCAGCGTCATCGACGATATCGCCTTCCAGACCAATCTTCTGGCGCTGAATGCGGGGGTCGAGGCGGCGCGTGCGGGCGAGGCGGGGCGCGGCTTTGCCGTGGTTGCCTCCGAGGTGCGGGCGCTGGCGCAGCGCTCGTCGGAGGCGGCACGCGATATCTCGCAGCTTCTGTCGACCTCCGAGGTGCAGGTGCGCTCGGGTGTGGAGCAGACCAACCGCTCGTCGCAGGCGCTGAGCCAGATCGAGGCGCTGATCCGCGAGGTGGACGGGATGGTCCGTTCGATCGAGGCGGGCGCGTCGGAACAGGCGGCAGGTGTGGCCGAGATCACCAATGCGATCAACCAGCTCGATCAGGTGACCCAGCAGAATGCCGCGATGTTCGAGCAGAATTCGGCCGCGGTGCAGGCCATGTCGAGCGAGACGGTCGCGCTGAAGCAGGAAGTGTCGGTGTTCCGCCTGGAGGGCGACGACGAGGCGCCGGTGCGCCACGTCGCCTGAGCGTCTTTCCGTCCTCTCCAATCGCTACGAAAACGGGTCGCATTATTGCGGCCCGTTTGCTTATGTCGTCAGGCGCTGTCTTCGGGCAGGTCCAGCGCGCGGCGGCCGAGCCGGATGGAGCCATCGGTGATATCGGCGCGCAGGCTCGCCACCAGCGCCTGTGCGTCGCGGGCGCGCAGGGCGGCGAGCATCTCCTTGTGACGGTCGATCTTGTAATGGTCGGTGATGCCGCGCAGGACCTGCCGCTGGAATGGACCGAGCTGGAGCCAGAGGCTCTCGATCATCGGTTGCGCCGCCTGATCGGGATTGGCGCAATAGAGCAGGCGGTGGAACTCCTGGTTGAGACGGGTGAGCCCGTCCAGATCCTGTGCCTGAAGGGCGGTGTCCATCTCGCGGTCAACGGCCTCCATCGCGTCGATCTGGCGGTCGGCGATATGGGGCAGGGCGCGCAGGGCGGCATGGGTTTCGAGCATGATGCGCAGCGCCACCAGCTCCTCGAACCGGCCCGCGGTCATCGGCGGGATCTGAAGGCGGCGATTGCCCAGCACATCGATGCCGCGCTCGGAGCTGAGCCGCCGGACCGCCTCGCGGATCGGGGTCGGGCTGAGGCCCATTTGAAGCGCCAGCCCGCGCAGGGTCAGCTGTGTGCCGGGCGCGATCAGGCCCAGCATCACCGCATGGCGCAAGCGGCGGTAACAGTTGTCCTGCACCGTGTCGCCGGTTTCCATTGGCAGGTCGGGGATCGATGTTTCTTTGGTCATAAGAAGTGCCATGAGTTGACAGACTCACATAATGCTATCACAATTCAGAAAATGCTATCACATTTTGCCGGAGCGATCATGAATAGCCGCGTCAAACACGAGCTTCAAAGCGAAACGGATGTCGAAACCGTCTTTGCCTGTATCTGCGACCTGAACGGGGTGATGCGGGGCAAGCGCCTGCCCATCGATCACGTCGATAAGGTCAAGAACGGATCCTTGCGGATGCCCCTATCGCTTCTGGGGATGGATATCTGGGGCGAGGATATCGAAGGGTCCGAGCTGGTGTTCGACACGGGCGATGCCGACGGGATCGGGGATTATACCGGCCGGCCTCTGAGCCTGATCAGCTGGACCTCGCGTCCGGCGGCCTTCGCGCAGTTGTGGATGGCCAACGAGGATGGCACGCCTTTCCTGGGTGATCCGCGGCGCGCGCTGGCTGGGGTCTGCGAGCGGTTCAGGGCGTTGGGGCTGACGCCGGTGGTGGCGACCGAGCTGGAATTCTATATCGTGGACCCCAGCGAGGCCACGCCGCAGCCGCCCTGTTCGCCGGTCACGGGCAAGCGGCTCGACAGCGATGGCGCGCTGTCGCTTGATGAGTTGCAGCATTTCGACGAGCTTCTGAACGAGATCTACGACGCCTGCCGTGCGCAGAACATTCCCGCCGATACCGCGATCTCGGAAAACGGGGCAGGGCAGTTTGAAATCAACATGATGCATGTCGATGACCCGCTGCGCGCCGCCGATGATGCAGTGCTGTTCAAGCGGCTGGTGCGCGGGATCACCCGCAAGCACGGGTTTGCGGCGACCTTCATGGCTAAGCCCTATGGCGACCGTGCCGGTTCGGGGATGCATGTGCATTTCTCGCTGGTCGACAAGGAGGGCAATAACGTCTTCGACAATGGCGGCGAGGAGGGCACACCGCTTCTGCGCCATGCCGTGGCGGGGCTGTTGCGCACCATGCAGGAGAACGCGTTAGTCTTCGCGCCGCATGAGAACTCGTTCCGCCGCCTGCTGCCGGGCAGCCATGCGCCCTCGTCGGTGGCATGGGGCTACGAGAACCGCACCGCCGCGATCCGTATTCCGGGCGGGCACCACAAGGCGCGGCGGATCGAGCACCGTGTGGCGGGGGCGGATGCCAACCCCTATCTGGTGCTGGCCTCCATCCTTGGCGGCGCGCTTCTGGGGATCGAGGGCGAATGGCAGCCGCCGGATCCCATCGAGGGCGATGCCTATTCGCTCGATCTCGACCACCTCTCGCTCGACTGGGCCTCGGCCATCGACGCCTTTGCGCGCGGACCGCATATCGAGCAGATCTACTCCAAACGTCTCAAGCGGATGTTCGTGCAATGCAAGCAGCAGGAGCTGCGCCGCTTCACCCGCCATGTGACCGATTTCGAATTCCACAGCTATCTGGAGGCAGTCTGATGTCTGTTTCTTATGCGGGCAATGGTGCCCATACCGGCAGTTATTATGCGGCCTCGGCCAATCCTGCGCCCCTGCGCCCCGCGCTCGAAGGCGCGCAGGAAGCCGATATCTGCGTGGTTGGCGCGGGGTTTTCGGGGCTTTCGACCGCGCTGCATCTGGCCGAGAAGGGCTATCAGGTCACCGTGGTCGAGGGCGCCCGCATCGGCTGGGGCGCGTCGGGGCGCAATGGCGGGCAGATCGTCAACGGGCTGAACGCGAGCCTGCAGAAGATCGGCAAATCCTATGGTCAGGACACCGCGCGGTTTGTGGCGGGGCTGGTGACCGAGGGCGGCAAGATCATCCGCGAGCGCGTCTCGACCTATGGCATCCAATGCGATCTGAAGGATGGCAACGTGTTTGCCGCTTTCAACGACATGCATATGCGCGAGCTGGAGGAAAAGAAACAGCTCTGGGAAAGCTACGGGCTCAATGATCAGCGGATGCTGACCAAATCCGAGATCCGCGAGCATGCCGCGACCGATCTTTATGTCGGTGGCATGATCGACCCGACGGGCGGGCATATGCATCCGCTGAACCTGTGTCTGGGCGAGGCTGCGGCCATCGAGGCCAATGGCGGCACGATTTACGAGATGTCGCCGGTGGTCTCGGTGGATACCAACGCGGCGCGTCCGGTGATCAGGACCGAAAAGGGGCAGATCACCTGCCGGATTCTGGTGCTCTGCGGCAATGCCTATTTGGGCCATGTGGTGCCCGATCTGGAAAACCGCGTGATGCCGGTGTCCACGCAGGTGATGGCGACAGAGCCCTTGGGCGAGGACCGTGCGCGGGCCTTGATGCCGGCCGATACCTGTATCGAGGATGTGCGCTACATCCTTGATTATTATCGGATGTCGGCCGATAACCGGCTGCTCTTCGGCGGGGGCACCGTCTATGGCGGAACCGACCCCAAGGATATCAAGGCCAAGCTCTGGGGCAATATGATGAAGGTCTTCCCGCAGCTGTCGGATGTGAAGATCGATTATGCGTGGTCGGGCAATTTCGCGCTCTCCTTCTCGCGCGTGCCGCAGATGGGGCGTCTGGGGAATGCGACCTATTACGCGCATGGCTATTCGGGCCATGGCGTGACCGGATCGCATACCTTCGGGCGCATTCTGGCCGAGGCGATCAATGGCGATGCAAGCCGCTTTGACGTGTTTGCCAAACTGCCTTGGATCCCGTTCCCCGGCGGGCGGACGTTCCGCGTGCCCTATTCGGTGCTGGGCTCGTGGTATTACGAGATCCGCGACCGTCTGGGTTGGTGACCTTGTTGGGCTTGCGTTTTGGCGCAGGCCCTGACTATTTGCGGCCAAGAGTTATTTCTGGAGGCCGCCCATGATCACCCATCTTGTCACCCATTCCGGCGGTTTCCATGCCGATGAGGTATTTTCCACCGTTATCCTGACGCGGCTTTTCCCGCAGGCCGAGCTGGTGCGCACCCGCGATGCGGGCTGGATCACCCCTGCCGAGGGTCGGGTGATCTATGATGTGGGCGGTGATTTTGATGCGGCCCGCAATATCTATGATCACCATCAGCGCGAGGCGCCCCTGCGCGAGGATGGCGCGCCGTTGAGTTCCTTCGGGCTCATCTGGGCGCAATTCGGGCGCGACTATCTGCGCGGGTTCGGGATTGCCGAAGAGCATCTGGGCGAGGTGCATGCCAGCGTGGACCGCAGCTTCGTGATGCCGGTAGATCTGGTGGATAACGGCAAGCTGTCGGTCTCGGAAGCGGGGGCGCTGCAGGCGATGACCCTGCCGGGGCTGATCGAGACGCTGCGTCCGGTATTTGACGACCGCGACCCCGAGGGCGAGATCAATGCCTTCTGGCAGGCTGTCGGTATTGCGCGGACCTTCCTCGAGGCGCGGGTCAACCGCTCGGCGGCGAAACTGCGCGCCGCTGGCATGGTGGCGGAGGCGATAGCAGCGGCGGGCGAGGGCCGGATCCTCGAACTGCCGATGGGCATGCCGTTCCGTCCGGCAGTGGTGAAGGCGGGCGCCGACCAGCTGTGGTTCGTGGTGACGCCGCGCGGGCCCGAGGACTGGACCCTGGGCACTATCCGCAAGTTCGATGAGGGGTTCGAGAACCGCGCCGATCTGCCGGCCGACTGGGCGGGGCTGAATGGTGCGGCGCTGGAGGAGGCCTCGGGTGTGAAGGGCGCGAAATTCTGCCATAACGGGCGGTTCATCGCGGCGGCCAGCTCGCGCGAGGCGGTGATGGAGATGGCGCGGCTGGCGGTCGAGGATGCGCTGGCCCGCGGGGTTGTGTGAGGGGCGCTGCCCCTCTTGGGGCCTGCGGCCCCAATTCACCCCGGGATATTTAGCGACGCTGGAAGCGGGATCTAGCGCAGGATCGGGGGCTTTGCCGGATCCATGCCGGGGCCTTTCCGGGGCTCGGGCTCTGCGGCGGGGGCCTCTTCGTGCTCGGGCAGATGCAGGACCAGCGCCTTGGCCAGGAGCCGCTGGGCGGCCTCGCTTTCTTCATCAAGGAAGGTGACATCCAGCTCGCCCGCGTCGAGGCCCGAGAAGGTCAGCGCCTCGCCCATGGCCTTTGCAATAGCGGGACGGGCGGATTCGGGGGTGCCGAGCAGGGCCAGGACATGGCCCTTATGGCCGTCCTCATAGGTGACGCCGCCCAGAAGCGCGTGGGTGGCCACGCCCATCAGCTGGTCGAATTTAGCCTCGAATGCCGGAAGCAGGAGCCCCAGGATCGCGGGGGGCAGGGCGGGGGCGTCGAAGCTGACCGGACGGCCGGTGGCCTGCGCGGGGCTATGGGTGAGGGTCTCGCTCAGCCAGTCGAGGGCTTCGGGCGGCAAGAGCATGGCCGAGTCGGCGACGCCCAGATTGATGCCGAGGCCGATCTCCTCGCCCACCAGATTTTGTGCGATGATCCGGCCCGGAAGGGCGGCATAGGGCATGGGGTTTGCGGAGAATTCGGCCATGCGCTCTTCGGTATCGAAGGCCAGCACGAAAGCCCCATCCTCGGTCTCGAAGACCTGAGGGCGGATGTCCTGACCGTCGGCCTCTTCTTCCAGCAGCAGGAACAGTTCCGCATCGGCGAGCCGGTCATAGACGGCCAAGCGCAGCGCATCATTTTCGGGCTGGGCGCTCATTGCGGCATGGGCGCGGTCATAGGGGGTCATGGCAGGTCCTTCATGCAGATGCAGCAGACGGTTTTGACGGAATCCCTATTGCGCAGGGCCGGATATGGCAAGCCCCGAAGCCTGTGGCGAGGCTTCGGGGCTCGGGATCTGCCATCGTGCTGGGCCGTCTCTAGCTCGAGACCTGTTCGCGCAGTACCGAGGCGGTGAGCGACAGCATCAAGTAGATGCCGGCAAAGATCAGGAAGGCCACCAGCGTATCCTCGAAAGCGCGCGGATAGGTGGGCGCATCCGGGGTGATCGGGCGCACCCCCATCTCCAGATAGCGGACCTGTTTGTTGGCTTCGAGGCGGGCGGTCTCCATCTGCTGGGCGGCCTGTGCCAGAAGGCCCTGACGGGTGGCCAGATCGGCCTCGGCGATGCGCAGATCCCCCGAGACGGCCGCGATGGAATTGGTGGTCGCAGTATTCTGGGTCAGCTGCTTGCGCAGGCTGGCAATCAGCGTCTCGAGGCGTCTGATATCGCCCTGCACACCTGCGACACGAGCCGCGTTGGGGCTCGGGTTGTCCTGAAGCTGGCCCAGTTCGAGCCGTTTCTGCTGGAGCTGGGTCTCGAAGGCGGAGACCTGGCTCATCACGAGGCTGCCTTCGGAGGCGGGGTCCAGAACCCCTTGTTTCTGCTGGAGCTCCAGCACTTTCTGCTGGGCGTCGCGGACCTTGGCCTCTGCGTCGTCATAGCTGTCGCGGGCTCCCTGCATCTGGTCGCCGCGCAGGCGCGAGGTCAGCTGGTCCACCTGTTCCTCGGCATAGGAGATCAGGGCCTTGGCAAAGCGCGTCGAGGTTTCGGGATCGGCGGCGATCACCTCCATCTTGATCACGCCTTCCGATGGATCATAGCCGATTTTCACGACCTTCTTGTAAAGCGCGTAGGCTTCTTTATCGGTGGCGGGCGTGGGCAGCCGTTGCAGCGGATCGATGAAGGATTGCTGGAAGTGTTTCTTGAAACCTTCTTCGTCATCGAGCCGCTTCATCGCTTCCATCGATTGCAGGAAGCTCTGCACCGTCACACTATCCTGATTGGTGGCGAGTTGCGTGCCCGAGAAGAGGCTGCTCATGGAGCCTGCGGCCGAACTGTCGGCCTTCTGGATGACGAATTCGCTCTTGGTCGAATAGGTGGGCGTCGCCATGGCGAAATAGTAATAGGCCGCAATGAGTGTCGGCAGGAAAACGAAAAAAGCCAGACGGGTCGCCAGCAGCATCAGCTTGCGCCGCCTGCGGCGGGCAATATCGCGCTGGATGGCGAGGATCTCGCTGGCGCGATGTTCTTCGGTCATTGCTTCGGCGGGCAAATGCGGGGCGGTTGCCACGGCCATCGTGCTGGTTCTGGCGAGGCTGCGTTTGCCCGCAACCGCCGGAAGGTTCTCCGGTTTGTCGGGTTTGACCAGCGACAGGATGTTGGAACGGTCGAGCGGGTCGATGCCCTTGCGGCGCAGCAATAGCACCGCCTCGAAATCGGAGGTGGCCTCGATCCCGTGTTTCTGGGCCATGCGGCGGGCAAGGCGCAGCTGGCGGCCGGTCAGACTTTCGCGACGGATGGCCTCTATTTCCTCGTCGAGCGTCTTCTCGCCCTTGTCGAGAACCTGATCGGCATTGGCTTCGGCCTGCATGCGGGCGGCATCGGCGAATTTCATATCGCCGAAGCCATCATCATGCTGCTCGAAGATCGCCGCCGGATCGTCCGGATCCGGTGCGGGGCCTGTCTTTGGCGGCTGGCCCATCATGCCAAGGGCCGCATTGCGCCGGGGAGCGCTGTTCCGTGCGGTGTCGGCTCTGGCGGGATCGGTCTTTGTGGCGGGCGGCTCCGCAGGCGGGGCTTGGGTCGCGGTGGGGGGGCGCTGTGTGGCAGTCACCGTCCCGGATACCGTGTCCGCTGCGGGCGCCTGTGCGGGGCTCTGGGCGGGCATGTTCCGTTCGGGCTCCTCCCGCAGCGGCGCGGAACGGGCCTTGGCGCCGCTCTGGATCTCGTGGCGGCGGATGCGGTATTTGGTGGTCCTAGGTTGTGTAGTCATACATCCGCTTCGCTTCTTCCAGAGTGTCGAACATATAGAGCTGGCCATCGCGCAGAACGGCCGCAGTCCGGCAGAATTTTTCCAATGTCTCGGCCTGATGCGAGACGACAATGACGGTGGAGTTCTGCAACCTGTCGCGCAGGATGGTGCCTGCCTTGCGGTTGAAGACCACATCGGTGGTGGAGGGCATGCCCTCGTCGATCAGATAGATGTCGAATTCGAGCGCGAGGAGCAGCGAGAAGGTGAAACGGGATTTCATCCCTGCGCTGAAGGTGCCGACGGGCATATCGAAATATTCGGCGATCCCGCAGAGCCAACGGCAGAAGGCTTCGACGTAATCGGGGTCCAGCCCGTAGAGTTGGGCGATGAAGCGCGCATTCTCGCGGGCGGTATGTTTGCCGACGACCCCGCCCATGAAGCCCAGCGGAAAGGATACACGGCAGCTGCGCCGGATCGCGCCCTCATCGGGTTTCTCGAGCCCTGCCATCATGTTGATGATGGTGGTCTTGCCGGTGCCGTTGGGGGCGAGGATGCCGAGCGAATTGCCCAGCTCCACACGGAAGCTCGCGCGATCAAGGATGACCTTGCGCTGCTTGCCCGTCCAGAAGGACTTGCTGACATTTTCGAATTCGAGCATTTCCCTCCCACCCCTGGTTGTGACGCTCTGGGACGTCAGGCCCTGTCATACAACTAGCCTAACGTCGTTAACAAAGCTCCTATGATCACAATCGGGCAAGATTATGTCGGGTTAACCAGAAAATATGCGGCAAGACTTTGGCATTGTTTCTGTTTTGGGGATTATGGGGTGGTTTCTGGCAGTGCTTTTCGTAAGGGCGCGATTCGTTCGCGCTTAACGGTCGAGCCTGTCGCGCAGGCGGTAATAGTCGATTGCCAGCGTGCCATAGACGCGGTGCAGCCCGTAGAGAGGCATTCTCGTGACCGTCTTCTGCACCGGCATCGGCAGGGTGCGACCGGTCAGGAAATGCTCGGCAATCCGTTTGCCCAAGGCCGTCGAGAGCGCGACCCCGCGCCCGTTGAATCCAGTGGCGGCCAGAAGGCCGGTCTCGGGCGAAAAGATCCGCATCCGGTGATCGCGTGTCATGGCGACGGCGCCGAACCAGTAATGCTCCATCTCCAATCCCTTGCCATAGAGCCATTCGACCTCGCGCTGGATCATGGCAAATCGCGCGGGGCCCTGTGGATCGGCAAAATCCCCGCGCCCGCCCAGCATCAGCCGGTTCTGCGGCCCGATCCGGAAATAGGTGCCCACGCGGCGGTTTTCCGAGACGGGGGTGCGATGGGGCAGGATGCGGGTCAGTTCCTCGGCACTGAGCGGACGGGTCGCGATCTGGAAACTATTGGCGGGCAGGGTGGCGCGCATCAGATCGGGGTCCAGCTCGGGCGTGGTATAGCGGTTGGTGGCCGTCAGCACGCGGTCTGCGGTGATGGTGCTGCCATTGGGCAGGCTGGCCTCCCAGTGGCCCTTGCGCGTGAGGCCGGTGACCGGCGAGCGGGCATAGATCTTCACCCCCGCAGCCAATGCGGCAGCGGTCAGCGCGCGCACCAGTTTCAGCGGATGGATCTGGCCTGCGCGGCGGTCGAGCCAGCCGCCCTTGAACCGCGTGCTACCGGTATAGGCGGCCATCTCGCCCGCATCGAGCCAGTCTACATCGGCGCCGCGCGCCTTCCATTCGGACATGCGCTGTCTGAGCGCGGGTATCAGCACATGTTTGTCACCGGTCTGGATCCAGCCCGTGCGCTCGGCATCGCAGTCGAGCCCGAGGCGCTCCACCAGATCGAAGAGAACCGTGGCCGTCGAGCCGGCAAATTCGGTGGTGTCCTCGCCAAAGAGGCGGTCGAGCGTGTCGGGGTCGTCCTTGAGCCCGGGGATGACCTGCCCCCCGTTGCGCCCCGAGCCGCCCTCGCCCGGCTCATGCGCCTCGAGCAGCACGACGGAGGTGCCGGCCTCGGCCAGATGCAGCGCGGTCGAGAGACCCTGGAAGCCTGCACCGATCACCAGCACATCCGTTTTCAGGCTCTCCTCCAGCTGCGGCAGGGCGGGGCCTGCGGGGGCTGTGGCATACCATAGGGAGGTCATGGACATGGGAGAGGGCCTTGTGATTGCTTTCCTGCCACATGCGCAGGCCCGTTTTGCGATGTCTAGGAGGAAGGGGCGGATTTGTTGGGGCCAGACCGGTCCTGCCTAATTCGGCGGCAGGGCGCCACGAAAAACCCCGGCCAGTGGCCGGGGCAGTTCGGACAGCGATGCGGCCTGCCTCAGATCTTCTCGCGACCGATGGCGAAGATACAGGCCAGCGTGATCACGGCAGCGGCGGCCATGTAGTAGCCCACATAGGCCAGCCCGTAATTCGACTGCAGCCAGGTCGCGGCATAGGGGGCCAGCGAGGCACCCACGATACCGGCGAAGTTGAAGGTCACCGAGGAGCCGGTATAGCGCACACGGGTCGGGAAGGGCGCGGCCAGAGCCGTGCCGATCAGCCCGTAGGTCAGGCCCATCAGGATCATCGACAGCGTCACGAACAGCAGGATCGCTCCCTCATTGGCCACCATCAGCACGGGCACGAGGAAGGAGAAGGCGGCGATCAGCAGGGTCGTCACGATCAGCACCTCGCGGCGGCCGAACCGCTCGGCCAGCAGACCCGCGCAGGGAATGGTCAGACCGAAGATCACCGCGCCCCAGAGCTGGATCACCAGCGCGTCGGTGAACGGGATCTCGAGCACCTTGACATTGTAGGACAGAAGGTAAGCGGTGCCGATATAGAACAGCACGAAGGTCACCATAGCCACGAAGGTGCCCAGGAAGATCGAGAGTTTGTGTTTGGCAAACAGCTCGAATACCGGCACGGCCACGCGCTCGTTCTTCTCGATAGCCTTCTGGAAGGCAGGCGTTTCGGTGATCGACAGACGCACCCACAGGCCGATGACCACCAGCGCGATGGAGGCGATGAAGGGGATACGCCAGCCCCAGCTCAGCAGCTGCTCCTTGGGCATGAACTGCAAAAGCACCCAGAAGAGGCCCGAGGACAGGAAGAGCCCGACGGGTGCGCCCAGTTGCGGGAACATACCATACCAGTTCTTCTTGCCTTCCGGTGCGTTCTCGGTGGCCATCAGCACGGCACCGCCCCATTCGCCGCCCAGACCGAAGCCCTGACCGAACCGGCAGAGTGCCAGCAGGAGTGGCGCGACGACGCCGATCTGCGCATAGGTGGGCAGGAGACCGATAATGACGGTCGAGATGCCCATCGTCAGCAGCGCCGCGACCAGTGTGGCCTTGCGCCCGATACGGTCACCGAAATGGCCGAAGACGATGGCGCCCAGGGGACGCGCGAAGAAGGCGATGGAGAAGGTCGCGAAAGACGCCAGAAGGGCGGTCATACCATCGCTGTTGGGGAAGAACAGCGTGGGGAAGACCAGCACGGCGGCGGTCGCATAGACGTAGAAGTCAAAGAATTCGATCGTGGTCCCGATCAGGCTGGCCAGCAACACCTTGCCCGCCGAGTTGGTGGCAGAGGTATTCGCGTCGGCGAAGCCATTGGCTGATGATATGTCCGACATTTTATTTCTTATTCCAGTGTTTATTGTTCGCAAAATTGCCAACTTGCGCGGCCTATCGCAATGAAAGCTTTGCTGTAACCCCTTTATTTGTGAGCATGTGCACATACACCCTGTCAGACACGCGCCTATAGCGGTGGCTGATAGGACCTGCGGAGCTGATCTGCCCTGCTCGAGTGGTCCGGTTTGAAAGTCAGTGTAGCGTGGGCCGAGCGTTGAAAGGCGCAGTCCTTTAGGTTTTGCCGGCCAAAACCTGAGAAGACCCTCGTAATATAATACGATGCGGTAGGATATACTGTCGTTGTTCCTCTCGGAGAGGTGCAGGTTTGTTGTTCATCATGTCGATGAGTTTATAAACCGCGTTTTCCCCGATCTGCTCGCGTGGTTGCGCGACTGTGGTCAGAGGCGGATTGGCAATCGCGGCATATCGGGTGTCATCAAAACCTGTTACGCAGATGTCGCGCGGGACGACCAGCCCTTGGGCGTGGATTTCCGCCATCGCAGCTAGCGCGATGTCATCGGTTGCGCAGATGATTGCCGTCGGTTTCTTCTGCGTGTGCAAAAGTGCAGTCGTAGCGCGACGTGCCTCTTCGATTGTTACGCCAGCGTCGGCGATCCAATCAGGCGACAATTCTATATTCGCCTCTTTCATGGCGAGCTTATAGCCGTTCTCGCGTTCCACAAGAGGCACTGTCGCTCCCGCAACCCCTAGAAATCCGATTTGGTAATGTCCTTGCCCGATCAAGTAGCGGGTCATTTCATGCGCAGCCGAACGGCCGTCGATCTGAAAACGCGGATAGCGGGCAAGTTCGGGGTCGGATGTTTCGCCGCAAACCACGATCGCATAGCTTGCGTCTCCGGCGTCACGCTCAGAATGACGGAAGGGCCAGGGGCTCCCGAGCACGACGATCCCATCCGCTTGGCGCGACGAGATGAAACTGCTTAGATCGTTGCTGCTCAACGGTGTTCCATCGTAGAGTTCCTCAATTCGTACCGTGTAGCCCTTGGACCGGGCGACACGTCCGATGCCGCTGATAACGTCGCCATAAAACGGATCGCCAATCCCGGATGTCAGGACTAGAATCACGCCTGTGCTACCGGTCCGGAAATTGCGGGCGAGAATATTGGGGGAATATCCTAATGTTTCTATGGCCGCCTGTATTTTGTCGCGTGTGGCGGGGCTCACACGCTCGGGTTCATGATTGAAACGCGACACGGTTCCATTTGAAACTCCAGCAAGTTTTGCCACATCGGCGATAGTCACAATGCCCTTTGGTCGGACCGCCGATACCATAATTCTTGCCTCCTGAAATCTAGCTTGAAAACTATATTGACTTTAAAAACGTGCAATGCAAACGTTTTAATAAGATTATAAAAGATCACTTATCCCGACAGGTAAAGACAAGTAAAATGCCTCTGAGCAGATCATATCACCCAACATGCAATGAAAACGTTTTCATAAACCATGGTCGAGTCTAATGGAGCAGGCATCGAACACCGGCAGATGGGGGCTGTGGATCTTTGTTCTCCTCAGCGCGCTCTTTTTTCTTCTTCCTCTTTATGTGATGGGTGTGACCTCGCTGAAGGATATGGCTGAGGTCCGCAATAGCTCTATCTTTGCGCTCCCCCAGCACCCGAGCTTCGCTGCATGGGATCAGGCATGGAATCACGCCTGTTCGGGGCTTCACTGCAAGGGGTTGCGTACTGGATTCTGGAACTCGGTCATTATTACGGTCCCGAGTGTCTTCTTTTCCGTGTTGCTAGGGGCAATTAATGGCTATGCGCTGGCATTCTGGCGTATCCGCGGAGCAGAAGTACTCTTCGCTATCATGCTGATCGGCGCCTTCATTCCCTACCAGCTGTTCATCTATCCTCTCGCCATGTCTTTTGCCTCATTGGGCCTCGGGAAATCGCTCTTCGGTGTTGTCTTGGTGCATGTGATCTTCGGCATGCCGGTGACGACCCTGATTTTCCGGAACTTCTATTCGGGAGTGCCGGATGTGCTGCTCGATGCCGCCAAGATCGACGGTGCTGGATTCTGGCAGATTTTCGGGCGCATCATTCTCCCCATGTCAGTGCCGATCCTCGTCGTGACGGTCATTCTGCAAGCGACGGGCATCTGGAACGATTATCTTTTCGGTCTCATCTTTGCCGGTCAGGGCAACCAGCCGATGACGGTCCAGCTGATTGGTCTCGTTAATACACGCATGGGTGAGCATCCCTATAACGTCCACATGGCCGCGACGATCCTGACGGCCCTCGTTCCCCTTGCAATCTATCTCTTGTCCGGCCGCTGGTTCGTCCGCGGCATCGCAGCCGGCGCCGTGAAAGGATAATCATGCTCGACGCTCAGACTACTTCTGTTTCGATCCGCGACTTGCGCGTGACCTATGGTACGATGCACGTACTCGACGGGCTTAATCTCGACATCGCCGAGGGCGAGTTTCTTGTGCTCCTTGGCTCTTCTGGCTGCGGGAAATCTACGCTGTTGAATGCGATAGCGGGGCTGAACACGGTAACCGCAGGCAAGATCATGATCTCCGGTCAGGATGTCACGCGCGCCGAGCCGAAAGATCGCGGTATCGGCATGGTCTTCCAGTCCTATGCGCTCTATCCGCGGATGACCGTCGCGCAGAATATGGGCTTCGGCTTAAAGATCCGTGGCATGGCCAAGGCAGAGATCGCCGAACGCGTGAACCACACTGCCAAATTCCTACAAATCGAACACCTCCTGAAACGTCGTCCCGCCGATCTGTCCGGCGGACAGCGTCAGAGGGTAGCCATCGGGCGTGCTCTAGTCCGTAAGGCGGATGTTTTCCTTTTTGATGAGCCGCTATCTAATCTCGACGCGCAACTGCGTGCAGATCTGCGCATCGAGATCAAGCGCCTTCACCAGTCGCTTGGCAATACGATGATCTATGTCACTCATGACCAGGTCGAGGCTATGACGCTTGCAGACCGCATCGCGGTGATGAAGGACGGCAAGATCCAGCAACTGGCACCTCCAGCCGAGGTCTATACCCGCCCTGCAAATCTCTTTGTTGCCGGGTTCCTCGGAACTCCCAAGATGAACTTTATTGAAGGCGAGATCTCCTCTGGACCGCAGGGACCTCATTTCACGACGGCTGACATGAGTTTTGCTCTTGATCGGATATCGAGCGCGCCTCTCGCCTTTACCGGCCCCGCAACATTAGGCCTACGCCCCGAAGATTTCGTGCTCTGTCCAGAAGGCACCGCCGGATCATTAGCGGCAGAGGTCACATTGATCGAGCCCCTTGGCTCGGAGACCATCATCTGGGCCACGACCGCCAACGGCACCCAGCTCTCGCTTCGTTTGGGCAGCGCACAAGGCCAACACTTGCCTGCTCTCGGCACGCAGGTCTTCCTCCAGCCCGATCTGGTACGTGCCTCCCTCTTCGATACCCAATCAGGCCAGCGCCTGTAACCTACTTCCATCCGTCAGGAAAAATCATGACTTCTCCGCTTCTTTCGTTCCAGCTCTATACCGCCCGCGCGTCTGACTCACTCGACACCCAGCTTGCCGAACTGGCAGCTATGGGGATCACCAATGTCGAGCCTTTTGGCGAGCTTTATGCAGATCTGGACGGGCTGCATTCCATTCTAGCTCAGCACAACATGACAGCACTTAGCGGGCATTTCGACCTCGAGATGCTCGAAGCAGAACCTGCCCGTGCCATCGAGATCGCCCGTCGATTGGGGATGAAAACCATTATCGCGCCTTGGCTCGAGCCCGAAGACCGCCCGGTCGACCTGGCAGGGTGGCAAGCCCTTGCAGCGCGCCTTCTTGCGGTTGGCGACCAGATGCGCGCGGGAGGCTTTATCTTTGCATGGCATAACCACGAGTTCGAATTCGAGCCTTTGCCCTGTGGCACGATGCCGATCGAAGTCATCATGAACGAGGCAGGCTGCGCGCTGGAACTCGATGTTGCATGGGTCGTGCGCGCGGGGGGGGACCCGCTCATGTGGATCGAGCGTTATGCCGAGCGCATCATTGCCGTCCACGTCAAGGATATCGCGCCCGAAGGCCAGAACCTCGATCAGGATGGCTGGACCAATGTCGGCCAAGGCATCGTCGACTGGCCTGCTGTGTGGGCCATGCTTCCCAAAACTGGCGCAAGTCTTGCAATTCTCGAACATGACGAACCGAAAGACTGGCTCGATTTCGCGACCCAAAGCTCTGCAGCCGTTCGCCAACTCGACGGAGTTGCAGTGTGAGAGAGAATACTAAGCCTCTGCGCGTCGGGGTAATCGGATGTGGAAATATCTCTGATACCTATTTTACAAATGGACCGCTCTTGCAAGACATCGACTACATCGCTTGCGCAGACCTGCGCCCCGAGGCGGCGCGGTCCAAAGCGGTGACATACGGCATTGAGGCAATGGAGGTCGACGCACTTCTGGCGCGTGATGACCTCGATGTCATTCTCAATCTGACCATTCCTGCCGTGCATGCCGAGACCTCCTTGCGCATCCTCGATGCGGGAAAACATGTCTATACCGAAAAGCCTCTGGCGCTTAGCCTAGCCGAGGTCGATGCGATGGAGGCCGCAGCCGCTGCGCGTGGCCTGCGGATTGGTACTGCGCCGGACACGTTCCTCGGCCCCGCGCAGCAACAAGCGCGGGCTCTCGTTGATGCGGGTACAATCGGTGAGGTGGTCACCGGTCTTGCCACCGTCCTGTCGCATGGGATGGAAGACTGGCACCCTTCGCCAGACTTCTTCTACCGCAAAGGCGGTGGTCCTGTTCTCGACATGGGCCCCTATTACATTGCGTCACTCGTCAATATGCTCGGGCCGGTCACGCGGGTTCAGGCCAGCGGACGGATCGGCCGGCGCACACGTCTGGTTACGGCCGACGGCCCTCTCAAGGGGCAGAGCATTCCTGTCGAGACCTTCACCACGCTCAATGCCCTCCTGAGCTTCGAGAGCGGCGCCGAGATTACCTTCCTCGCAAGCTGGGATGTCGCAAATACCGATCTACGCCCGATCGAGTTGCACGGCACCAAAGGCACGCTCCGGATTTGCGATCCCAATGATTTTGGCGGAATCATCGCGCAGGGCGATCTTGTAGGGGGCTTCACCGAGATAGATACATCGACCCGCGCTTTCGGGGCCAATAACCGTCTGTGGCTGGGCGAGTTTCCATTCTCCTGCTATCGCGGACTAGGGCTTGCGGAAATGGCCCGCGCGATTTCTGAAGGACGCGCACATCGCTGTGATACCGAATTCGGACGGCATGTGCTTGAGGTTATGCTCGCCATCGAGACGGCAGCCATTGAAGGACGCTCCCTCTATATCAATAGCCGTCCCAAGCGGCCCGCAGCCTTTACACCCGAGGAGGCCATAACCTTCCGTGCAGCGCAATCCGTGGAGGTGCTCCCGTGACCCTACGCACGATGAAAGGACCGGGCCTGTTTTTGGCGCAGTTTATCGGCGCCGAGCCGCCGTTCGACAGCCTTACCGGTCTGGCGCAATGGGCGTCTGGCCTTGGATTCAAGGGTCTGCAGGTCCCGACCGGAGATCCGGCAATCTTCGATCTGGCCCTTGCGGCCAGCTCGGACAGCTATTGTGATGATGTGAAAGGGCTGTTGTCGGATCATGGCTTGGAAATCACCGAGCTCTCGACCCATATTCAGGGCCAGCTTGTGGCAGTGCATCCTGCCTATGACACGCTTTATGATGGTTTTGCTCCTGCGGCAAAGCGTGGCAACCCCGCCGCACGGCAGGCATGGGCTGTCGAGAGCCTGATGCTGGCAGCACAGGCCAGCCGTCGGTTGGGACTAGACGCTCATGCGACATTTTCTGGTTCGTTGGCTTGGCCCTATCTCTATCCATGGCCGCAGCGTCCTGCGGGACTGATCGAGGAAGCCTTTGACGAACTCGCCTCGCGCTGGCGCCCGATCCTCGATGCGTTCGATGCTGCGGGAGTGGATCTGTGTTACGAGATCCATCCCGGAGAGGATCTTTTCGATGGTTATACGTTCGAGATGTTCCTCGACCGTGTGGGTGGGCATCAACGTGCCAAGATCCTTTACGACCCCTCCCATTTCGTCTTGCAGCAGCTTGATTATCTAGGGTTCATAGACCGCTATCACGAGCGTATCGGAATGTTCCACGTCAAGGATGCCGAGTTTGTACCGTCCGCCAGTCAGGGTGTCTATTCGGGCTATGCGCCTTGGGTCGAGAGAGCGGGCCGCTTCCGCTCGACCGGAGATGGTCAGGTCGACTTCAAAGCCGTCTTCTCGCGCCTTGCACAATATGGCTTCGACGGTTGGGCCGTGCTTGAATGGGAATGCGCCTTGAAACATCCCATGGATGGCGCCGCGGAAGGGGCGCGCTTTATCGCGGATCATATCATCCGCGTTACAGACCGCGCCTTTGATGACTTTGCGGCCGCAGGAACCGATGCCGCAGCCAACCGGCGACTATTGGGGCTTTCTTCATGAGCCGCCGGATCCGACTGGGTATGGTAGGGGGCGGCGCGGGCGGATTTATCGGTGGTGTCCATCGCATGGCCGCGCGCCTTGACCACCGCTTCGATCTCGTCGCAGGTGCGCTCTCATCGGACCCCGCCCGCGCGGCGGCCTCCGCCTTGGAATGTGGCATCGCTCCCGAACGCAGCTATAGCGATTATCGTGATATGGCCCGAAAGGAAGCTGCCCGTCCCGATGGTGTGGAGGTCGTGTCGATTGTTACGCCGAACCACCTGCATGTACCGGTAGCTTGCGCGTTTCTCGAAGCAGGTATCCATGTGATCTGCGACAAGCCCTTGGCCAGCACCTACGAAGATGCGCAAGCCCTATACGAGGTTCTGGAACGGGCGGGGCGCCTGTTTGTCCTGACCCATAACTATTCGGGCTATCCTATGGTGCGGCATGCACAGGAGCTGGTGACCCAGAATGCCTTAGGTCCGCTGCGCGTGGTTCAGGTTGAATATGCGCAGGACTGGCTTGCTCGCAATGTCGAGCGGCAGGGCGTGAAAGGTGCGGAATGGCGGACTGACGTGGCGCGCGCCGGTCTCGGCGGGGCGATCGGGGATATCGGCACGCATGCATACCATCTGATGCGGTTCGTGACGGGGCTGCGTCCCGAGAGCCTTCGTGCGGAGCTCAGTTCATTTGTGTCCGGACGAAGCCTCGATGATGACGCGCAGATCATGTTGCGTTTCGAAGGTGGAGCGCGCGGGATGCTTTGGGCAAGTCAGGTCGCCAGTGGACATGCGAACGGGCTCCGGCTGAGGGTCTATGGTGAAAAGGCCGGCATCGAATGGCTACAGGAAGAGCCAGACCGTCTGTCCTTCAGACCGCTGGATGGGCCTGCCCAGACATTTATCCGCGGTGGGCACGGGATCGGCGAGGCCGCTACGGCGGCGACCCGCATACCGGGCGGCCATCCTGAAGGATATCTCGAGGCGTTCGCCACGCTCTATCGCGAGGCGGCAGACAAGATCCTTGCCTTCGAGACAGGAACGCCTTCTCCGGACCTTCCAGGCATCGTCGAAGGTCTTGAAGGCATGCGCTTTATTCTCGCGGCGGTCCAATCTGCCCAGAACGATGGCAGCAGAGTGCTCCTCCACTCGGCCGACGCATAAAAACCGGTCCGGCCATATGGCCGGATTGCCAAAATACCAAAATACATCAACAGGGAACAACATGATGAAAAAGAAGAACATGTCACGGTCACTTTCGGGGCTTACCTCCGGTATCGCGTTGAGCGCGTTCTGCCTTGTTACCCCCGCTCATGCCGATCCGGTCAAGGCACAGGTCATGCATTGGTGGACTAGCGGCTCCGAGGCGTCAGCATTGCAGGTGATGGTCAAAGATTTCAACGCCAATGGCGGTGAATGGGTCGATAACGCCGTGCCCGATTTCGAGAGTGCGCTCGCAGCGGCGACCAGTTCGATCATCGGCGGTAATCCTCCGGATGCTCTGCAGTTCAACGCAGGCACCCAATTTGCCGATCTTGCCCAGAAAGGCTATCTGACTGACCTGAGCAGCTATGCCGAAACCGGTCATTGGGACAAAGCTCTGCCGCCTGCGCTACTGAAAGCCGTGTCCTATGATGGCAAGGTCTATGCAATGCCGGTCGATAACCATGGCGAGAACTGGCTCTGGGTCAATAAAAAGGTCATGGCTGATGCGGGGGTGACGATGCCCGAGGATTGGTCCGGCTTCTTCCCGATGCTCGACACCCTCAAAGCCGCAGGTGTTACACCCATCGCGCATGGCGGTGAAGCGTGGCAAACGCTCGAGCTGTTCTATCAGGTCATGATGTTCCGTGGCGATCTCGACCTTTACAATGCGATCTTGGTCGATGGCGATACCGACAAGATCAACTCACCTGAATTCAAGGCTTTTGCCGAGGACTTCAAACGCCTCACCAATTATATCGACGCAGGATCGCCCGGCCGCAAATGGAATGACGCGACGGCCATGGTCATTCAGGGCAAGGCTGCGATGCAGTTCATGGGCGATTGGGCCAAGGGCGAGTTTACCGCAGCTGGCCTCGAGGCAGGGAAGGATTACGAGTGTCTTCTCGGCCTTGGTGGAAAAGACCACTTTGTCATCAGCAGCGATGTCTTCGTGCTGCCTGCTGCCAAGAGACAGGACAAGAAAGCCGTTGATGATTTGCTGGTCAAAACCATGATGTCCCCCGAGGTTCAGGTCGCATTTAACAAAGTGAAGGGTGGTATCCCGGCACGGCTCGACGCGGATGGAAGCTCGCTCGATGCTTGTGCCTCGAAAGGATATAAAGCCATGCAGGATCCGTCCATGCAGGTTGCAGGACCCGAGATCAGTGCGAGCGCTGACCGCGTCGGGGCCATTCAGGATGCCGTTTCGGAATATTGGAATACGCCTTCGATGAGCGCCGAGGACTTTGCGGCATCGCTCACCGATGCGATCGAAATGACGGCAGAATAAGGATAGTTCCATGGCGGCTCGAATGATAACCCCCATTTTTCGCCCAAGCAGGGCCGCCATGGCTCTTTGGCCCACCTGGATCATCGTGCTGGCCGCCTATGTCGGCACGATGATCTGGACCGTCGGCATTTCCTTCACACCGTCAAAACTCGTGCCAGAAATGGTCTTTGCGGGAGGCAAGCAATACGAGCGTCTCTTCCATGCCTCGCGCTGGATGAACTCGGTTGATAATATGCTGGTTTTTGGCGTGCTTTTCGTAGTCGCCAGTCTTGTTCTGGGCACATTGATGGCCATCGCACTGGACCGCAAGATTGCATTGGAAGGCACGATCCGGACCATCTATCTCTATCCCTATTCTTTATCTTTTATCGTTACAGGTGTCGTCTGGCGTTGGATGATGGATCCTACCCTTGGTATCCAGAAGACTCTGAACGACCTTGGCTGGACGTCTTTCCGCTTTGATTGGGTGGTTGATCCGGACAAGGCGATTTATGCGGTCGTGCTCGCAGCAGTTTGGCAATCGGCAGGGCTTGTTATGGCGCTTATGCTTGCGGGATTGCGTGGCGTGGATCCTGATTTGTGGAAAGCGATCAAAGTCGACGGGATTCCAATCTGGCGTGGTTACGTTTCCATCGTGCTGCCCACACTCCGTCCCATTGTCGTTACGGCAGTTGTCCTTCTCGGCTTGGGTGTAGTGAAGTCCTACGATCTGGTCGTGGCACTCACGAATGGTGGCCCGGGAATGGCGACCGATGTTCCTGCGAAATTTATCATGGACTTCCTGTTCCTGCGTTCGAACATCGCATTCGCGTCCGCAGCCGCCACTGTTATGCTCGTGACTGTCGCGATTGCCATCGCGCCATGGATATACGTTGTCTATATTCGGAAACGTTGAAAGAAGCTGTGCTGGGGCCTTGATGCTGTAACCGCCCCCGTCGGTATCTCTGGGCCATCGTGCGGCTGAAACGATCCATAAGGGGAGCGGATATGTCAGAACCTATGGTTGTGTCGCAAGAAATACGGCTTGGCTCGAAACGCCCCTCGCTTGGATATGCTTATCCTGCGAGCGCCGCGATGATCTGGAATGCGTAGGGCTCATCACGCTATCTGCCCTTTAGGGAGGATGTGCGCGGTCCCACGCCAGCGCAAGTGGCGGCGGCTGAGCAAAAGGCTTCGAACCCCATTATCGGGCGCGTAATGGGCATGATAATGCGGTGGTGGTGCTGAAGTGGTCCCCATTTCCCGGACAGTTTTTCGGCGGCGCTGAGGTTGCCTATAGGTCATGCTGCCGCCTTCCAATCGAGACCTTGATGGGCTTTTGGGGGGCATCGAGCGTCGAATGGGGGCTCTTGGTAATCTAGGAGATCATCCGCTTCCCAGTGCCGCTGCGAGCTGGGGTGCCTGTCTCAAACGCGTTCAGATAGACGCATTCGTAGTTCAGCGACCGCAAAAGCCGCGCGATCATCACGTTATCCATCCACCGGCCTCGCCCGTCCACCGATATCTTCAAAGTTGCGTCTGCGAAAATCTCCGTGAAGCGCGGGCTTGTGAACGGACGGCTTTAGTCCGTGTTGAATATGTCGGGCTTGCCATGCCGTGGCGGTTTCCTCCAAGGCCTCGATACAGAACTCCACATCCATGGTATTCGACAGACGCCGTGACAGAACCCGGCGCGTCGTCCAATCCATAATGGCGAGCAGGTAAAGGAACCCGCGCTGCATCAAGATGTAGGCAATGTCGACATACCAGACGTGATCGGGCCGCGCGCCTGGTACTTCAGAAATAAATATCGATGTTTACGTTTAGACGGATGTGGCCGCGAGGTCCTGGGCCCTTGATAAACAGCCCGCAGATCCATCCTGTCCATGAGCCTTCTGACTCGCTTGCGCCAGAGGCAATATCCTTGGTTGCGCAGATGCCGCGCCACATGACGGCTGCCGTAGAACGGCGTCTCCATGAACTGCGCGTCGGCAAGCTTCATCAAGGCTAGGTTCAGCGGCGGCTCGGATCTGCTCGGGCTGTAAAACGCCGAGCGGCTGAGCCCGAGCAAGGCGCATTGCCGCAGGATCGACAGCTCGGGATGATGGGGAGCGATCATGTCCCGCCACAGCTATACCCTCGCCGTCCGCTCGCCGTCGCCAGCGGCGGTAGAACCAGGCTTTGGCCTCTCCGGCAGTGAGTTCCGCGCGGCTGCGGACCGGCGCGCCCGCCATCCGGCTGATCTCCTCCGAGATGCCGAGCGTCGCACGGGCAGAAATATCGCAAAGGAGCGGGCGGCGGAGCGCAACGGTAGGAGATGTCATGTGATCGATGTCTTTTCCGGATGGTGGTGGGGCTATGATTGGCGTTCATGTTTTGCGGTTTCAAGACGGTCTGAAGGTTCGCTCGCGCGTGTCTGCGTTGATGTTTGTGTGTGGTGATTCCTGACTATGAGTGTCTGTTGTGGTGTGTGTCTGGGTCTGTGTCATAAAACTGATCGAAATAACTATATATATTTCAGTATGTTATTTGAATTTTTGTATGAATTTATGATTTTCGTTGAAAAAGGGGTTGCGGTGTTTGGGTGTTGTCCGTAAATACCGCTTCACCGCAGCGGCAGACGACGCAGCGGGGCGCGGAGGCCGCGGCAGACGGGATCGAGAGAGACGGTTTGGGGTGGCTGAAGCGATAGACATTCGGAAGATGAGGTTTGCGGTTCGCACCTGAGGGATTGGGTGCTGCTGTTGATTTTTGTCTTCGGCTCTTTGACATTGATGGTTTTACTGAAGAGATATGCGGGCGGTTTGGTCTATGATCGACTAAATGAACGTCTGTATATCGGCTCACTAGGGTTTCGGCTCGATGATGTGAGTGTCAGCTTCACTGTTTGTCGGTATCACGCAAGTGGAACGATAAGCAGAAGCGTTTATTCTTTATGGATAGACGATGTGCAGTGGTTCATACGTCAAGGTTAGCGA
>NZ_CP149933.1:692500-693503 GCF_037949795.1 Thioclava sp. GXIMD2076
ATGTCCAGCAATATGGGTGATAGCCCCGTATACGAAGCTCAACGGGACGAATTAAGTAGGGCGGGACACGTGAAATCCTGTCTGAAGATCGGAGGACCACCTTCGAAGGCTAAGTACTCCTTACTGACCGATAGCGAACCAGTACCGTGAGGGAAAGGTGAAAAGCACCCCGACGAGGGGAGTGAAACAGTTTCTGAAACCGGACGCCTACAAGCAGTCGGAGGAGCCTCGAGCTCTGACGGCGTACCTTTTGTATAATGGGTCAACGACTTGGTCTTACGAGCAAGCTTAAGCCGATAGGTGTAGGCGCAGCGAAAGCGAGTCTTAACAGGGCGTCGAGTTCGTGGGATCAGACCCGAAACCGAGTGATCTAGCCATGTGCAGGATGAAGGTTGGGTAACACCAACTGGAGGTCCGAACCGACACCCGTTGAAAAGGGTCCGGATGACGTGTGGCTAGGGGTGAAAGGCCAATCAAACTCGGAGATAGCTGGTTCTCCGCGAAAGCTATTTAGGTAGCGCGTCGATTGTATTCTCCCGGGGGTAGAGCACTGCATGGATGATGGGGGCCCACAGCCTTACTGAGTCTAAGCAAACTCCGAATACCGGGAAGAACTGATCGGCAGACACACGGCGGGTGCTAACGTCCGTCGTGGAGAGGGAAACAACCCTGACCAACAGCTAAGGCCCCCAATTCGTGGCTAAGTGGGAAAGCATGTGGGACTTCCAAAACAACCAGGAGGTTGGCTTAGAAGCAGCCATCCTTTAAAGATAGCGTAACAGCTCACTGGTCTAGTTAAGAGGTCCTGCGGCGAAGATGTAACGGGGCTCAAGCCACGAGCCGAAGCTTTGGATGCACTGTGAAGTGCGTGGTAGCGGAGCGTTCTGTGATATAGAACGCTGCCTCCTTATCTCCTTCGGGAGTATTGGAGGCAATGTTCTGACTGTGAAGCCGGGCTGTAAGGCATCCGGTGGAGTGATCAGAAGTGAGAATGTTGACATGA